>NZ_QOHO01000046.1 GCF_003432035.1 Lacrimispora amygdalina
AGAAGGAGATAAGAGACAGGTAGTGGGAAGGATACAGCCAAGACCAAGGGTGTCCACCGTGAGATGGAATCTGAAGGAAGGTGGAGGCAAATCTCTGATCTGACGAACAGAAACCACATCAGGCTATGGTTAAGGATAAAGTTGCACAACAAACTGAAGTCCAATAACTACTCGGAATTAACTGTAGTAAATGTGGCAGATAGATGGAGAGAAAGAAACGTGTGGTACCAAGGGAGGTCTTGTCAGCAAGTGAAAACAGAGTATGAAACTTGTAGTAACAACGAATGGCAAGAAGTCAGCAGAGGTCATAGTACCAAGATGGTTGCAAACATAATGGGAAGGACTAAACTTTAGGAGATACAAGCAATGAAAGTAACTGAAAGTAGATTTAAGAACAGACAACTTCATATGGAAGACTATCTGCAAATGGTATCTGCGGAACAGAAAGAGTATGCAGAAGTGTTCGACTACTCTAAGATTACTGAAAAGAGCGGTATCATCACAGACTATTGGACGAACAATCTTTTGGATTTGATTTTACGGAAAGATAACCTTAATAAGGCATATAAACAAGTGAAATCAAATAAGGGAGCAGGTGGAATTGATGGAATGCAGGTAGATGAACTTCTACCCTACTTAAGAGAAAACCAAGACACTCTAATCCAAGAGATAAGGACAGGTAAATATAAACCCAATCCAGTTCGACGGGTCGAAATACCCAAAGAAACAAAAGGCGAAGTAAGAAGACTTGGTGTTCCTACGGTAGTTGACCGAGTGATACAGCAGGCAATCACCCAGGAACTGACTCCAATCTACGAAGAGAGATTCTCAGATAACAGTTTTGGATTCCGCCCCAAAAGAGGAGCACATGAAGCGCTCAAACAGTGCCAAAAGAATGTAAATGACGGCTATATATACGTGGTAGATATGGACTTGGAAAAGTTCTTTGACACGGTGAGCCAGAGTAAGCTGATAGAGGTATTGTCAAGAACCATCAAAGATGGCAGACTGATTTCGTTAATACATAAATATCTCAATGCGGGAGTTATGGCAAAGGGGATATTTGAACGAACAGAAGTCGGAATGCCCCAAGGTGGACCACTTAGTCCGTTGCTTAGCAATGTCATGCTGAATGAGTTGGACAAGGAACTGGAACGCAGAGGACACAGATTCGTCCGCTATGCGGATGACTGTATGATTTTCTGTAAAAGCAGAAAAAGTGCAGAAAGAACCTTAGAAAACATACTCCCATACATCGAAGGGAAGGTCGGTAGATAAAATAATTATCTACCTCCTACCCGATTTTATTCAAATGGAGTTTATTTCCAGCTGAAACGGGCATACTCTTTTTAGATTTATGAAAGGAGAACGAA
>NZ_QOHO01000047.1 GCF_003432035.1 Lacrimispora amygdalina
AAGGTGCGAAACTTGAGATAGGTAAGCGCATAGTTTAAGGGTGGATTTTAATTGGCGCCATTTATCTCTATAATTGTTATCAGGAAATGCGAGCGTTTTACTCCAATCCTTTGCGAGAATGCAAGTATTTTACTCTATTCGGGAGACTAGCAATTATGAGATCAAAACGAATTTCTGCAGATGAGCAGTTTCTGCTCATCATGGAGTGCCGACAAAGCGGCCTCTCCGACTATCAATGGTGTCAAATGAATGATATTAATCCAGGCACCTTTTATAACTGGATCAGTAGACTTCGCAAGCGCGGAATGGTAATCCCCATGTTATCCGATCAAGTAAAGAAAACATCAGCTCCTTTGCAGGAAGTGGTCAAGGTTAACTTAATGCCGGCTCCTTTGCAAGTAGAGCAAAATACTTGCATTGTTCCGGATCTAGCTACCAAAGAATTGCCTACTGTTGAAATCCTGATTGGCAATGCAACAATCCGCTTCTTTAATAACACAGATAAAAACCTGATCGAAACAACTCTCAAATGCATGGGAGGTGTTTGTTGTGCTAGGTGATATTTCCTCAGCAACCAACATCTATATCATTACAGGCTATACTGATTATCCGAGAAGAATTATTATTCGAGAAGTTTTTGGCGAAGCCTCATATTTTCTGATCTTTTTTTGTTATTTCTTGAATAATGATATTACCGATATCTTTATTGTACAAACTACAATAAGGAGGTATTGCCATTATGCAAGAACAAAATCATTCATTCATGGAACTGAGGACAGAACTTATAAGAAAACTGAGGGATAGGGGCTGTACGACTATAACCATTACGGGCTATAGGTATTTATGCAACAGCATTTTTACGTGGCTGTCAGATAATGGCTTCGATTGCTACAACGAAAAAGCAGGAGCTCTGTTTTTGCAGTATTATCAGTCTGTGCATGGAGAAAATCAGTACTATCTCGCTTTACGCACAGTAGTGCAAAGATTAAACGACTTGTTGAAGGGGACATGGTCTGATGTGCATTCTGATAAAGGAAAACACTTTTGCCTGCCTGATGCATTCGCAGAAATAGTTGACCGTTATTGTAACTGGAATGAAAGTACTGGGCACGCTTTCGGAACTGTTAGGAATAAGAGATATGCTATATCCTGGTTTCTGGATGAGCTCTCAAAACAGGACTGCAAATCTCTTGACGTACTGTCTCCGGTATGTATTGCACACGCTTGCTTAAAAGTAACTAATCATAGCCTTTGGGGTGAAATCAGACTGTTTTTAACGTATCTTACAGAGTTTGAGGGTGTAACATCGGATTATTCAACAATAGTGCCTCATTATAGTAAACCGTATGTCATCCCAAGCGTATATTCTGTTGAAGAGATAAAGAGAATAGAAGAAGCTGTAGATACCAGTACTGTTTTAGGAAAACGTGATTATGCGATGATTCTTCTTGCGTCGAGAATGGGCATGCGCTCCGGTGATATTGCGAACTTGACGATTGAGGATGTGCTGAACAGAACTGACTTGGATATCATTCAGACAAAAACTGGAAACGCACTCCACCTTCCTTTGATTAGCGAAGTGAGATTGGCCATTGACGATTATTTATCAGTCAGACCGGAATCACAGACAGATATAGTGTTTATAAACGCTTATGCTCCATATAATCCGATAACAACTTCTACCATCAGAGCTGCATTAAGGAAATATATCGGTCTTGCTGGTATTGATTCTGGAAATCGCAAAAGAGGTCCTCATGCTCTCAGGGCATCGCTGGCCAGTTCCATGGTCAACAATGATATAAGCTATGAAACTGTAAGAAAGGTATTGGGGCATAGTTCTAATAATGCCATCAAGCATTATGCACGTATAGACATTGAGAATCTAAGAAAATATAGCTTAACACCGCCGCCACCTTCCGATAGATTTTCTGATTTCCTACACGGGGAGGTGGAATAAGATGGCAGTGTTTAACTCAGTTTTTCGCGAAGAAATATCAATGCATCTATCTGTAAGGGAAGCAGAACTTAGTTATGAGGCATATAGGCACTACAGAAGAACCATGATTCTATTTGATGAATATCTTTGCAGGATCAACCATGCTGATAAGGAAATATCTGAATCAGTGATCGAATCATGGATCAGAGAAGTCAGCGCAGATATCTCAATTAATACATCAGGTCAGCATGTACATTACATCAGACAACTCCTTCTGTTCTTGGCTGATTTAGGTTATACATGCTTTATTCCAAGAACACTTGCGACCCATGATACTTACGTGCCTTATCTTTATTCAGATGAAGATATAAAAAAAATCTTTGCTGTTGCAGACTCATTGAGGATTTCAAGGGCAAGAAAAAACAAGTTTGCTGAAAAAGAAATACCATTGATACTGCGCTTGTTATACTGCTGTGGACTGCGTGTTGGAGAAACAGTATGCATTAAGGTAGGAGACCTGGATTTTGAAAGAAATCTGATTATTCTTAGGGTTACAAAAAAGTACAAACAGCGATTGGTTCCCTTTGGAAAAGATTTGGCAGAAATCATTTACAGATACTGTATTGGCATGGGTATACTGAATGATTCGGATGCATATTTATTTCCGGCGGATGACGCTAAAAGCCATATTTCACCCGGTAATGTCGGAAATTATTTTAGGATCATCAGAGAAAAGGCTGGTATAACCTGCAATGATCAGGCTGAACACGGACGCGGCGCCTGTCTTCACTGTTTTAGACATTCGTTTGCGGTAAGAAGCTTTGATAAAAACGAGCGCAGTGGAATTAAAGCCAGCGAGTCTGTCCCGTTCCTGTCTACATATTTAGGGCACGACAGCCTTTACGAGACGGAAAAATATTTGAAATACAGTGGTAATTACTTTGAGGATACGCTTACAAAGTTTGATGATTATTCTGGGGAATTATTTCCGGAGGTGGTCATATATGAGTAGGCGGAAAATAGAGTTCATGTCATTACTGGAAGATTATTTCGAGATATACCTGCCCTATAGCCGTGGTCTTAGCCGGAACACCATAGAATCTTACAAGCAAAGCTTTATGCTTCTGCTTCAGTTCATGCAGAATGTCAAGGGAATAGATGCTGACGATATCAGGTTCTCAAGCTTGGATTATGATACATTGTTAGAATTCTTTAACTGGCTTGAGAAAGAACGGCAATGCAAACCGGTTACCAGAAACCAGCGTTTATCAGCCCTTTCAGCATTTTCGGAGTATGCACAGAATAGAGATTTTGATGCTGCATCCATATTCAGAAGTGCCATTATAAAAATACCGATAAAACGTGGGAGTAAAAAGCAAAGAGCTGTATTTTCAAGGGAAGAAATAAAAATACTATTGTCGCTTCCTGACGAAAGATATGAAACTGGTCTGAGGGATAAAGTTCTGCTTTCATTTATGTATGCAACAGGCGCAAGAGCGCAGGAAATATGTGATTTCACAGTTGCAGATCTGCATATAAATGGCAAAAATGCATCTGTTACATTGCTTGGAAAAGGTTCAAAGACCCGTCAAGTAGGTGTTTCCCTGACACTTGCAGAGACTGTGCAAAAGTACATAAGGCACAGGCATATAGAAAGATATCCTGGAAGGCATGTTTTTTCAAGTCAGACACATGAACTGATGACGGTTTCTTGCGTTGAAGGCATATATAAAAAGTATGTAACCATTGCGAAGAAGAAACACCCTGGCTTGTTTCTGCAAGAAAGCTATCCGCCTCATTCCATGAGACATAGTACAGCATGCCATTTACTGGAAGCTGGAGTCGATATCGTGACAATAAGAAATATATTAGGTCACGTGTCGGTTCAGGCCACCCAAATTTATGCAGAAATGTCGCAGGATTCTGTAGACAGGAAGCTGAAAGAATGGAATGATACCTGGTTTGGAAGCAAAATCGAGCTGAAGGAACCTAAAAAAGATATTCCGGACTTCCTGAAAAAGAAGTAGATTGTTATCTGAGAAGAATTATTGAAAATGTAGAGATTATCAGTGATTTTCCGAAACTTCTCGAATAATAATTCTTCTCGGATAATCTGTATTATTCCAGAACTCGAATAATACGGATATGCGTAAGTCCATAGATGGACTCTACGCTATCATTCTAGACCAGTTGAAAGCAGAACCGGATGCCAGATCCATTTATCTATTTTGTGGCAGACGATGTGACCGAATCAAGGTTTTACTCCGAGAGCCTGACGGAATGGTTCTTCTCTATAAACGGCTTGACGTTGTTCAAGGCAAGTACCGATGGCCAAGAAATAGCAATGAGGCAAAAAACATTACCTGGCAACAATTCGACTGGCTTATGACGGGGCTTGAAATCGAGCAGCCAAAGGCTCTTAAAACTGGATGAAACCCTTGATTTTACTGGCTTTTTCGCTCTTTTTATGGTATACTTTTTATAGTAAACTAAGGAGCAAAAACGTGGCGAACAGTAGTAACGATATAAAACTCACCCAGCTCAAAGACACGATTTTGGAGCTTAATACTACCATCAAAACACTGGTAGAAGCATTGAATAAACAGCAGGCTGAAAATGATAATCTAAAAGCTGAACTGGCTTGGTTTCGCCAGAAGTATTTTGGTGCTTCCAGTGAACGCCGCGTGGATGATGTCGCAGGTCAATTGAACCTTTTTGACAATCTTACAGAGGACGAGAAACCGGTGGAACTAATCGAACCGGAAGTTGTCCTCGCTCCAAAGAAATCTCGAAAAAAGAAACCTACTTTAGCAGAACAATTCAGGGACATCCCGACCAGACAGATAAATGTAGATACACTGACCGAAGAGGAAAAAACATGTCCAATCTGTGGGACCCAAATGATTCCGATTGGGACAGAACTAATCCGCAGCGAAATCGTTTATACTCCGCCAAAGCTGGAACGTATCGAATACATGGCAATCACGTATTCATGCCCAGAGTGCAAGGATACGGAGGAACCACAGTTTATAAAGGATAATGGAACGCCTGCATTGATTCCTGGAAGTTATGTTTCAGAATCTCTGCTGGCATATATCATTTATCGAAAGTACGGATTGTACATTCCTCTTTATCGCCAGGAGCAGGATTTCCTGCAGATGAACGCTCCAATAGGACGAACATCTATGGCACACTGGATTATTATAGTTGGCATTGAATATATAACGCCGCTATATGATTACTTTCACAGGGAACTGCTAAAACGCAGATTCCTTATGATGGACGAGACACCAATCCAGGTATTAAAAGAGGAAGACCGACGGGCACAGACAAAATCTTATTTATGGGTTGTCCGAACTGGTGAAGATGGATTAAATCCAATCATCCTCTATAATTACACGCCCACAAGAGCAGGAGAAAACATCAAACAATTCCTAACGGGTATTGAACCTGGATTTTATCTAATGGCAGATGCATACCAGGGCTACAACAAGGTGAATGAAGCCAGGCGTTGTTGTTGCTTTGCGCATATCAGGAGATATCTATTGGAGGCTATCCCGAAAGGCCATGAGAAGGATTACAGTCATCCGGCAGTACAGGGAGTCTTGTATTGTAATAAGCTATTCGAGTATGAGCGGGTCTATAAGGAAAAAGGGCTCTCATGCAAACAGATCGGAAATCGTCGCCTCAAAGACCAGAAACCAGTCGTTGAGGGTTTCTTGGCGTGGGCAAACCAAGTCACTCCCGGAGATAATGCCAAACTTAAGAAAGCGATCACATATATCAAAAACCGTCGAGACTTTCTTATGACCTATCTGGAAGATGGCCGGTGCAGCCTGAGCAACAACCTTAGCGAAAATTCAATCCGTCCAGTAACTGTAGGCCGGAAAAACTGGCTCTTTTCAGATACTCCGGAAGGAGCGACAGCTAATTCGCTCTATCTCACCATCATAGAGATGGCAAAGGCGTATGACTTAAATCTATATGAATATCTGAAGTTCTTGCTAGAGAATCGTCCCAGCAAGGTCATGTCAGATAATGAGATAGCAAAACTTGCGCCTTGGGATAAAACAGTCCAGAAACTTTGCAAGAACAAAATGGAGTAAAATGCTTGCATTTCCGAATCCTAGCAATAGGATCCGGAAATAAATTTTGAGCCATACCCCGAAACTATGCGCTTACTGAGATAGTTACATTATAACA
>NZ_QOHO01000048.1 GCF_003432035.1 Lacrimispora amygdalina
TCTTCCATCCATCTCTTTATGGATATCTTCAATCATTTCACTTTTTCCCCCGCCGGAAGCTCCCTCATGCATAATTACAATTTCATTATCGTAAGGAGTAATTACTTTGACTGTAGATGCATGTGCAGTGATCCACCCTTCTTCCTCTCCAATATTTAGCAGAACCCCGTAAATTCCTTTTTTTGCACTGGGACCTGGATAAAGGTTATAGGAATACACCTCATGAATTCCATCTAAACGATTATGGAGTACAATCTGCTTTCCTTCAAAATGTGTATGTCTAAAAGGTGGTGCCAGAAATATGACTGCACGTGGGTGGAACGTATCTGCAACATCATCAATATTTAAAAATCCCTGTAAATCTGCAAGTCCTGCAGCAAAAAAACCTGCATTTAACGGAGCAATCAATATTGAATCATATCCGTATTCAATTCCTCCTGATTTAAAAGGCAAGAAAATAAGTTCCTGCTGTTTCAACCATTCAAAGGTTTCCAATCTCACAGATTTAAAATCCTTTTTATAAACGTCTTTATATTTCGGTTTATCTGTGTCTTTATTATCTGCTACCAAAAGGCAATCCGGGTCACGCCGTCTCATGTAGTCATCAACATAATTTACAACAGCACCATTTTTACATTTAGTAACCGTAGCCTCTAACACAGTTCCAATGCCTTTAACCTCATACTCTACATTAAAAATTGCATTTGTTTTGTCACCCATTGCAAGTTCAAATAATTCAGTTCTTGTTTTGGGAATAGTAACACCTTTTGAAGCTTTTAATATCTCAATTACGTATTCCGGTAAGTTCAGTCTATATAAACAATCCTGCATACATATACCTCTCAATCCTATTTTATTATTTGTATTATCCGCTGCTGTTATTCCCGGCATGACTCATTCTTATCATTACATTTTCCACCAGATTTCAACTTGAAGCTTCTCATCTTTTTCTTTGACTTCATTCGCCATCTTTTCTTTTATCATGGATAGTTTATTGGAAATAGTTTCGTCATATACGCCTAATATCTGTGCTGCCAATATACCGGCATTCTCCGCTCCATTAACAGCTACCGTTGCAACCGGGATTCCTTTTGGCATTTGAACGGTTGAAAGCAGCGCATCAAGACCATCAAACGATGCAGCTTTACAAGGAATTCCTATAACAGGAAGTGTTGTATGTGCTGCAAGTATACCCGCAAGATGTGCTGCCATTCCTGCTGCTGCAATAATAACCCCAAAACCATTATCCCGTGCCTTTTTAGCAAACTCACAGGCTATTTCCGGAGTCCGATGTGCACTCATCACATGTACTTCAACAGGTATCTCATACAGCTTTAAGCTATTAATGGCACCCTTTACTACTGGCAAATCACTGTCACTGCCCATAATTACTGCTACTTTTTTGTTCATATAATCCTCCTTTAAAATAAGAAAAGCCGATACCCATTAAAATATGGATATCGGCTTACTAACAACTTGGAAAAGCTTCCACTTTGCATTGTCTTCCGTTATTTACTTTATTTTGTAATTTCTTCTAAATTTTTATCTACGGTAATAACAATTATTTTTTCACCTGTCTTTGTACTAATATCAGAGTGAGTGCTGACTATGGCTACATCAATAAAATCCATTATTAATGTCTCCAAATATCCTCTTCCACCCTCAAATAAAGAAGTGCGAACTTTTTTGAACAGTTCAATTCCCTGGGGATTATCAGTTAGTTTTTGTTCGGAAGGGCTTAGGAATCCAGTCAGTCGGACAATGATCATATCATTAATAATATATGTCTTAATTGTTTTTGGTCCTCTTCCCATATATTCAATCTCAAACTTACTAACTATTTCACTGATTTTAGCCTCCATTTGACCTTTGGTCATCTTATCACCGCCTGTACAATATAAAATATCATAACTTTTCACCAATGTCAAAGCAAATTTACTTCATTTAATTTCCCCCTGCTTATAAAATATTGAAGATAACAGTCTTTTCTTTCATAGATATCTTCCCTACCTGATACCCATATTCAGCTAATTCTTTCTTGTATGTCAAAAAAGAGTGATCCAGCGGGATTCCTGCAATTTCACCAATTTCATCAAACGTCAGTTTGAATGACGGACTGCCCTTCTTCTGGACGTATTCCCATAAGGCATTGTATTTGCTCATTTTATTTCTCCCCTCTCATGTCAGAATAGAATATACATCTTATTAACTTATCATCTATTGTGCCGCAAAGCAACCCTCCTGTAAGTAATAAAAGTGATAACAAAATAAAAAATGTATATCATCATAAATACAGCCACTGCCACCCCTGTATACCTTAAAATAATATTAACAGCATATGCCTGGTCTTTTAGAATACTATTTAAGATACCTGCAAGGGAAAATGTAACAAACATATCAGGTATCTGCAATGAGTGCTTGTACGGCATTAAGCGGAACACGGGCATAACCGGTTCAGCCCCAGCAGCTTCGCTGCTCCCGCAACCGTTATACCAAAAAATATAACTTTTTTTCCAATATCAAAATACTGAACAATCGTTCCGTTACACAACGTGCTGCCTGTGCATAAAACAACATCTGCCCAGTCAAGCACCACTTCTTTATAATCGTCAATTCCGTGTTCCACTTCTATCCCATACCGGATCTGGCCTACATTTTTCGGGTTTAAATCGAGGACACGGACTGTAAAATTATTGGATAACGCTTCCAGAATAGAAGGCTGATATCCGATAAGGGCGATTTTTTTATCTTTATAGTCTCTTTTAACAGTCTCAAGAATCTCCCGGGCACAATTCTCCGGTTCCTCCGTACGACAGTGAACCGTATGTTCCACAAGTCCCAGTTTTGCCATCACTGCATTCATTGCTGCAATAAAAAGGCCGCGGCTATGGAGATCATTGTCTAAATCCAGTGAAAGAATATCCCTGAGTGTGCCTTTAAACTCCGATGGCGCATCAGTAAATGCCTGTCCTCTGGCCCCCTGATATTCTGCCTGCAGCATCACTTCCTGGCCGGTCAGAATTGGAAAATCCTTTCTCCGGGTATTCCCGATTGCTTCTTCCGGCGTCAGACTTTTTGACACAATATGTACCTCATCCATGGCAAGGCTGTTATCCTCAACCAGTTCCTTAAACTTATCCTTTAGCAAATCCATTAACTCGTTCTGGTTCATACGCAATCTCCTTTCATGATACCAAAAAACTGATTTAATTCATCATTTTGATAATAATCAAACAGCTCAACACTGTTACGTACTGCTTTTAAACATCCTTTGTCCATGATTCCGATCCTGCGGGCGAGCTTCTGCGCCTCAGTAAAATCGTGAGTCACAAACAAAATTGCGCAGTCAAATTGTTCATTGATTTTTAAAAGTTCTTTGTACATGGCTGCCTTGGTTACGGGATCCAAAGCGGAAAACGGCTCATCAAGGAGAAGTACGCCTGGATTTAATACCAGGGACCTTGCTAAAGCAGTACGCTGCTTTTCTCCTCCGCTTAATGTGTCCGGATACTGTTCCAGTATGTGGGATATGGACATAATCTCAGCCATGTGTCCCACCTTCTCTGCAATTTCCTTTTTGGACTTCTTCTGCATTTTTAAGCCATAGGATATATTCTTTCTGACTGTCATATGGGGAAAGAGACCGTAATCCTGATAGACAAATCCTATTTTACGTTCTGTCAGCGGAATATCAAGAACATTCTTCCCTTCCAGAAAGATACCTCCTTCCATGCTCCGGTAAAAACCGGCTATTGATTCCAGAAGCAGAGTCTTTCCTGCTCCGGTTTTTCCAAGTATGGCAAATATTTCTTTTGGATGAATATCAAAGGATATATTTTTCAATTGAAAATCACCCATTTTCAGGAAAAGTCTTTTTACTTCAATCGCTGATCCCATCATTGATTCACATCCTTTATACGAGTGTGCTGTTTGGAAATACCTCCAAGCAATGTAGTAACAGCCAGTGACATTGCTGAAATCATCAGTAAAATGATGGCACAGGCCATTGCCATGCCATTCTCTCCGGTAGATATATTTAAATAAATGCTTGCCGGCAATGTCTCTGTTTTCATTCGTGTCACGCCCACCAGCATCAGCGTTGCTCCGAATTCTCCAAGCGCACGGGACCAGACAAGCACGATCATCGTAACAATTGATGGCATGCACAGGGGAAGAAGTATGGTATAGAACCGTTCCCAGCGGGAAGCCCCCAGTGTACCGGCAATAAATTCAAGCCTGTTATCGATCTGTGACATGGCATTTTTCATAAGTCTTACTGCAAAAGGCAGATTTACGGTCAGCTGGGCCATAATGATCCCTTTTCTGTCAAACACAACCTTAAATCCCAAATTCTTTAAAACCTTTCCAGCATCTGAGGAGAATACTACCAAAAGGCACAGTCCCAGTACCAGATAGGGAAGGGCTAACGGCATCTCGATAATAATCTGAGACGCTTTTTTAAACGGCATGGCTGTTCTGGTAAGCCCATATGCGCATGGAATGGCGAAAAGCACACAAATACTGGTGGAAATGCTTGCAGTATAAATGCTCAAACCAACAGAAAACCGAACCTCCCTTGACCGGAGAGCTTCCTTCAAATAAGGGAACCCTCCGATTATAATGGAAAGGAGCGCAAATAAAATAAACAGCACAATGCCTGCGGTTATCATAATCGATAGAATGTCAAAGATATTGTAGGAATGTCTGTCTTTCAATGTTTCTCCTTATGGTATTTACTTTTTTATCACTTCATAGCCAAATTTTTCCCAGATTGTATGAGAGGTATCAGAATCCAGAAAATCAAGAAAAGCAGTAAGTGCTTCTGTGTCATCGCAATACGAAAGGGAAGCGGCTGGAACGGTCTTAATGTATTTAAGCATTTCTTCTGTATCCACGATTTCAACAGATGAATCCGTTACATTTTCTTTCCAGACAATTATGGCATCACATTCGTCTACGGTAAGAGCATTAAAGATTTCCGGTGCTGTAGTTGTCCTCGCTATTACATTCACTTTATCAAGCACTCCGGCATCTGTAAGGGCTTCATCTGAGATTTTACCAATGGGGGTTGATTTTGCATCACCTAAAACAAGACGCACATCTTTATTTGCCAGATCCGCAAGCCTTGTAATCTTTAAGGGATTTCCGCTCTTTACTGCAAGAACTGGTATATGTTTCACTAATTCTCTGCTGGCTGAGACCACATCACTCACCGGTTTCAGTTCATCTGCGGTACCTGCAATAAATAAATCGCCCTCTTTTGCAGTATTGATCTGCGTCTGTATCTGACCTGCATTCGCAAAGGTGATCTCCATTTCACATCCGGTCTGCTCTTTAAATGTATCGGCAATCTTCTGAAATGGTTTTGTCATACCTGCACCGCAGTACACCGAGAGCGTATGGCCGTTTAAATCCGTTTTCCCCGCCTCTGATGCAGCCTGTGCTGTCGTCTGTGCCGCCGTCTTTGTTGTTTCCGGTTCTGATTTTTCTTCTGTCTTCGTTTCCCGGACCGTCTCTGTTTGCTTTTCTGATTCAGGTACCGAACTGCTGACGCTCTTACCGCACCCGCCTAAACCGAGAGAAATTAACATTACCAACACTGCAACCGTACATGTTTTTTTCATATCATCTTCTCCTTTGGTAAAATTTGTAAAACTCCGTTAGTTATTCTCTCAGTTTATTCCCTTATTTAATGGCTGTCAACAGAAGAGACCCTTTTGGAGAAAAAAGCGGCGGTATTCGTCCGTTTTTTACCAAAAGGGCCTGTTAGTAATTTTAATAAAACAATTTTGTATATTCTGTTTTTGTGTCTGCAATATGATAAATATAGGCTGATGTTTCAATTATCTTATAAATTACTACATGCTTTTCACAAATTACCATTCGGAATTCTTTCTCATTAAGCCATGAATCCGGTGTCAAAGATCCAGAATCAGGGAAATCCTGTAAACGCTCAATAGCATCTAAAATATGATCACTTACTTTCAATGCCGTTTCCATATTAAACTGCACTGTATAATAATCTTCAATTTTCTTTAAATCTTCCCAGGCAGTGGGAAGAATTTCCACCCTATACTTCATTTAAACGCTCTCTTAATGCTTTCCTGGCATCGGAAATACTCATTGTTCTGGCTCCACTAAGACGTTCCTCTTCTGCTTGCAGCACTTTGGACCGAAGTTCCAAAATCTGCTCCCGTTTTTCAAATGCTTCTATACTCATCAGCACCATATCGCCCTCGCCATTTTTAGTAATATAAATAGGTTCTTTTGTATCTTTTGCCAAATTGGAAATCGATGTATAATCATTCCTCAACGCCGCTGATGGCTTAATAATCATATCCTGCACTTCCTTTCATATCATTATTATGATATTATTATACATCTTTTTTTATATGAAGTAAACAAAAAAAAGGAATCTGCCATTTCAGACATTCCCTTTTTAGAAACAAAGGTTCCATATTGTAATACAGAACAGATTCGTCAACAAGTGATTGCATTTCCTTTACGCAATGCATTTTTGAGTTTTTTTTAAATATATATAAGTATGTACATAATAGTCAGCCTTAAATGCATATAAAATTTCCCGTAGGAGGTTTCAAATGAGCTCTGGTTAATCAAAATAGCAAAAAAATAATTCACTACTAACGCATTCGCCAAACTCCTATAAACATATATTTGTTATAGGCAGTTCAACCAAAAGAAGGGAGATCCATATGGCAAAAACGTCAACATTTAATCTTGAAGAAATGAAACCAGGTTACTTTCTGGCCTGGACAGTTACCACGCAATGCATGTATACATACAACATTACGTTAAAAGCTGGAAATACTGTGATTTTTAGCGCAAACAAATCAAATTACAGTCCTACTTTCCAGTTAATCTCTCAGTCTACCTGGGATTACTGTGACGGAAATCTTGTATTAACTATTACCTGCTATGATGCAGCTCAGGAGCTGAGATCAAGTACATCAAGCGGTTCAATCACTGATACAAGTGCTAAGACTGTGGGTTATGTATATTCCATCTGCATTGAGGATGCCGGAGACGCCGATTACAATGATGTATATATTAACATTGTAGGCTGGAAGAAAAAGGGGTAATCTGGAAGGAGGTTCATGAAATGAATATAAGTTTCCATTATTTTGCTGTAAAAACACTGGCTCGTAAAGCAGGGTTTGATGAGAGTTCCGCTCAGCAAATCGCTGTATTCTCACAGTTTATCGATGATTACAATGCTTACCTGTACAGACGATATTCAAACGTGCCCGACTGGGCAAAGCAGGCGCCCTATGATATGTATATTTCATCCTGGACAACGCCATTTAACTTCAATCCAGTAACGACCGGCTTTTGGGACTGGATGGATCTTGCTACACTTGTTACCCCACGTTCACAAAAATTTACCGTTTCCCCATTTCATTTTATTCCTTCCACGCACCAATCCATGGCAGAAAAAGACAATCGAACCTTTCCAGCCACATTAAACGATGGAACAATTATTTCAGATCATCTTAATTTTGCAAAAAATGAATTCATAAATGCAGCTACTGAAACAGACCGAATGAATGCTTTAATGCTGATTGGTTCACGGTTACATACATTTGCTGACACTTATGCGCATCAGTTATTCTCCGGATACAATGAAACCTGTAACAATGTGACACTTGTACAGGTAATCAATAATATGACAGGCAAAGATGAGACTCAAAAATATAATACTCTGGCATATGGTTTTCTGCAGAAAATGAAAGATATATTACAGGGGCACCAGCCTGCAATCGGTCATATGATGATTGAACATATTCCCGATTATCCCTGGATCTCATTTACCATGAACTATCCTTTGCCAGATGGCGGGACAGGAACTCATACTCGCAGTAATACAGCCGAATTCGTCCGGGCAGGCAAAGAAATTATGGATTATTTAAGATCCTGTTTAAACAAGCCCCCTATTTCAGGAAATGATTGGGAGCAGTTTACAGACAAGCTGGTTTTAGGCTTCTTCTTTGATGAAACTCTATACTCTGATGAAGGAGAACTGATTCGTGAATTAGTAAAACATTGGAGCAGCATTTTCGGTCAGGACGGCTATCTTTATTCTTATGACCGCCACGCATTATTTGATGGTATTATAGGCGGGTATTCTTCAAGGAGTTCCTCGAACGCAGCATTGGAAATGAATAATAATATAAATTCCATATTCCCCTCTATGAGTGATGCCTTCTATTTTTATAATGCTTATGCTGATCATTTACTGATAGATCTTTATGGTTCACAGCCACGGTCAGCATGGTTTAATGTCGTAGCAGAGGATTCTGCTGCTCATATGTCTCCGATTGAAAATACAGACGATACGTTTGGTGTATCAATGGGCAAACCGTTATTATAATGATGTATCACATTTAACTATGCAAACACCTCCGATGTCATCGGGGTGTTTGCATATTCTATCCCCAAAGCGCATTCGCATCGGTAGCACTTCGATTCATGCGGGAAAAATCTGTTTTAACAAAAGATAGGGTGGACAGCAGCAGAAATACCAGACCAATGACCAGAATAACTGCAAATGTCATAAACGGAGTAATTGCAAAACCATTAATTTCAACTACCAAACCTTCTTTTATCAGATCAGGTACAGAAAGATCTGTTTTTTCCAGAACTATCATTCTAAAAAATGCGGTGGCATAGGTCATTGGATTCAAGTAGGCAGCAAATCTCAGCGAAACCGGCAGCATGGACAATGGGATATATGCGCCCGAAAGAAACGTCAGGGGCATTGTCACTGCAGTTTTCACGATCTGGAACGTTTGACCGTTGCGTACCTTTGTTGCTAAAAACAGCCCGACACCGGAAAATACAATGCCGATAAAAATCATTGATACCAGCACTAAGAAAGGAGTACTCCAGTTCGTAAACTTAATCCCTATAAAAGAACCTATTATCAGTATCAAAATACCCTGCAACGTAGCTACCGTAGCCGCAGACAATAATTGTCCCAATGCAACATAAACTCTTTTCGCTGGCGAAACCAGTACCTCTTTCATAAACCCACTGACCATATCATCGACTGTGGTAGAGGCAAGATTGAGTGCACTTTCAAATACTGTCGTAATGATAACTCCCGAAAGCATGTAAGCGATGGGATTATCAATAAAATCATTTTTAAATATAGCACCGAACACATAAACAAAGAAAAAAGGAAATATCAATGAAAATATGAGCCCGGTTTTATTTCGTACAAAAGCCTTTAGACCTCTTTTCCATAAGGCGGACACTGTATTCATATTACCCCTCCTCCCTGATTTTTTTTCCTGTTATCTCTAAAAACACATCATTAAACGTCCCTTTTTTTATTTCAATATTGGTAATGTGATCCTTATGAATGCTTAATACCTCCAGCAGACGGTCCAGATATTCTGCCTCCACCTTGTAATAACCATTCTTTTTTGAATAATTTAATTGATAGTCTGCAAGCAGTTTCTCAAACGCTTCTTCGTCCTTTGTATTGATATAAGCTTTATCCTTCGTATACTTTTTCTTCAACGCGTAAGGCGTATCATGTGCTACTATGACTCCGCCATCCATGATTGCTATTTTATTGCAGATCTCGGCTTCTTCCATGTAGTGGGTGGTTAGAAAGATCGTAATGTTTCTCTCTTTTTGAAGTTTCATAATATATTCCCATATATGTGCCCTGGTCTGGGGATCCAGACCTGTTGTGGGTTCATCAAGAAATAAAACCTTGGGATAATGCATCAGACCTCTGGCAATTTCAACACGCCGTTTCATTCCTCCAGATAAAGCAGAAACCATTTTCTTTCTTTCATCTGTCAAATCCACCAGGTTCAGAACAAACCTGATACGTTCTTCCACTTCTTTGTTTGGAATATTATAAAATACGCTATGCATTTTTAAATTTTCTTCGATGGTCATTTTTGCATCAAGTGTCGAATCCTGAAACACAACTCCGATTGCAGACCGTACTTCACTTTTTTGCCGGCTGACATCTTTTCCATCGATCAATAACGTACCGGAAGTTTTTTCAAAAATGGTACACAACGTATTAATGGTTGTGCTTTTTCCGGCACCATTGGGTCCCAGAAATGCAAATACACTGCCCTCTTCCACATCAAAAGATATATCGTTAACTGCCACAAAGTCACCGTATCTTTTTGTAAAGTTTTTAACCTGAATGATTGGATTCATAGTTTTATCTCCCCTATCGCCGCTTGTTGGATTATTGTTACCTTATAATCCACGAAAAGCCTTTGTTTTATGCGGTACCGAGTGCTTCTGAAACATTTTTAAGCAGTGCTTCTTATGAAACGCAGTAAGAATACTGCTATATTATCATAATAAAATATCCTTTACAACATATAAAATGTACCACCGCTTCGCTTTTACATAATTAATGAATACAATTGCTAAAAGCGGTCTCTGCCATAGAATTTCCTGTAAATGGCAAAAAACCGCTTTCTGATAAATTATAAATATATCTTGTATCCCATAGCTTCAAGAAACTCTTCATCACTTGAAGCAAGAATTATTTTCCGCTCTTCTCTATTCCATTTCTGACCGGTCTCTGCAATATTCAGACTAACAAATAATCTTCCCTTTCTTCCTTCCCTCACAAAAGTAAATACCTGTTGCGTTGTATCTTTCCATAATACTTCATAGGTTGCACTTTCCTCTATATATTTCTTCCTTATTTCTATCATATTTTGCACAAATTCACATAGTTGTGGATTTTCGCCCCAAACCATGGGATTTCTATATTCATTTTCCTTAATTCCGCATATTGCCTGCTCATCCCCGTAAAATAAGCTGGGGACTCCCGGAAACAGCATGAGCAAAATACAAGCCAGTTTCCATTTCCTTTGATCCCCCCTGCAAAGTGATAAAAACCTGGGCACATCATGACTGTCCAAAAGATTCATCTGTCCGTTTACAAGATTGGTCGGATATCTAAGCCTCATTTGTTCCAGCTGTTTCGCAGCTGTTAAAGCATTCTTATGATCACCGATTATATGATCACGGCAAATTCTTCTGAATTCATAATTCATGGTTGAATCAAAAATATCTCCACGAAGCCAGCTTTCTGCATTCTCCCACACTTCACCGATGAGTATTGCTTCCTTATTTTGTCTTTTTACCGCCCCTCTGAATCTCCTCCAAAAATTCCGGTCGATTTCATTCGCTACGTCCAGCCGCCACCCATCTGCTTTGTACTCGCGGATCCAATAAGCACCTACATTGGCAAAATATTCCTGTACCTCCTCATTTGAAGTATTTAGTTTTGGCATCTTACGTTCATAAGCAAAGCAGGCATAATCTGGTTTTTCGTTTTCTGACTGCGGCCTGCGGACAGGTAATTTTAATTCATAAAACCAGTTTTTATACTTTGAGTCTTTTCCCTTTTCCATTACATCTACAAACGCAAAAAACTCCCAGCTGCAATGATTAAACACTCCATCTATAATGATCTTCATCTCCCGTTTGTGAATTTCTTCCACTAAGTGTTTAAAATCCTCATTCGTTCCAAAGCAAGGATCAATATGATAGTAATCAATCGTGTCATACTTATGATATTCTCCTCCTGCAAATATGGGATTCAGGTAAATACAGTTAAAACCAAGCCCCTGGATATAATCCAGATTTTCAAAGATTCCTTTCAGCGTTCCTCCTAATCTTGATTTGCAAACCTTTCCATTATCTAAAACAACATCCTTTGGGTGTTGTGGTGAAATATATTTCCCGCAGGCAAAACTATCAGGAAATATATTATACACAACTGCTTTTTTAAACCACGCTGGAACATCTGGTATCTCATTTTTTAATATGTAGGGGTATTGGTAATACTCACTTCTTCCATCCATAATCTCCCCTTCAAAATATATTACAGCAAGTTCCTTTGTAAAGCGTTCTGAATAATAATATGTCCACTCCCCTTCATTTTGCAGTTTAAAATAATAACAGACACGGGAAAACGGCGTTTCAAATGCTGCTTCAAAATAGTCGAAAAATTCATCCCTTGCTTTTATTTCCATCATAATTTCTTTAAAAACAACAGGAGTGGCAGTACAAGCCCGGTCACCATAGTATAGGGTACAAGCAGTAACGTTGTCCTTTTGTGTTCGTATTCTTATTGTCAATCTAGTTTCAGATTCAGCAAATGCATAATTTGATAACGGAATATGCAGGACTGCCTCTCGATTTATTTCCATATTGTTTTTCATTATCCTTTTACTCCTCCTGTTACCAGTCCTGAAACCATATATTTTTGTATGGCAAAGAACAGGATCAAAATAGGTACCGATACTAAAATTGCGGCTGCGGAAAACAAGGACCAGCTTCTGCTGTAATCATTGGACTGAAGCTGATAAAGCCCGCCTGCAAGATTATAATTTTCTTCTTTCATTAAAAATGTAGTGGCAAAAAGATACTCATTCCATACAAAGATCAATACCATGACCGCAGTGACGATAATAGAAGGTCTGGCAAGGGGTAATATAATTTTCCATATAATCTGTCCCGAACTTCCGCCATCGATTCTTGCAGATTCTTCAATTTCAATTGGAATGGTATCAAAATAACCTTTCATATTCCAGATGCTGAATATACACATGCTTCCTGCATAAATCAGGATTAATCCGATGTAATTATTTAGCAGGTTCATATTTTTAAATAATCGAAAGATAGCAAACATGGATAAAATCTGGGGAAAGGCATTTAGAATTAACAATAGCTTCAGCATTTCATTTCTTCCCCGAAACCGGAAACGGGAAAATGCATATGACGCTGTAACGGAAGTCCCCATCGCAAGCACCATTGTTCCCAGACTAAGAACTACGGAATTCTTAAACCATATCAAAAATGGCTCCTCCAGAATAATGGCTGCGTAATTTTTTAAAGTGGGATTCTCTGGAAACAAAAATCCGCTTCCAAATGCAGAGCTTTCACTGCTTATGGAAAGCAGAAATGCGTACAAAACAGGAATCAGTGTTATAAAGCACAGCAGTATAAAAAATATATTTAAGATACTTAAACGGGCAATGCGTTTTGCTGTTTTTTTCTTCATGCTCCTTCCTCCCCGATACCTCGATTGACAAATAAAGAAAATAAAACAATGAATCCAAATATTACAATGGAAACAGCAGATGAAAGCCCATAATTATTCGATACAAACGCATTTTGGTGAGCATATGTAATAACGGTTTGAAGAGTAGCCCCTGTAAGAGAACCTTTTTGCATCGTCAATAAATAGATAATATCAAACTGCTTAAAGGTGGTAAATGTTGTCATAATGATGGAAGGTGCTAAAACAGGCTTAATCGATGGAATTGTGATATATAAATTTTGTGCCCACCATCCGCCTCCATCTAATTTTGCACTTTCATAACAGCTGATATCTACACTCTGCAATGCTCCATCCATCATCATGATAAGAAATGGCAGCGCCATCCACAAATTTAATACCATACAGGAAATAAAAGCTGGAATATTCTCAGATAAAAAATCCATGCTGGATAACCCGAATGCTGAACGTATTTTATTTAGCAAGCCGTACTGGGGATTATAAATGCCTACTCTCCATAATAAAATTGATATATAAGCGGGCATAGCCCAGGGAAACATCAGTAATGTCTTGTATAGCCTTGCCGGTTTTAGTCCGTCTGCATTTAGTCCCAACGCAATAAAATACGCAAGCAAAATCTGAATTACCATATTTAAAACGGTCCAGATGATTGTAGTCAGCAATGCAGACAGAAAACCTGAATCCAGTTTCGTTAATGCACGTCTGTAATTATCAAATGCTATAAATTCATAGTCCGTCCAGTGATACAGATTCATATTCGTAAATGAAATATATATGGTATAAATAATGGGAAAAACCACAATTAACCCGATTAATAAAATTGAGGGAAAACTATATTCCCATGGAATAATCTTGTTTTTCTTGTTCATATCAATTGCCTGCTCCCTATCTGTGTAAAACATCCTATGCCTTTTTTGTATGACCAGCCAGCTGCTTAAAACAGTCAGCCGGTCATACAAGGAAATGTTAAGGCACACAGCCTTATTGCATATCTGCGATTGCAGTCTCTGCCTTTTTCTGATATTCATAAACGGCAATGTTTAAATCTTTTCCTGATTTATTGACCGCTGCAAGAAGTGATTCAGTTGGTCCCCACATTACGCTCATTTGGGGAATATTTGGCATTGGCTGAGCAATATCAGCAGTCCGCCTCATGGCAGCTATCATTTCATCTTTTGCAACAGATGCATCATTATAAGATTTTTGATTCGCCGGTGCGCATCCTGAATTTTCTGCCAGTTCAATTCCAAGCTGGGGATCTGCTATTTCTTTCAAAACCTTTTCCACTGCCTCTTTTTTGGACTCAGCTGCATGTTTCATAACACCAATACCCTGAACGCCTGAATATGGCACCAGTGTATTACCGTTTGGAAGGGTGAAATCACATAGAGATTTTATTCCATAATTGATCTTAGCTTCTTTCACTCCTGATATCAGCCATGGTCCTCCAATAATTGCTGCTGCTTTTCTGTCTTTAAAAAGGGCATTTACCGTATTATAATCCCCGTCTGCTTCCAGCTGCGCAAATTTTTTATTATATTCAATTGCCTCTTTTGTCTTTTCGTCACTCAATCCTGACCTGGCCTGCTCATCTATAATATATCCTCCAAATCCATTAATAAAAGGAGCTACATTATAAGCAGTTGAATGCTGGTTCACTAAAGCATAAGTTCCTGCAGCGGTGTCTGTATGGCTTTTCATATAGGAATAAAGTTCTTCTGTGGCAGAAGGCACTTCTCCCTCCCACAAATCCTTATTATAAATAAAAAGCAGTGTTTCAAAGTAGACAGGCATAAGGTATTGGGAATCCTTATAATTTCCTGCTTTCAGTGTCATGGGAAGCATATCGGCGTAAACGGTTTTGTCAACTACATCTGTGATTGGTGCCAAAACTCCCATTTCAACAAACATTCCAAGAGAGTCATGGGCATACATATACAGATCGGGACCATTTACCTCATCACTTCCATATAGTTTTATCTGATCTGTCAAGCCGGTCTTTTGCTCAAACTTAACGGTGATCCCATCATCACTTAAAGCATCATTCAAACGATTTTCCATCAATTGTATGATTCCCTTATCTCCATCATGCCAAATACGGATTGTGTTCAATGATTCCTTATTTCCCTGCTTTGCTGCACCGCTGTCCGTGTTCTTACTGCATCCTGTAAAAACTAAGGCAGCCACTGCAATAAACAAAACCATTGCCATCTTCTTCACTTCTCATGTCCTCCATTCAAAATTATGAAACTATTTCACGAATCCTTTACCAGTCAATGCTTACTTTCCCGGAACCTGTTAATGGTACCGTATAGCTGCGGTTATCCCCGCTTTGCCATATGACATTACCAGCCGCATTCTTCTTAACCGCCTTAAATTCAATTTTCTGACCTGCCGGAAGATAAACGGTTAAATCCCACTCCGGATAGTTTGGGCAGACTGCAGGACCTGCCGCTTTGCCTGGATCCCAGTTTCCAAGTTCCGCGCAGTTTCCTGAAATATAAACGTTCTGCCCCCAGTCCGTAGACGCATTGCGGATATGAAAGGCCACTGGAATTGTCTCACCTGCGTTTTCATCTGCCACGTATATTTTAGAAGTGTCTCCGGTAAGTGTTATTGTAACTTTCCTGTCTGACGATACTGTTATTTTATCATTGGGATTCATTACATTGACTAACGTAGTTCCTGGCTTAATGGTGCTTTCGGCACGTATGGACATTGTTTCGGTATCTGTTCCTTTGGAATTATGAAATGCACATATTAATTCCTGCCCTGCATTGTTTCCGCTGTCCATTCTTCTTGAAAAAGCATAGGTATGCATTGACGTCCACATTTCACGCTGTGTACCATAGCTCAAAGCTTCATATTTTCCACGAAGATCGTTTAAAGTCCGGATAAGCTTATATGTATTCGTTGATGTATTAAAATAGTCTTTTAAAATATTGCCGTTACTATCCTTAGTTACCATAGACCAGCGATTCCAGGTATCTGCAATCCCGTTGATTCCCTGACCGTTGGCATTTCCTCTGTTCTGCTCTGTCCCCTGAAAGACTACCGGAGTCCCTCTTGCTGTAAAAATAAAAGTTAATGCATTATGGAGTTTATCAACATCTCCACCTGCTTCGGTTAGAAAGCGATTACGATCGTGATTGTCAATAAAAGTGACCATATCATTCAGATGACTTCCATAAAGATGATCCTGAGCTAAAATAGACTGAAGTGACAGTTCCGATGTGTTGTTAAAATTCTTTCCATATGCAAAATCATTTACAATTGCCTGGAACAGCGGAAAATCAAGCATACCCGTCTCAGCGTTATCTCCAACCCAGTCCTTTATAAAAACCACATGCATATCAAAGTTTTCGCCAAAGGTTGCAACACCTAAATATTCCTGTAATTCATGAATATCATAAGGTTTCATACATTTTGCCGCATCCACCCTGGCAGCGTCTGCCCCCGTATAGGTAAACCAGTTTTTTATTGAGTCAAATATTGCACGTTTTGCATCCTGATTATCAAAGTCTATATCATCCAAACCACCCAGGTCATGATCTTCCAGCATCTGCGTGCTTGTTGATGTATGGGGATGCTCTATGTCAAAATTAATATCTCCTTTATTATGATACCATGAGACATTATTAAACGGCGCCGCCGGCTGCAACTGTGTACCCTCTTTTAATCCTGTACCATTGGTATAATGAGCATTGCTTCCGATTCCCTGAAGGTAATCTCCTACGTGATTGGGAACAATATCAAAAATAACCTTAATTCCATTATCATGGCAAACCTCTACCAGTTCCTTCAGCTTATCCTTACTTGCCTGCGGATCTTTTGAACCAAAATAGCGGTTGGCGCGATTGGGATCAAATACATTATATCCATGATAGGCAGATGGCCACTGCTTGCCATTGGCATCCGGTATTCCCCATAGCTGTGGATCGGAAACCGGTGAAATCCAGATAGCGGTATATCCCATATCCTTAATGTAAGAAATTTTATCTATGATTCCCTGCCAGTCACCGCCATGCATGTAACGAAAATCTTCTTCTGAGTTTTCTGCATAGCGAAAGGCTTCACCTGCTGCATTATTCGTCTTATCCCCGTCATAAAAACGATCAACCATAATCTGATAAACAGACTCTCCCCGAAGACTTTCGGCTGCATTTACCTTTGTTGGAGGTAATAGCGGCATTATCATTATGAAACAAAGTGCAAAGCATACAATACGTTTTAATATCTTTTTCACTACCATTTCCCCTTCCTTCTTCACTGTTACGTTGTTAACTATTTTCATAAAACACCGGTATTTATAAGTAAATTATAACAATTCTGTTCCGAATAACAAAGTTTTTTCGTACATATTGCTTGATTTTTCTAGGTAAACGTTATACTATTCTAATACGAGTTAAAGAAAGGGGAGTCCTATGGCTGTAACGATAAAAGATGTTGCCAGAGAAGCCGGAGTTTCCACGGCTACTGTTTCTAAAATATTAAACAACAAGCCTTATATTTCGGAAAGTACTTCCAGGCGGGTTATGGAAGTAATGAAACGTCTCAATTATCATCCGAATGCCCAGGCCAGTAATTTTAAATGTAAACGTACTGGTAACATTATCTATCTTGCCGTTACGGAATTAAACACTGCATTTCATAATCCTCATATGTTTGAAATACTGTGCGGAGCACAAAATGTAATTCGGAATAAAAACTATAATTTGTCTTTCATGGGAGTTTCTGATAAACAGGATGCTTATGATTTGGCAATTAAAACGGTTGGCTGTAACACCGCTGATGGCTTGTTGGTTCATGGCTCTGCAACCTCAAGACTATTGGTTGATTTTTTAGTAAAAAATGATTTTCCACACATTATAATCGGCAGACCCCCTTTTGCCAGTCCATCTTCCTGGATTGATACCAACAATCGTGTATCCGGACAAATGGCAATGGAGTATCTGGAGAAGTGCGGCTATTGTCAAATCGCATTTATAGGAGGTCCAAGAAGTGATGAGATTTCAAGACACCGTCTTCAGGGTTTTGTATCGTATATGAATATTAACGGTCTGGCCATACAAGATGATTTTATAAAATACGGTACGTATACAAAAGAAAGCGGATATTTAATGATGGAAGAGCTGCTATGCCAGCCCACTCTTCCCGATGCAGTTATCTGTGAAAATAATCAGATTGCAATGGGAGCCGTCCGTGCAATTGAAAAACATCTGTTATCAATACCAGAAGATATTGGACTCATTACTTTTGACGATTATCCCTTATCTCAGCTCATTGATCCTCCCCTTACAGTTGTTGACATTGATGTACATGAAATGGGAAGACAGGCGGCTTCTATATTATTGCAAAAGATTAAGAATCCGTCTCTTCAAGTCCAGTCATTTGTGACTCTTCCTAATCTGATTATCCGCTCATCAACGAAAAATCAAAACTAAATGGGATAATTTAATTTAAAAACGGCTTAATT
Organism: Lacrimispora amygdalina; assembly: GCF_003432035.1. Taxonomy (GTDB): domain Bacteria; phylum Bacillota; class Clostridia; order Lachnospirales; family Lachnospiraceae; genus Lacrimispora; species Lacrimispora amygdalina. The sequence continues at coordinate 18,573 of NZ_QOHO01000048.1, forward strand.
ACTTTTATCCAATTAATAATTGTATCAAGAACTAGTTTGGTATTCCCTGCATTACAATGATTTTCAGCGTTTTCTTTTTCAGTAAAAAGCCTATAAGTAAGAGAATTCACATTTTTCAACTCCTCAATGATGGGTTTGTAAAAATCAACAGGAATAAAATGATCTTTTTCAGCGCCTATAAGCAGAAAATCCTGTGTTATTTGTGAGGCAACATCCATGTATTGGAATTGATTTATCTTTTTCAAATACTCATATGGAGTGTGCACACCCATGTTATGCATTCCATGGTTTATTGCCCATTCAATCATCGGATCTTTCTTCATTAAACTCTTCATTATTAAATTAATAACTTCTTCATTTTCCATTTCCATCAGTAAACGGGTCACTTGCTGAAAGTTCTTAGGCATATCATATAGAAACAGTTCAAACAGATTGGGCAGTAAACTCCAGGCAACAACCCGTTTAATCCGCCCTTCAAATGCAGCCGCTCTCGGCGCTAACATTCCGCCAAGAGATAGCCCAATAATCGTTACATCATTTAGATTGTAATAATCCAATATCGTTTTTACCGGAATTTCCCATTGTGGAATAAATGTCAAGCCTTCTTTTCTTAGCGCTCCCCCCTGACCAGGTCCTTCAAAAAGGTAAACTGCAAAGCCGTTTTCGCGGAGATAGAGCATCATTGGTACAAACTCTTCCATATAAGAATCATATCCGCCATGGAGCAAAATGGTATCCGTAAATTTACCGTCTTCGGGAATCGTATATAACACAGGAAGGTGCGCCGCACCAAATGGTACTAAATCTCTTTTAATCATTTGGGATTTGAATAAATCGGCATGATAATCATAGAAAAGATTAACGGCTTTGTCATATGTCGTGATTTTAGCAGGATGTCCGTCGTACATAAAGAATTCCGCCATGCGATAGTAAGCGATAGCATTTTCCATACGTTTTTCCTGCAAGGCTTTTTCCGCTAATTCCAGTAGTTCCTTTTCCCATGTCGCAGCATCCGTAATTTTGGCAGCCACGGCTTTAAGTTCTTCCAAATCCCCATTACTCCAAGCGTAAGTACGATTTAATTGATAATTGAAGTTTGGATTGGTATGAAACTTATAAGTTCCTTTTTTAAATTTAATTTGACTAGTCATTATAAATCCTCCTTTAATGATGGTTAATATGTATAAATTTTATTTAAATGTTGAGACAACTGCTCTGTCTGCAAAATGTCTTAAAACTTAGGCAGATAGTGCTTTTAATGTGGATGGTGCAGAAAGGTAATAGCAGGGAGATGCCAATGCGATGGCATCAGCCATCTCGATCTTTTCCTTAACCATATTTATATCGTCTTCTAAAACACAATTATGAGAATTACTGCAAGCAAAACAACCTCTGCAAGGTAAAATTTTTAACGCCCCCAAATATAAAACTTCAATTTCATGCCCTGCTTCTTTGGCTGGTTGCAGTAATTTGTTTAAAATAATTGAACTGTTACCATTTTTTCGATTACTAACGCAGATTCCTAATATCTTTTTGGAATTAATCATAATTTTACTCCTTTCATTCATTCGTTTCATAGTACTTCATATACAAGTTAGTATTATTTCGGCTTATTATCAATCACCAAAAAACCCTCATGTATTTGATAAGCAACAACTATTGTATTAATTGTTGCTTATTTATATAAATCAAGAAACCCTGATGGTTTTCAATTCATTTAATAACAGGAGATACAGGAAATTGCAAATGCTGGATTCTGTTGCTTTTCTCTTCTAAATTTAGTAAAATACAATTAAAAGAAGGTGTGCCTATGGATTACAAATTAGATCTACGCGTAATTAAAACACAAAATAATATAAAAAATACATTTATTCAATTACTTAATGAAAAGGATTTTGATCAGATAACAATCCAAAACATATTAGAAAAAGCACTAATAAATCGTTCAACTTTTTATAAATATTATGCAGACAAATTTGATCTTGCTAAAACTATTTCTGAAGAAATTCTTACTGACTATTCCCTATTCCTGGATGAAAGATTTGCAGACAAAAATAGCGATGATTTATCACAATATATAAAAGCCGTCTATGATAAACTTCTGAAACAAAAAGATATGATATGCGCTCTATGGAAAATTAATACATATTCTATACATGTTTACGATGATATGCAGATGCTGTTGAAAAACAAATACAAAGCTTATATAACTGAGCACAATGTATCCAATACAGAACTTGCCGATTACCATGCATGTATCTATGCATCTTTAGTCACAACCACAATAAAATATATTTTTGACAATAATGGACAAAGTATGACTCATAAGATTGTTGAAAGTTTAAAACCTATTTTAGATTCAGTTGTCTTTCATCAAGATATAAGCTTGAAGTGATACTAATATTACATTAAATTCGGCATTAATATCTATGATGACACATAGCATAAGCCACCAAGATCAAAGAATGATTTTTGGTGGCTTAGCTTATGCCATGTTTTTTACCTATGTATCTATACAGCGCTTTTTATTGATTTTGTTTTTCCCTGATTTGCTACCATTTTCATTTTAGCAGCTATTACATCAGGATTTCCTAAAAACTGCTTTTTAATGACCGAGAGTGAATCATCCAGTCTATATACTAACGGGATGCCCGTTGCCAGATTAAGCTCTATGATTTCCTGCTGGGAAAGATGCTCCAGATACATAATCAGGGCCCTCAGGGAGTTTCCATGTGCTGTAATCAGTACCCTTTTTCCTTCCATAAGCTGTGGTCTGATCTGCTTTTCAAAGTATGGAATAACCCTCGCGATGGTGTCTTTCAGACTTTCCGCTAACGGCAATTGGTTTTCCTCCACATTATGATATGCTTTCTGATGCGACGGATTTCTTTCATCCTGCGGCTCCAGAGACGGTGGCTGTACATCAAAAGAACGCCGCCAGATTCTCACCTGTTCCTCTCCATATTTTTCAGCCGTCTGTGACTTATTTAATCCCTGTAATGTCCCATAATGGCGCTCATTAAGCTGCCAGGCCTTTATTACAGGCAGCCATTCTGCATCCATTTCCTCCAGAGCTAAATTCAGCGTATGGATTGCACGTTTCAGATAAGAGGTATAGCAGATGTCAAATTCATATCCCTGCTCCTTAAACAGCCGGCCAGCTTCTCTTGCTTCTTCTTTTCCGGCTTCTGATAAGTCAACATCTGTCCAGCCGGTAAACAGATTTTCTAAATTCCAGATACTTTCTCCATGACGGAGCAATACTAATTGATGACTCATATTCAGTCCCTCCCTATAAGGATGCTTCGTAAATTTCAATAATTGTTTTCAATAATACCGCATCAAATTCCTGCTGTGTCTGCTTTACGGAAAGTTCAGAAAGAAGTGCTCTGGAAAAGCTGGCTATCAGTTTCGGGTTCTGCCTCAACAGTTCATTTGCCTCTTTACGGCTGTATCCACCGGAAAGTGCCACAATTCGCACAACTCTCGGATCATTCATTAGTCCATTGTAAGTTCCAGCTACAGAAGGGATCGACACCTTCAGCATAATATTCATTGAATCATCCAGTTTTTTCAGATGGTTTTCAATTTCCCCAATCAACATCTCCTCTGCTTCTTGTTTGCTGCTGCTATGAATGTCTACCTCCGGTTCCAAAATCGGAACAAATCCGGCATCTGCAATTTTCTGGCCTAATTCAAACTGCTGTTCTACAATCGCATGAATACCATCACCATTTGCTTCATGGATAACGGAACGCATTTTTGTTCCAAAAATATTTTTAGCGGTTGCTCTGTTTAAAAGTTCTTCCAGCTTAGGAATCGGTTTCATCATCTGAACTCCGTCTTTTTCTTCCTCCAGTCCATTGTCTATTTTCAAAAAAGGAACAATCCCTTTTTTCTCCCATAGATAATCCGCAGTATACAGATTGTCAATTTTACGTTCCATTGTTTTTTCAAACAGGATTGCCCCTAATATATGATTGGACGAAAATGCCTTACTTGCGATAATCCGGCTTCTCATCTGCTGAATCAGATCATACATTTCATCCTCTGTATGGTATTCTGACATCTCAATTCCATAGTCTCTCAACGCCTTTGGTGTGCTTCCTCCGCTCTGATCCAATGCTGCAATGAATCCTTTACCATGCTTCATTCGTTCTAATTGTTCTGTTTTCATGTTATACATAGCCTCCTTTCTCTTTTACACCACTTTTCAGATATGTAATAACTTCATCATTAAAGCTGTTAATCTTGTTATTGTTGAAGTCTTTACTAATACTTCTTTTAACTAACACACTATTTCACTACTTTAGAACGGTTAGTTATTGCTAACTCCTTTTGTAATTAGTATGCACCCTTTTTAGTTGTATGTCAAGCTTACTATTAAATAAATAATTGAAAGCCTTCTTTGATAAAACGGGACATGGTATATTAATCTGACTGCCCTGTCCCATTTTAGCAAAGCGTAATTCATAACTTCATATGATTTTTGAATGGCTATGTATATAAAATTCTTCCTGGCTTGGTTGGAATTTCTTTTCCATTTTTTCAAAATTTAAATCAAACTGCTCCATCGCTTTTTCATCTGTCTGATAGACTTCGCTTTCGATATAGCGCCACTTTCTTTTTTCCAGACACCCCTGTGTTAACTCTTTCACCAGCATGGCCGCCGGATAGAAGTCCTCTTTTATACAAATATCAAATTTTTTACAGCTTTTAAACCCGCGGGAAACATAATTATCAGGATTTCCAAAAATCACAATGACATCGTACGACATTTGTTTTGCCTTTGCAAATGAATACTCAAGCAGGGCTTTTCCATATCCTTTTCTTTGAAACTCAGGAAGAACACTCAAGGGTCCAAAGGTCAGTATCTGCTTTTCACGGTTTTCCTCATCTACAAGTTTTGCTTTCGTGTACATGATATTTCCGATAATGCAATTGTCTTTTTCAAGGATAAAGTCCAGCTCAGGTATGAAATCCGGATGATTTCTCATAACATGTACCAAATAATGTTCACTGCAGCCCGGAACATTTAAATTCCAAAAGGCCTTTCTAGTTAAATTCTCTACTTCCCACTGATCCTCTGCCTTCTCATTTCTAATGGTATAGATCTCTTTACTGTTCAATTTATCTCCCTCCGAATTCTATCATGATCTCTGAATTAAACAGAAATTGATGTTTAACCATATAGGTGATTCTCGAAGTCCCAGCATTCAAGATACAGTTGCTGGCATTACTTCGGAAAAATGCCTTTCACAATAAAAATGGCAACTTCGAAAAAAGACTTAATATCATCTCCGCCCTCTTTGCCGTTTATAATCTGCTTATAAGCCTTAGTAATCGGATTGATATGGTTACTTTCATTTTTGATAAGTGTAATACCAGCCTCTGTTTCCTGCCAGACATAATCCTTTGCATGACTACGAATCAAAACTTCTCCCACATAAATTCCGAAAATGTGAGCATAGGTATTGACATGACCCTTTATAAATCCTTCATCCTTTTCTGGGTGGAGATATCGCTCATGATAACCATCCAATATTTTATCGACATGCTCAACACTCTCATCGCTAAAGTCAAGTATCATATCGTATGTTTCTTCACCAATTTTTACAGCTGAATCAATACAATAGTCTATGGTTTCCCTTGTATCCATAAATCCACCTCCGTACCACTTGCTTTGTCGTTTTCAATCTTTAACCAATTTTAATATAAACTATTGTATCATATTCCACTTTAAAAATATACTTTTGAATGATTTCCTTCGTCCGGATATATTCCGTAGTTTCTTGTTATTTCGTCCGTACTTGCATCAGAATTTAATTTTTTAGATAACTCTTATAAATCGCTTTATAAATCGTAAGTGCTTTATTGGTTCACTTCAGACAATAGTTTTTTTATTTTACAGTTTGAATTAATAATAAGCCAAAGCTGTGGATAATAACTCATAATATTCCACAATCCCGTACCACTTAACCCATTTTCTAAAACTAAATTGACGATTGCATAAATAGTTCTGGCATCAACAAACCATACTATATGTTGAATTATTCTTCCACTTGTTTCAATTGCATATTCATAATATGGTGTTTTTGAAACTTCATCAAAAAGAATGGTTGATTTCATTGATCTTGCCAAATCAATTACAGCATCTAATGTGATCGCATTTGCTTCAGAAAAGCCTTCAATATATGGAAGTGTCCAATCATATCCCAATAGCGGAAATCCAACATTAATTTTTTTAGGATCCATCATTTGTTTTGTATAATTTACATATAATGAAATATTTTCTATTGAACTGATCGGCATAGGAGGTCCATATTGAGTCCCCCAGTAAAATCTCATTAAATATGTTTCATCAATTAATTCATTGTATTTTGAATAATTTACTTTCTCAAATAGTAACTGATTTTCTTCTATCAAAAAATTGGGATCTATCGTAATAAAAACAGGATATCCTTCTTTGTTAAGACGAGAAGTTATTCGTTCCAGGTAATTTAAATAAAGTTCTTGGTTAGTCTCATTTAAAAATGTAAACGTAATATTTACCCCGTAATACCCTTTTTCCTTCAAAATTTTAAGCATACTTTCCGCATGATTATCCTGATAATCCGGGTTTAAAAGTATTTCATAAATCATTTCAGGATTCCGTTCACCTCGAAATGTTACACTTGTAACAAGCATTAAGGGCATCACACCAAATTGCTTAGCAGTTTCAATCAAATCAGAATCATCATAGAATGATTCAATCTCTCCTTTCCTTAATGTTTTATAATTTAATATTGAAAGGTAGGTTAAGTAAGGTAATGACTTTTTTAAAATATTCTTATCAATAAAAGGAAATGCATAGGCATTTGTTGTAATAGTTCCTTTTGTATCATAACTAATTATAAGTTCTTCACCAGGAAAAATATATTCTCTTTCCCAAAGGTATGGATTATTTCGATATAATTGCATCATCGATATTCCATGATCCAATGCAATTTCAGATAAGTTATCTCCCTCTTTTACAATATATGTCTCTTGAGGATAGGTGATTACGATGGTTTGACCTATTACCAAGTCAGTAGGATTTGATATACCGTTTTCGAGTATTAACCTTGTTTCTGAAACTCCAAATTTATTTGCAATTGATGTAATTGTATCACCAACTTGCACTACATAAATGATCATAAATATACCCAATAACTATAGTTTTTATTATTATATGTATAAAGCTTTAAAACATTACTGTATAGTACAGTAGTTGATAATCTGGGATTATTGTTATCAATACTTTGTCAAAAGCTTTATCATGTAGTGCATTTAAAGAGAGTCCATTCATCGGAATTGTTTTCTCGGCCTTTAGTTCAGAATCCTTCCACGGCTTTAGTACTAACCAATTCTTGCTTTGATTAGTTGATTTTTCACATCGCCGTCTGGAAGTACTTGAATCTATGGTTCAATTATCTTATCTATAGATTCGCTCTTTAATTCTGCCAAAAGCATTTGCCACAGTGTTCCGATTTCCCCACATCACATTTTGGCATCCCTCACATGGTTTGGCGTGTTCTGCATAATCCCATGTCATTTTATGTTCCTCCACAAATTCTTATTTTGCTAATTCTACATAAAACTTATTTTATTGTTTTCCTAAAATCAATAAGCGTATAAATATCATCAAATACCTTATCTGAATGTACATCAAAAACTAATGGAAAAAACTTCAATTTCCCCATTTGCTTTGAATTTCCTATCACTTCTTTCACTTCATCGTCAAGTGAAAGTTTCAGCGCATCTGCACGGGCTTTCTCCGGGATATAGATACTTACTTTGAAAAATCCGTCCCAGATAGAAAGCCAAAATGCAGTCATCTCTTTTTGCGTTCCTCGAATGGTTGTCCACTTATGCAATGCTTTTCCAAGCCAAGCCTTACCATCCTTGTAATAACGCCAATCCACCTCTATATCATGGCTTTTAAGTTTCTCAATAAACTTTATATAGGTACTGTTTGTTGTACCAAGCGCCTCTGCAATAGCCTCACTTGTCGGTTCTATATTTGGTTCCCGTAATAATTGCTGCTCGTTCATAATTTATCACCCTCAAATTCTGTATTACTAAACATTTATTTTCAGGAATATCGTAAATATCTTACCAGGTCTAAAATAGTTTTTTATCATTTAAAATGTTGATTCCCAATTCTTTTGCAAGGCTACCCTGTTTAAATGTAAGCGCTACATAAAGAAGCGTATTGATTATTACGAATTTTTCACCTCTGAAAAATTTAAATAGTACCATTATTCAAGCCACAGGATTTTTGCATTGCTTCTGACCAAGGCATCAGTTCTTCCAGGATACTATCGGGCTCATTTTTGTAGTCCAGCATCTTAGTCATAACTGTTTCCAGATAGAGACGTATGTTTAATCCATTCGCTTTGGCTGTTTCTGCAAGCGTGTAAACAATTGCACTTGCTTTGGCACCTTTTACAGTGTCGTGAAAGAGGAAGTTTACCATAACATATGATTTTACGGCCCTTTCAGCTGCGTTATTACTAATGGAGCATCTTCCGTCAAGAAGGTAATTCTCCATATATGATCTTTGATTTTGGGCATAGTTAATTGCCCTGGCAAGCATTGATCCGCCAAGGGCATTTATCCCATTCGTCCACTTCCAGAATGCATCAAGTACCGGTCGCTCCAGTTCATGACGACATCAATGTATCTTGTCCACAATGCTTTCCACCGACCTTAGAATCATGTCCATTTCCTTTTCTTACTGTTCCACCACTTTTTCTTATAAAATCAGCAACTTTATCAAAAACAGAAAATTCCAGTTTCTGTTTTGGCAATGCTGAGTCAGAATAAATATATTTATCATCCTGACTCATATGAAAATCGTGCTTATTACCAAGTAATGTAGTTACTGTAAAAATGCCACCATGTTCCTTCATCATTCTATATACTGCATCTGATGCTTTCATCGTATATACCCCCTAAACTCTTTTTCTTAATTATATCAAATTAACAGGATACATACAATTATCAGCGACCTTAAAATGAATCAAAATCCGACTGTGTAGCCAATGTCCGATACCCTTTAAAATCATCATTCCTACTCTCCGCGTGCATGTTATTCAAACCAATTTCTCGTGGACATGTACATTATTAAATTCTATATATAAAAAAGTTGCCTACTCTATTTTAGAGCAAACAACTTTTTATTTTTTCTACTTAACAGCAATCCTATTTATTTAACCTTTTACTCAAAAATATAGGACTTTTATTATTAGTATCAATTTTCGCGGATTTGTTCACACAATCCGGCGAAACGCAATACTTTTTGGCAAAAGCACTTCGCATAAAATCAAGCTTTTCTGGAAAAAAGACAAACCGTAAAAAAAAAATTATAATGCATATTTTCCTTTTTTTATAGAACAATAATAAAAAAGGAGGCATTACTATGGCAGTAACTGATAAAATTGCTCTGTGGACTTAAGAGGTGGCCCCAATCCGCTTACCTGCTTATTAATATATTTGTTCATCCAATACTTCTTTTGCTAAATCTAAAAAACTGTATCCCATTTTTCCACCTATCGCATCAAAATCAGATTTCCATTTAAGTCAATCTCATAGTAATTTCCATTCCAATCATTAAGCTTTATTTTATCATCTTCCAGTTCAAAAGGACACCTTTCATTTTGGCTTACAAAAATATCTCCTCCCGAAAAAGCCCATACCTTTTCAAACTGTTCATTTAACCGGGTAATCTCTATCTCCCCATAAATGATATAGTAATTGGATTTCCGGTAGATTCCAAAATTACATCCAAAGGTGTCCAGAACCTTATGCAGAACTAAGCGATTGGAGGAGAAATCAATTTGAGTTATCATATTATTTTGAAGAACCGTCAAGATATCCCCTTCCAGTATAGCACAGTCACTGTCATAACAGTAAAGTCCACCTATCAGAGCCATAATTTTCGTTTGTTCTTGCATTACCACTTCAATACAGAATGTTTTTGAATAATCATTATGCTTCATATTATCAGGATTAAATACTAAATCATATGGTTTATTATCCGCCGAGTCAACCGTATATGTTGTGTCTACTGCTATATTTACGATATATTTATCATTTTCTAAATGCATATCCCACCCTCACAATATTAAGTACCTTACGGCGAAACTTCAACTTTCAACTTTTTAGCGTTACCCCATCCCCATTTAAAAATCAATCTCGCTAAACAGATTTATCAAAAAACACAGTATCATTTATCCGGCAAAGCTTTGCAAATCCGCATAAAATCAAGGTTTTCTAGATAGCAAACAAACGGTTTCCACGTTCCTGTGAACAGAACTTTTATACTACATGGCAGAAGTAATCCGATGGATTCTTTGGCAGAGTAAGATTCTTACCCACCTATCAATTAATGGCAAAACCAGCTGCTCGATCTTACAAACTGAGAGTTGTCCTGACTTTTTTTCGATAGGCTGAGCAAGGGATAGATTCATTGAACCTCTTCTTTGCTATCACAGCAGTCATATAGTTCTTTCCATTGAAAAAGGACTGGGTAGCCAGTCCCCTTTCAGTTAAAATACAACCGTTTACCAATAATATTGTTGAATGTTAACTCTTGTTTCCTTTATAATTGCATGATACACTTACGCTGTATGTCGCCCAACCGCCAAGATTTCTATTTACTCGACAACTATATTTAGCTGTCGCTTTTGAAGTTCCATCACCAGAAGTGGTTGTTCCGTAGTCTTCTACATCACTTACCCCACCACCTTGATTATATGATCCTGATTCATCAAATACATACACTGTCCTTTCTGCGCTATCATATTCAAATCTGGCACTTACTTCTACTGACCCTGTAGCCCCATAGCTTTTAGTTTTAGTATATTTTTTTGATTTAGACGCTCTTAATAAAGCAGCATTATGCTCTATATAAGTTCTTTCCACATAAGGTGTACCATCTTCTTCAGTACCCCAAACTTCAGAAATAAGACTTCCTTTTGAGAAATCTGGTCCTTTATCCTCCATTCGGAGCTGTGCCATGGCTGCATTACTTGCCATTGGCACATTAGTTATGGCGAGTGAATTATCAGCCATTGCCTGTGGAGCAGTTACCGTACTGACAGTTAATGTCATTAAAAATAATGTAGTCCATTTTTAATTTTTCTCATACTTAATCCCCTTTATCTATAGTCTTGTAAATTAATAGGTTACAATTATATTATAAACTATTAATCTAAATACTCAATTGAATTTCGTCGACATAATCCGACATACATAATTTAAAACTATGTATACTTAAATCAGAACTGGAGCAGGTTTCAAATTAGCTCTGCATTATAACTTCTTGGTTAAATTTAGAAGCCAATTAATTAACTCCTTTCCATACTAACGTGCCCTTTTCTTTCTGCATGTCAAATTCCTCATCAGAAAGCTTTTCAAGTCTATCCAAATTTCTGACCGGTAAATAATAAATCTCTATCATCTGCGGCTTGTAGTCCACAGTTTCGTATCCATCACCATATATGTCTGATCCTGTACTACTACCGCTTTCACTATAAGCTGCAAGGTCAGAGTCAAAGAACAGGCTGGTCCACAACGTTTTAGCGTAGCAGTAGTAAATAACCCTTACATTCTCTCCATTTCGATTGACCTCCCTGCCTGTTGAACTTTCAGAAATATGAGAAATCCCCCTATAAACTCTTTCAACCACATTAATTATATCACCAGAATCCTTTTGCTTGACATCCACAGCCTTTGAAGTATCCAATTTCTCCCATATAACTCTACCTTTTTCATTGGTTATAACCACAGAAGGACATAATTCCACAGACATGCGGTTGATGTCAAAGGGGAGTGGTATTTGATAATTCTTTGCAAAGACAATTAAACCGCACAATACGATGATACAAGTCAAAAGGGCAACCATAATATTCTTATGTATCATTTTTGCTTTTAACCGTTTAAGAAAATTGATATTTTTATCTTCATTCGGTATTTCTCCGGGGATAACTATTGACATTTCTTCATAAACCGTCCTGCAATTGTCGCAATTATCAAGATGTTTTTTTATTTCTGTATTTGTTTCTTCACTTGTTAAACCGTCAATGTAATTAGATAACAGATCTTTTACAATGGAACATTTCATTTAAGTCTCTCCATTTCCTTAATTATTTTTTGTTTAGATCGATAGTACGTGGTACGTGCCCAATTTTCGTTCTTACCTAAAATCTCGCCGATCTCTGCGAATGAAAACTCACCCGTCAAACGCATATGTACCAACTCGCGCATTGGCTCCGGCAATGCGTGAATCGCCTTATATAAGGTTGTTTTTTCCATTCGAAGCACTGTGGATATTTCCGGTGATTCATAGCTCGGCACTTCGTCCGTAAACTCAATCTGCTTCCATCGAGAGCGCTTAGCCAGCCATTGATACCAAATGTGCTTAGCTATTTGACAAAGCCATACTACCAACTTACAACTCCCGTCATAATTGCCTATGGTTCTCATAGCACGAAAGAAAGTCTCTTGTGTTAGGTCTTCTGCCAAATCTTCGTTATGAGTTAGACTAAGCAAGTATTTATACACCGCCTTTGCATGCTGATTGTATGCCCTCTCAATTTCATCCAAGGTAGCTTCCTCCAGTCTTTCTTATTTTCATCCATATATCCGATAAAGTGAAACTTCGTTACAAAAAAATTTATAATATTATAAAAATAACCAATTTTTCAAATGTACGTTCATCTACAGCAAACAATTTTTTTTAATTTTATAACTTAATTCTATATGTGTAACATCCCCACGACCAATTGAAATCATAAGCTTAAAAGCATTAATGACCATACTATATATCGTCTAAAATTTATTGGTGATTCTCTAAACTGTATAATTTCTCTTAGTTTATATCCATAATATTTTTTGTCCAATACACCTGAAATTATTGCAATAAAAGAAAAACTCAAAATAGAAATAGTTATTATAGCTGAATAAATGTAATCCATGTATGACTCAGTAACAAGGACATAGTATCGTCCCGTAATATTAACGCCAGTGTCCATTATCAATCCAATAATAATTAGCAAAACTGTAATAATATTTCGTTTATTAAATTCTAATATTCTTTTTTCCATCTCTTTAAATTCTCCAATATTTTCTTAGATAATTATATTTTATCACATTCCATCATCCTTTACTATTAAAAGAGAAGTCAACCAAATTTCTGAAAATGGCTAGCTTCTTCCTCACATACCTCCATAAAATCCATGAATTGTTTCCAGTCACTTGCAATGGTATCTGCCTTCATGGTTACGCATTCCACTTACCAGCCCGAATCTCCGACTTTAACTGGAGAAACTTTTTCCGATTCGGATTTATACCGGACTTTACTTCAAAAAATAGGACCTTTACCATTTGTATCAATATTCGGCGATTTGTCACAATATCCGGCGAAACTCAATACATTTTGGCAAAAGCCCTATTTTAACATTTTGGCATTACCCCAGCCCCACCTGAGATTCGGTCACACCAAACAATTTTTTACAAAAACACAACTCCATTTTTCTCAAACAATCCCGCAAGTCCGCATAAAATCAAGCTTTTCTCTCCAGCAGACAAACTGTCTCAACGTTCCTGTCGACGGAAGTTTGATACTACATGGCGAAACTACAATGCTGTTTTTACTAGGTGAGGTAAAGATTTACCCCACCTAGTTACCAGACTTTGTTCCATTTCGATTCTTGTCTAATTTCTGTTTCAAAAATTGAGCGAAAAATTGAAGGCTTGAATGAAAACCGAGAATCCCAATTAGTAAAAGGTGAAAGATTTGAAGCAATAACTACTTTTCTTAATGAAATAAGTGTTTTAAATAAAGCAAAAAAAGTTGTACTTAAAAATACATTTAACGGAAAAATTGAAGGTGATTTCAAAATGTGAAACTCGATTACAAAACGGGAAGCTCGGAATGCAATT
>NZ_QOHO01000049.1 GCF_003432035.1 Lacrimispora amygdalina
ATGAATAATTCGGGTTTAATTTCTTTTTGTAGTCTTTCATTTTCCTGCCATCCAAAAGCAAAGGGAGCATGATGTTTTCTTCCACATTCAGGTTAGGAATCAGATTATAAAACTGAAATACAAATCCTATTTTCTGCCGCCGAAACCGGCTCATTTTTTCGTCTTCCAGGTGGGATATATCTGTGCCGTTGAGACGGATGGAACCGCTTGTGGGAGAGTCAAGACCTCCAAGAATATAAAGCAGCGTGCTTTTCCCGGAACCGGAAGGTCCCATGATGGATAAAAATTCCCCCTGCTTTACTTGCAAAGACACATCTTTTAATACGTTGGTTATAGTATCGCCAAGCCGAAAATCTTTCACAATATGTCTGACTTCAACAGCGATGGAACCGGCTAATGGTTTCATGTGCAAAACCTCCAATCTCTTCTTAAAGTTTGATCTCTTCTATCAGTTTCATCTGCCGGCTTTTGAAAATTGGAATGACGGAACCGGACAAAGTGATTAAAATTCCACTGGCCCCGGCCATTAGAAATGTTCTGGCACTAAGTGCCGGTACCATAGTGATTTTCGGCCCAGCCACAATAAAAATTATTTTTATCTCCATATAGGATACAAATATCGCAATTATCGCTCCGATCATACCGCAGGAAAACCCCTCAATCAGTATCATTTTCATGTTTTGCCGGCTGCTTAGTCCAATCGATTTATACATGGCGATTGTACGGCGCTTTTGCATATAGTTAATGAGAAGATTATTAATAACACCGACCGCCGCAAGCAGCAAAATGAAGTAAGTCATGCTGTGCATAGGCTTTAAAAAGGCTCCGACTGTAGAATGGGTGTCTGCGTTAAATTCTTCCACCGTCCGGCTCCAGTTTGATGTATTTCCAAACAGGTCACGGATTTGAATCATGACTGCATCTGGATCAGCGGCTGTATAGGCTAAAAAGTCATAGCTTTCTTTGCCGAAATCAGAGGCTGCATAAAACGATGGAATCACAGCTTCCACATCAGTTGCCCTCGATTTGAAACTGCCGGTTATAACATAAGAGCCGGCTGCGGTACCATTTGACAGAGTGAGCACATCTCCCACAGTAAATCCCGTCCGCTTCAGACAACTTTCGCTTAATATCATGGTTCGATGGGCGGCAAATGCAGAAACGGCCTGCTCCTTCATAACGGGTTCTGTATAATGAAGTGCCAGCATGGAGCTATACCATTCCAGATTATCTGTTGCTTCAAGCCGTGAAAAAAGAATACCATTTCCATTTATTTCATTCTCGAACACATAGAGGGGCAGCACCTTTTCAACACCGTCCATATTTTTGACCTGATTTACAAACTCCGGAGTCATTTGCCCGTCTGCAAAACCCTGTAATTCTGCATCTCTAAATACGTCGCTGATATAGGTATTTACGAAATCGCCCACAACGCTGATTGCGATGACTGCAGAAATACTGATAAAAAGCAGTGTAATGTTCTGTGTGATATTTTTGTTGTCCCGCATGTTCCGGGCAGCGAGCCTGCCTATATTATTAAAAAGCAGACCGTATACGCATTCCAGTCCTTTAGAAATCAGATTTGTTAAAGGGGGAATGACAAATATTGTTGCTGTAATCAGTCCTGATAAAGAAAAGCCGCCGGCCAGATTTAACATGTTTTCAGGAACAAACTTCGGAAAAATTATTGAAATCAGAAACAATATAATCCCTGTTCCAATGATTATGTGCCGGGGAGGGGAACGCTCTTCAACGGTGCCAAGAACTACTTCCTTAATTGGAAGGCGGCTTGCCCGGTACACCGGAAGCCATGCACTAAGGAGAGAAACGGCTAAAGCCATAGTGAAGGAGATTATAATGCTGAACGGTGTAATAACTACGGGGATTTTAATTCCCTGTGGCAGAGATTTCCCCATACCCTGCAAAACCAGTTTCAGTACAAACATTCCAACAGGAATACCAGTCAGTCCGCCTGCGCTGCCATATAGCAGGCTTTCCAAAAGAAGAATACGGGTAACTGTTTTCCGGGTTGCTCCAATGCTGCGAAACGTTCCGATCACTGGTAACCGGTCTAATGTAATTACCTTGTAGCTGCTGTAAATAATAAAAACGCTGATTGTGAGGGAGAAAAAGCTGATTAAAAAAAATGGCATGGATTTTTGCTTTGCGTCGGCTTTGATCTGTGCTTCATTTATAATCCCAGAGACCTGATATCTGCCGTCAGGTAGCACTGCCTCCAGCTCGTTTATCAGATCATCCGTAGAGATGCCTCTCGCAGGTTTTATTAATATCTCGCTGTATCCATCTGTTTTCCCTGAAAGTCCGGACAACGTAGAAAGTGGTAAAAGAGCGGTCGCCCCCCGTGTTTTCCGCAGAAAAACAGTATCATAAGCAGCAATTTCAGCTACTTCAAAACGAACCGGAGTCCCCCCTGTCTGCAGAGTTATACTATCTCCTTTTTTAATTCCATACTTTAAAGTAAAACGGTCAGGAAGAATGATTTTCCTGCCGGAGAAATCTGTGATTTCACCTCCATCGATCAGACGAGGCTTATTAATCTCATCAAGCTGTAACAGATCTGCTGCAATCAGATCGACTGTTTCATAATACCCGTTTTCGTGATAAATACAGCTTTGCTTCAGCACCCCCACTCTTGCGCCGATACAGGGTAAGTCGGGAATATCCCCGCTCCTGATGGTACCCGGGTCTCCAGAAGCACTAATAGAAACCGTTGCACTTCCTGTCATACCCCGGGCCATTTTCTGCTGGGCACTTTCATAGGAAGCGGCAAGAGAAAAAGATACGAACAGCAATGTGGAAGAAAGAAGAATTGACAGCAGCATAACAGCGGTTCTTGCTTTGTGCTCTTTTACATTAATCAAAATGTATTTTAGTATTACTTTCAACGAAACACCTGCTTTCTGATGGAAACAGACCATTAACAGGTCTGTCCCATCTGTATTCTGGCTTGAATGACACATAAAAAGGCTGGCAGCTATCATAATTAAATGATAAACTGCCAACCTTAATCAGTGTTTCAGGCAACCTTAATTAACCTTAATTTATGGGAAACTGTATTTGAAAAGAAGATCCGATGTCCGGTATGCTGGATACGGCAATGATGCCTCCGTGAAGCTCTACAATGCTTTTTGCTATGGCGAGTCCTAATCCCGTTCCATCAGACCTGTGTTCTGTATTAGTTCCACGATAGTAACGCTGAAAGAGGGAGGGCGTTTCTGCTGCTGACATTCCCCTTCCGTTATCGGTCACAATAATCTGAAGCAGGGTATCAGAAACGGATATTTGCAGAGCAACTGCCGTATTTTCATCGCCATGGACAAATGCGTTAAGAATGATATTTTGAAATACTCTTGTTAAAAGTATTGGATCGAATGAAAATAAAATCGTTTCCACGGAAGTTTCAAAGTCTATTATACGTTGCTCATATTCTGGATTATTTAAGATATCAATTACCAGTTCTTTTAAGAAACGTATGAAATTTTGCTCCTGCAGTTTCAGGGGAATCATACCATTATCTAATTGATAGGTTAATTTCATTTCATCAATCAGCGCTTCCATATAAGCGGCATTTTTTAATATAACCTGCGAATATCGTTTGCATTGTTCCTCCGTTTTGGTGCCATTCTCCTGTAATAGTTCGGCATAGCCTTTTATGGGCGATAAGGGTGTTTTCAAATCATGGGTAATGTTAGCGATCCAATCTTCCCGCATTTTTTCAATTTGTCTGAGAAGCCTGTCGCTTTCTCTAATCTCTGAATCCAGAGTGTTCAGGCTATCATATAGGTCCTTGTAAGCACCGTGAACTTTAATTGGAAGATAATTGCGTACCGAAATTTCTCTGATGGAAGTTATTAAGCGGTTCATGATGTGTGTAGTCCAGAATCCATAAATAATACCGGAAATTAGAACAACCGTAAACAACATACCGAGAATAAGAATGACAATTGTTTTTCCTCCTGTAAACCTGTCTCCATTGAGATACATGGTTATTTTGGTAATCATCATAGGAAAATGTAGAATATAGACGTAGTCATTTCCATTGTTTGTAACCGTTCCGATGAAAGCTGTTGTATTGCTGCCTTTTAACTGTCCTGTCTGATAAAGCTTAAAAAGCTCTGTATTGGAGTATGTCAGATCAGCCTGATCCGGTTTTTCATAGCTGAATATTTCATTGCCGGAATGATCTAAAATCTGCAGCCCGATATCATTTTTCTGCATCAGTTCCAGTCCCGGCTGCCGGATTTGTGCTTTCTCATTGATAAATATAATATATTCCCTGAAATTCTCCGTAAATGATTTGGGCCAGTCGCTTCTTGTGGTGGTGCCAGTGGAGGTTTTAACGGTAATCAATAAGTAAAAGAGAGCAAATGATGCGGCTATCGTTCCAAGCAGCGACAGAAAGAAAATCAGATAAATATGAAAAGTGGTGAAGTATCCGGATTTTTTCATCTAATCAGTCCTCTTCTTTAATTTGTATCCCAGGCCTTTTACTGTAATCAGCTGTTGGGGATTTGAGGGTGTATCCTCGATTTTTTCGCGGATATGCCGGATATGAACCATAATGGTATTATCACAAATGCTGCTGTAATCACCCCAGACCTGTTCGTACAGGCGCTCTTTGCTGATGATTTTATCCGTGTTTTCCATTAGATAAGACAATAACAGAAATTCACGCCCGGTCAGATTGATTTCCTGCCCTGACTTATAGACCCGGCAGCTTTCTTTATCAAGAGTAAGAGAGCCGGCATTTAAAATCACCACGTTTCCCAACCCGGGTGCAGCCTGATACTGCTGGCGGCGAAGCTGCGCTTTGATGCGGAAAACAACTTCCCGTGGGCTGAATGGTTTTGTAATATAATCGTCACCTCCGCAGGAAAGCCCCAGAATTTTATCAATATCATCATTTTTAGAGGAAAGAAACAGGATGGAGCAGTAGGAGAATTCCCGTATTTTTCTGCACACCTCCAGTCCGTCAAAATCAGGAAGCATAACATCCAGCACAACAACGTCAGGCTGAAACTCCCGGCAGATTCGTAACGCTTCAAGACCTGTATATGCTTTCTCAATGACATGAAAACCATCCTGCTGCAACACTTCCTGTATCAGATTGACAATATCTCTTTCGTCATCTACCAATAAAATTTTGCTGTTCATTTCCATATAGATACCCCCCTCTATCCTGATAGAACCATCATATACGGTCAAACAGATAATATCAACAGGGAGTTTTTTTGTTCATGGTAATGATTTACTTTTTACCAGTTCCATAAAATGCAGCATTACCGGATTTAAATACTTATTCTGATGATAAATTATCTGATATTCCCGCTTCAGTTCAACACCCTGCAGGTGCAGGGCAAACAGCGTTCCCTTTTCCAGGTATCCGGACACCTGGTGTTCCGGCAGTATGGCAATTCCAAGATTTGTATAAGCTCCCCATATGATTGCTTCAATGCTGGTGCTTTCGAGGACAGGGCGTAGGATAAAATCATGCAGGTGAAAGGCAGATTCAGCCAGTTTTCTGGTCTGACTGCCTTTTTCTCTTAATAGAAAACGTTCTTCTTTTAAGTCCTCCAGTGTTATTTTCGCTTTCTGTGCCAACGGGTGGGAAGGACTGCAAACTAAAATTAACTGTTCTTTGGCAAATGGTTCAGTCAGCATTTTATCAGAGCTGCTTACTCCCTCGGTAAGAGCCAGATCAAGCTGATTCTCCAGGATAGCGGTTTCGATTCTGTCGGAAGTGTCAACCTTTATATATGGCATGGGAACCTGACCACTTTCCGTAAAACAGTGAATGATATCAGGCATCAGGCAGGCTCCGATGGTGCTGGAAAATCCGATCCGCAGCGGGGTGGTTTGGTCCTGCTTTTTAAACTCCGAATCCATTTCCTGATAAAGTGAGGTGATGTGGGAGGCAAATTCATATAAATGGCGGGCAGCACTGGTCTTTTGAATCCCCCTCCCGGCCCGTTCAAACAACCGGATGGAATACTCATTTTCCAGTTCCCGGATTGCCAGACTCACCGCGGGCTGGCTGATATTCAGCTTGTTTGCAGCAGCAGTAATGCTTTCTTCCTTATAGACCGTGACAAAGATCATCAATGTTTTAATGGACATGATTTCCTCCTGAATATCATATTTACATACTGGTAATATATGATATATAAGCAAAAAAATATGGTTATAGGGGAATAGATAAGGAAATTCTAACATATAGTGAAAGAAAAAGCAATAACATACTTTACAAATATGTAAATAGGGATTAAACTTCCAGATAACACACGTAGCATGCGGAGGTTCATGAATGAGAAAAAGAGGAAAAAAGCGGGCAGCAGCCCTGGTGCTGATTATCACAGCTGCAGTAATGTCTGCAGGATGTGCCAGGCGGGCAGATTCCGGAAAAGACGGAACAATCACAATCACCAATGTTTCTTATGATCCCACCAGAGAGTTTTATCAGGAGTACAACAAAATCTTTGAATCCTATTACAGGGACACCTATCAAACCGGAATAACGGTGGTGCAGTCCCACGGTGGATCGGGCAGTCAGGCACGTTCGGTCATAGAAGGGGCAAAAGCAGATGTGGTGACTCTGGCTCTGGCCCATGATATTGGCATGATTGAAAAGTCCGGTTTGATTGATTCCGGATGGATTAAGGAATTTGAGGGAAATTCATCACCTTATACCTCTGCCATCGTGTTTCTGGTGAGGAAAGGGAATGAAAAAAAGATAAAGGACTGGTCTGATCTGATTAAACCAGGTGTGGAGATTATTACCCCGGATCCAAAGAGCAGCGGGGGGGCAAGCTGGAATTTCCTGGCTGCATGGCAGTACGCGAAAGTCACCTTTCATGGAGACGAGGAAAAAATGAAATCCTTTGCGGCAGACCTTTTTAAAAATGTTTCTGTTATGGATTCAGGGGCGAGGGGAGCCACCACTACTTTTGTGGAAAACGGGCAGGGAGATGTGCTGATTGCCTGGGAGAATGAAGCCATTAATACGGTGAAAGAGTATCCGGATCAATATGAAGTTATCACTCCCGGCATCAGTATTCTTGCAGAGCCCAGTGTGGCGGTGGTGGATGAAAACGCCCGCAGAGACGGAGCAGAGAAGGTTTCTGAGGAATACTTAAAATACCTCTATTCCGATGAAGCTCAGAGGCTGATCGGCGAATACGGATACAGACCTTCCAATAAAAAGATTCTTTCTGAATTTTCCGAAAAGTTCGATCTTAATGTAAATCTTTGTACCATTGATGATTTTGGCGGCTGGGATACCGCCTATGAAACCTTTTTTGCAGACGGTGGAATCTTCGACCAGATTTACGAAAATTAGAGGGAGGAAAGTCAGATGACAAAACAGTCAGATCCAACAGGAAAAAGCCAGCGTGTCATACCGGGATTCGGGCTGAGTATGGGAATTACACTGTTCATGCTTTCGGGCATTATACTCATTCCACTTGCGTCAGTGCTGGTATATTCCTTTCAGTTATCCCCCCGGGAGTTTATAAGCCTGATTACAAAGACCAATGTGGTAAATGCGTTTAAAACCAGCCTGCTCTGTTCCCTTTTTGCCGCATTTGTAAACAGTGTGTTCGGGCTGATTCTCGCCTGGGTTCTGGTGCGTTACGAGTTTCCAGGCAAACGGATTATGGATGGGCTCATTGAACTCCCATTTGCCCTCCCCACTGCAGTAGCAGGAATCACTTTGTCCAAGCTGTATTCAGATACGGGGATTATGGGCCGATTTCTTGGATCGTTGGGGATAAAAGCGGCATATACGAAGACCGGACTGACCATCGCCCTGATTTTTATTGGAATACCATTTGTGGTGCGGTCTATTCAGCCGGTACTTGAGACCCTTGATCCACGGTATGAGGAGGCGGCTGCAATTTTAGGAGCCGGGAAATTTCATACGTTTAGAAGGGTAATTCTGCCGGAGCTTGGCCCTGCGCTTCTGACTGGATTCGGTCTTGCCTTTGCAAGAGGCGTGGGGGAATATGGCAGCGTGATCTACATATCCGGAAACAACGCCAGGAATCAGACACAGGTGGTATCTTATGTGATCATGCAGAAACTGAACTATGTGGATTATCCCGGGGCGACGGCGATTGCTCTGGTGATGCTTTTCCTGTCCTTTCTGGTTTTACTGTTTGTAAATATGATTCAGGTGCATCAGGCGAAGCGCACCAGCTGCTTATAGGAGGGTAAATGGATGAAAATAAAAGGTAAATGGATTCTCATTGGAATCAGTACGTTATTTCTTTTTTTCATGCTGGTCCTGCCTCTGATCTCAGTCATTGTCAATTCACTGAAAGAGGGTATGGGCTTTTATTTAAAATCATTGGCTGCCCCTTCTGTAAAATCAGCGTTTGGGGTCACTGTGCTGGCAGCTGTGACTGCAGTCGCCGTCAATACCATCTTTGGGATCGCGGCAGCATGGCTGATAACCAGATTTTCGTTTAAAGGAAAGCAGATTCTTTCTGCAGTCATTGACATTCCATTTTCCATCTCTCCCGTGATTGCAGGGCTTGCCTTTTTAATGACATTCGGGAGAATGGGATGGGCGGGAGGTCTGATTGCCAGACTTAATGAGGCTATTGGAACAAATATCCAGATCGTATTTGCCGTTCCCGGGGTGGTGCTTGCGACTGTATTTGTCACATTTCCATTTGTATCAAGGGAAATCATACCGGTTCTTCTTTCCATAGGAAAAGAAGAGGAAGAAGCGGCGGCGCTTATGGGGGCAGATGGATTTACCATATTCCGGAAGATTACGTTTCCTCATATACGCTGGGCACTTCTTTATGGGGTGATTCTCTGTACGGCAAGGGCACTTGGAGAGTTCGGGGCTGTCCATGCTTTGTCAAAAACCAGAGGGGAGACATTTACTCTTCCTCTTGAAATCGATGCCCTTTATCTTTCCAATTCATCGGAATCCATTACCTCGGCATTTGCGGTTTCTTCCATTCTGGTTCTTATGGCGGTGGCAGTGCTGATCATACGGAATGTGGCGGAGCATCAGGCAAAAAAAAGTGAGGCAAAGCAGTAGAGATTTAGTCAGGAGGGTCTTATGTACATAGAACTGAAACATGTTGAAAAATCATACGGAGATTTTAAGGCTTCAAAAGAGGTGAATTTCGGCCTGAAAAAAGGAACACTGGCAGCTCTTCTGGGACCAAGCGGAAGCGGAAAAACAACAATTTTGCGGATGATTGCCGGTTTTGAAACGCCGGATTCCGGTGATATCGTTATCGATCAGAAAAGAGTCAATGATCTTCCGGCAGCTGATAGAGGAATCGGTTTTGTATTTCAAAATTACGCATTGTTCCGATACATGACAGTTTTTGAAAATATTGCCTTTGGTCTGGAAGTAAAAAAGGTTCACAAAAAGCTGATTAAGGAACGGGTTATGGAGCTGCTGTCCTTAACCGGTCTGGAGGGGTTAGAGAAACGCTATCCCAACCAGCTTTCCGGCGGACAGCGTCAGAGGGTTGCATTTGCCAGAGCACTGGCACCCAGCCCCGGGCTTTTGCTTCTTGATGAACCGTTTGCAGCCATTGATGCAAAGGTGCGTCAGGAACTTCGCAGCTGGTTAAAGGAAATGATTCATAAGGTAGGCATTACCAGCATCTTTGTCACCCATGATCAGGATGAAGCGGTGGAGGTAGCAGATGAGATTATTGTCACCAATCAGGGAAGAATTGAACAGATCGCCAGTCCATTTGAGATCTATAAAAATCCTACAACTCCCTTTGTAGCTGAGTTTATCGGTCAGTCCGCGAGAATGGATGGGTATCATAAGCTGAAGGGATTTGAAAAAGGTGATTACATGGGGGCGATCATCCGGCCTGAATTTGTGGAAGCATTTAAAAGTGATAATTTAAAGTTTCAGGATGTGATGGAGTATTCGGAGGAGGGAACCATTGAAGAGATTTCCTTTCGTGGAAACTATCTGGAGGTACGGCTCAATGTAAATGGAGTTTCCCTTACCACCCGCCGGTCTCTGGAAAGGCGTCCTGTTTCCATTGGTGAAAAAATGCATGTGATCGTTTACCGGATTTATGCTTACGATGACAAAAGGGCGTATCTGCTGGAAAATGCACTGTTAAACGGAGCTAATATCGTCACATTCTGACACAGAAAAAAGGATCAGACAGAGGAGTTAAAGATGAGTATAAGGTTAAAACGGGAAGTTATGACGGCAGATGTTCTGATTATAGGCGGAGGGACGGCAGGTTGTTATGCGGCGCTGACTCTTTCAAAGAATTCGGATTTAAAGGTTATTATTGCCGAAAAAGCCGGGATCAGGCGGAGCGGCTGTCTGGCAGCAGGGGTAAATGCCATAAATGCCTACATTACAGAGGGGAAGACTGCTGAGGATTATGTGGATTACGCAATGAAAGATGCGGCAGGCATTGCAAGAGAAGATCTTCTGTTAACGGCAGCCTTAAGATTCAATAAAGTGACAGCTGATTTAGAACGGCTGGGGCTTGTGATACTAAAGGATGAAAAGGGCAATTATGTGGCCAGAGGAAAACGTAATATAAAGATTAACGGAGAAAATATAAAGCCCATTCTTGCTGATGCCGTATTGCAGGCACCAAATGTCACGGTTTTAGAGCATGTAAATGTGACGGATCTGCTTGTAGATAACAATAAAGTAAAGGGAGCTGCCGGCTTTCATATGGATGAAAATACCGCTTATGAAATCCGGGCAGCAGCAGTCATTGTTTCCACCGGAGGTGCAGCCGGTCTTTATAAGCCAAATAACCCGGGATTTTCCCGGCATAAGATGTGGTACCCTCCCTTTAATACAGGAGCTGGTTATGCCATGGGAATTAAAGCCGGTGCAGAAATGACATCTTTTGAAATGCGCTTTATTGCACTCCGATGCAAGGATACCATAGCCCCCACCGGAACCATTGCCCAGGGAGTCAGGGCAAAACAGATCAATTCCAGAGGTGAGGTTTACGAAGAAAAATACGGAATCACCACCAGTGAACGGGTCTATGGAACCGTAAGGGAAAATCAGCTGGGTAATGGTCCCTGCTATCTTCACACGGGAGGAATTGACAAAGACACGGAGGAAGACTTACTGAAAGCATACTTAAATATGGCTCCCAGCCAGACTCTTAAATGGCTGCAAAATGACAGGACGCCTGGAAAAGAGGATGTGGAGATAGCGGGAACCGAGCCTTATATAGTTGGAGGCCATACTGCAAGCGGCTACTGGATTAATACAAACAGGGAGACCACAGTCAGCGGTTTATATGCGGCAGGAGATGCAGCAGGCGGCTGTCCCCAGAAGTATGTGACAGGAGCCATGGCAGAAGGGGAAATTGCCGCAATTGATATTATAAAAAAAGGCAGGCGGATTGAAATCTCAGATCAGATTCCAGCCTTTGCTGATGAAAAGATCCGGGAGTATGAAAGCATTTTAAATGGCACAGAAGCCGTTTTTTCAGCAGAGGAGCTGGAAGAGGCAATGCAGAAGGTGATGGATGAGTATGCCGGAGGGATTTCAACCAATTATCAGTTTAATGAAAAGCAGCTGAAGCTTGGAGAAGAAAAAATAATGGAAATCACGGAGCTGACCAGATATTTAAATGCCTCCGATATGCATGAGCTGATGTTTGTCTATGAGCTGAAGGAACGCCTGATTGTATGCCGTTCTGTCATTGCCCATCTGCGCTTTAGAAAGGAAACCAGATGGCATTCCTTCCAGGAGAATTTAGATTTTCCCAGGACAGATGAGGCTTACCATAAATTTGTTAATTCCACACTGAAAGACGGCAGGTTGATTTTAAAACTCCGGGACATAGGAAAGGAGACCAGATATGAGCATACGGATTTCTAAAGAAACATGTGTGGGCTGTCTTGCCTGCATCCGGGTCTGTCCGGGCAGTCTGATTAAGGAAAAAGACGGCAAAGCATTTATCAAATATCCCAGAGACTGCTGGGGCTGTGCCTCCTGCGTGAAGGAGTGCCGGTTTGGAGCCATTGATTTTTACCTGGGAGCTGATATGGGAGGAAATGGAACTGTGATGAACGTGTCCGTGGAAGGGGACCGCCTTCTCTGGAACATCACCAGACCCGATGGTACCGTACGCATGATTGAAGTGGACGGTAAAAATTCGAATAAGTATTAGAGGAGAAAATATTATGAGCAGATTATCCCATCTTGATGAGTTGGAAGCAGAAGCAATTTATATTATCAGAGAGGTAGCCGCCCAGTGCGAGAAGCCGGTTATGCTCTATTCAATCGGAAAGGACAGTTCCGTCATGCTCCACCTGGCATTAAAGGCGTTCTATCCGGAGAAGCCGCCTTTCCCATTTCTTCATGTCAACACCACCTGGAAGTTTAAAGAAATGATTGAATTCCGGGACAGGACAGCTAAGGAACTGGGGATTGAGCTGCTGGAATACATCAACGAAGACGGTGTCGCAAGGGGGATCAATCCATTTGACCATGGCTCCTCCTATACGGATATCATGAAAACCCAGGCATTAAAGCAGGCGCTTAATAAATATGGGTTTACTGCAGCCTTTGGCGGGGGCAGACGGGATGAGGAAAAAAGCCGTGCAAAAGAACGGATCTTTTCCTTCCGAAATGCTTCCCACGCCTGGGATCCTAAAAATCAGAGACCGGAAATGTGGAAGCTTTACAACACAGAGATTTATAAAGGGGAGAGCATCCGGGTATTTCCTATTTCCAACTGGACGGAAAAGGACATCTGGCAGTACATAAAACAGGAGAATATTCCCATTGTTCCATTGTATTTTGCCGCAGAAAGGCCGGTTGTTTACCGGGATCACGATATTATCATGGTGGATGATGACCGGATGAGGTTAAATCCCGGAGAGGTTCCCCAGCTTAAAAAGGTTCGTTTCCGGACGCTGGGCTGTTATCCTCTTTCCGGCGGAGTTCTTTCAGAAGCAGTTACCATTGATCAGATTATTGAAGAGACTCTAAGCTCCGTAGAATCAGAGCGGACCAGCCGGGTGATTGACAAAGACGGCGGAGCCGCCAGTATGGAAAAGAGAAAGAGGGAGGGTTATTTCTAATGAACGGATTGCTGAAATTTATTACATGCGGAAGTGTGGACGACGGAAAATCTACTCTGATCGGTCATATACTCTACGATTCCAAACTGCTGTATGCAGATCAGGAAAAGGCGCTGCTGCTTGACAGTAAGGTGGGCTCCAGAGGCGGTGAGATTGATTATTCCCTTCTTTTAGACGGTCTGATGGCGGAACGGGAGCAGGGAATTACCATTGATGTGGCTTACCGGTATTTTACAACGGAGAGAAGAAGCTTTATCGTGGCGGATACACCGGGGCATGAGGAATATACAAGAAATATGGCGGTAGGGGCTTCCTTCGCCCAGTTAGCGGTTATTCTCGTGGATGCGAAGCAGGGCGTTCTGGTACAGACAAGGCGCCACTTAAGGATCTGTTCCCTTATGGGAATCCGTCATTTCATCTTCGCAGTCAACAAGATGGATCTGGCCGATTACAGTCAGGAACGCTTTGAAGAGATCAGCCGGAGTGTTGCAGCTCTGACAGAGGAATTGTCTTTAAAGCATGTGACCATAATTCCTGTCAGTGCCACGGAAGGGGATAATGTGACAGCAAAATCAGATCATATGCCCTGGTATCTGGGAGAAACGCTGCTTTCCTGTCTGGAGCAGACCGAAGTTGCAAAGGAGGATGGGAATGGTTTTTATATGCCTGTTCAGAGAGTGTGCCGTCCTGACCATGAATTTCGCGGTTTTCAGGGCCAGGTTGAATCAGGAACCGTTTCAGTCGGACAAAGCCTAACCGTTCTTCCTGGAAATGAGACAGCAAAGATAAAGAGCATCCTGGTGGGGGACCGGCCGTCGGACCAGGCATCTGCAGGCCAGGCAGTTACCATACAGCTTGACAGAGAGGTGGATGTGAGCAGGGGAAGTGTTCTGACCGATCAGGATCAGCTGCCGGTAAGCAAAGAGGTGAAAGCCTCCATTCTGTGGATGGATGAAGCACCACTTAAGGAAGGCAATGATTATCTGCTGAAGCTGGGAACAAGAATGCTTCCCGCCGTGGTAAAGCGCATTGATTACCGGGTGGATATTAATTCAGGTGAGCATTTACCCGCCCAGGAGATTGGTAAGAATGAGATTGCGTCCTGTCTGATTGAATTTTCCCAAAGAATCCCGGTTGATGAATTTAAAAGAAACAAAACTCTTGGGGAACTGATTTTAATTGACAGAGTCAGCCATATGACATCAGCCTGCGGAGTAGTAGAGCATGTGGAGAGCGGAGAAGAAAAACCTTACTTTGAGAAAGGCGGGTTACGGGCAGGCGGATACATTTTTGAAGAGTTCTATTTTAATCTGGAAAATGCCTTTCTTTCCAGACAGAAGACAAAAGAGACCACATACCGCCAGGGTGACTTAGTCCCTGTTTCGGGAGACAGTTTCCATTATCCTGACTTTTTTGATGTAATATCTCTGGATGATTCTGCAGCAGTTCTTGTGCGAAACAGAACAATACTGGATATCATAAGCCTTGATGATTATGGTTATTCCGGATTACCGATTCTGGATGAGAGAGGCTTTGCCTTAAAAATCGGTTCCAGAGAAGATTTGTTAAACTGCCTGGCTGAATATAAAAAACTGGCGCCTGGTAATAAAATCGCTTTCCATAATAAATGGTCTAAATTTGAAACGTACAGACGGATTGTATGTAATGAAAATTTCTGGATTATTTAAAGCATATATTAAAACCAAATAAAAAACAGCTTTCCGTCTGCTATGATTGCAGCTGGGAAGCTGTTTTTTATTGAATGAGATAACCTGGTAATTACATACTTTTTGGATAGTTTTATTGGTAAATATATACAAAATATACGCAGTATACTTGATACTGCGTGGTGAATATTGATGAAAATAATGATATATTTTTATTATACAACGCCCTAAATTAATTGTCAAATAATAGTATATTATGTAGAAATATGTATATTGATAAAAATTATACATAGTTTTTAAGCTTTAATACGCCTGTTTTACTTAAATCACCAGTTAAGCCGTCAGAATTTAAGTCAGTTAATATTTTTAGAGAAATTAGTATGCTATATATTGTTAATTATAATAGAGAGTTTATTTTTATGCAAAGATATAAATTCTTATACCGTCATTTTCAGCGTCCCATATAAAATAAACATTGATAAATAAAAGGATTTTTTTAAAATGCGCAGTATCAAGTATACTGCGAATATTATCGGCGGCGTGTATTTTATGCAACACATTTAAACTGAGTTTCGCAGTATCCTGCTAAAAAGCCGGAGAGCTGAAAACACTGCACGCCCAGAAACAGGTTAAATAAAAAGGAGAAAACTATGTCGGAGCATGCTTCAGGAAAAAACGTGAGAAAGATTCACAAATTTGGTTTAAAAAGTCTACTGACTAAAATACTTTTTTTCGTCGGAATCCCTGTCATTCTGTCCTTTTGTATTGTGGGTGCGGTCATCTTGTTTCTGGTTAAATCCAGCGTGGACGACATGACTGAAAAAGAGTTGATTGCAAAATCACAGGTGGCTGCTGAGGAGATGGAAGGTTACTTTAATCAATACAAACACAAAGCCGGCCAGCTGTCAGATACGGTGGCGCTTCAGAAATTTTTCCAGGATTTAAGGCCAGGCACAGTCATTACATCGGAATCAGGATTTGATGATATCAAACAGACTATGGTTCGGTCTTACGAGAAAGATAAGGATTCCATTGTGGCTTTCTGGATTGCTGACATAGATTCCAGCCAGCTGGCCCAGTCAGACGGATTTGTGTCTGATCAGACTTATCATGTCACAGAACGTCCCTGGTATCAGCGCCTGGTGGATTCGGGAAGTACAATTATGACAGAGCCTTTTGAGGATTTCGCAACAAAGGCACAGATTGTAAGTATTATAGCCCCTGTTTTTGGAACAGATGGCAAGGAAATCATAGGAGCCGTAGGAATTGACTTTTCTCTGGATGGACTTGTAACAACCATTGGCTCCTATCAGCTTGGAGATACGGGATTTTACATACTTACATCAAAAGAAGGACAGGTTATTTACCATCCGGACAAGGAGATGGTAAATAAAAAAATTGCCGATTTAGATATGTCACAGAACATGAAAGATGCTCTTACCTCCTCTTCGGAAGGATTTCTTTCTTTTACCTCAAAACAGTCAGAGGCAGAGGGGTATGTGCGTAAGGTGGGAGATACGGGCTGGACTGTAGCTGCCGGACTTCCGGTGAATGAATTTTACCAGGGTTACAGGGCAATCACGGTCTCTATGATTGGGGTATTTGCGATTGCAGTACTGGTGGTAGTTGTCATGATTCTGCTGATTTCCAGGATGATCGTTGCACCAATTAAGAAGCTGACCAGAACGGCTGACTTAATCGCTGACGGCAGACTGGATATTTCGGCAGATGTAAGCTCCAGCGATGAGACCGGGCAGATGGCGTTTGCTTTAAACCGCACGGTAGTCCAGTTAAACCGGTATATCGATTATATCCGCGAGATCACCCAGGTGCTTGAAGTGATGGCAGACGGGAATATGCAGATAGAGCTTAATCAGGATTATAAAGGGGAATTTGCGCCTGTAAAAGATGCACTTTTAACCATTTCCCAGTCGCTGAACCACACTTTGAAATTAATACAGGCAAGTGCAGATGAGGTGGGGATCGGAGCAGATCAGGTATCCCAGGGAGCTCAGACTCTGGCTTCAGGTTCGGCAGAACAGGCAGCCACCATTGAAGAATTAAGTGCTTCCATTGAAGGAATGTCAGAGCAGGCGGAATTAAATATGGAGAAGGTGAAAAAAGCAGCGGAGTCTGTCCTTCAATCAGCACAGGGACTTTCAAAGAGCAATGAATTTATGGAACAGCTAAGATCAGCCATGAAAGATATCAGCAGTTCCTCCGATAAAATAAACAGCATTACAAAGGTAATTGAAGATATTGCCTTCCAGACGAATATTCTTGCTTTAAATGCGGCAGTGGAAGCTGCCAGAGCAGGAGAAGCCGGGAAGGGATTTGCAGTAGTTGCTGATGAGGTCCGCAGTCTGGCTGAGAAATCAGCACAGGCAGCAGGGCAGACTGCAGCCATCATTGTACACTCTTCAGATACCGTTTCAAGAGGAGAAAAACTGGTTGGTATTACGTCTGAGACTTTAAATGAGGTTGCGGTAAGCTCTGGTTTTGTTGAACAGGTCATTGGTGAAATCGAAGCTGCATCAAGATCACAGGCAGAATCGGCAAAACAGATGGCACTGGGACTTAACCAGGTATCGGCAGTGGTGCAGTCCAATGCTGCCACTGCACAGGAAAGCTCCGCTTCCAGCGAAGAACTGGCCGCTCAGGCCCAGACTCTCAGGGATGAAGTCGGCAAGTTTAAGCTCAGCTGAAACACATAAATAAGAACGCAGTCAGCTGTGAAAATTTTTATCAATAAATCTGCGGGAAATTTGTAAAACCTTTTTGACACGTGGCGAAAAAAGGATTATACTGGTGATATATGGAAAAAGGGGGGGAGTAATCTCCCTTTTTTTCTCCGGAAATCTCAACAGAAATCTGAATTTCGGACTTTATCACGGAGGAGGCACCAGGATTTATGAAGTATTTAAAAAACAAGCTTATACTTTTTATTTCGTTATTATTGGTTTCTACAGTAACTTTTTTAACAGCAATTTCATCCTTTTTTTATTATCAGAGTTCTCTGGTAGAAGCAAAGAAAAACTCCTCTTATCTGGCAGCATCGTATCAGCAGGGGATTGACTCAGTGCTTGATATCTACCGGAACCAGATTAAGATCACTGCATCAAAGAGCTTTCTTACAGATGGAAAAACCTCTGCTGCAGAACAGAAGCGCCTTCTGGAAGAGGAGGCTCAGGCTTCCGGCTTTGAGTATATTACGATTGCCGATTCCAATGGGAGCAATGAAAAGGGAGACCAGATTGCAGATCAGGAGTTTTTTAAGCAGGCAGTCAGCGGAGTAACCTATATTTCCAGCCCGTTCCTTAAGGGAGATAATAATTTAATGTTTTATATCGGTGCGCCCATCGGCAGTACCGGAAAAGTGCTTTATGGCCTGCTTCCTTACAAAGCATTCAGTGATGAGCTGACGAAGATCAAAATTGGAGAAAGCGGATACGCATTTGTAGTAAATAAGGAAGGAAGAACCGTCATTCACCCCGACGCTGAGAACGTGATCAATCCGAAAGATTATGTTGAACTTGCAAAAAAGGATGCATCCTATAAACCTACAGCTAAGATTTTTCAGGAGATGATGGCTGGAAAGACAGATACGGGATTCAGCTATTACAAGGGAGTCCGCCGTCTGGTGGGATACATTCCTCTGGACGGCCCGGAGGGCTGGTCTGTTGCAGTAACTACGCCATTAACACAGATCGAAGGAAATGTCCGTTTCACGCTTTTTATGTGTGTGCTTACCGGTCTGGTTCTCCTCGCAGCTTCCAACTTAATTATAAGAGCATTTGCAAAGCGGATTACAAAGCCAATCATTGAAGCGACACAGCGTATCGAACGTCTGGCTCATGGAGATTTGCAGGAGGATGTGGAGCTTACCAAAGGAAAAGATGAAAGTGCCCGTCTGGTTCTTGCGCTTCACAATACCATCAGAGAACTTCGGTCTTACATTATGGATATTTCCCATGTGTTGGATGCAGTGGCAGATAATGATTTGACAGTGACAAGTTCCGTAGTGTACATGGGTGATTTTGTTCCCATTCAGACCGCTCTTAAGAAGATTCTGTCCTCTCTTAACAAGACATTACATAACATTGCCTGTTCTGCAGAACAGGTAGGTGCAAGCTCTGCCCAGGTCGCTTTGGGTGGACAGAACCTGGCTGCCAATTCCACAGAGCAGGCGGCTACTACGGAAAGCCTCAGCTTATCCCTGGAGACGGTTTCCGCCCATATTAAGGATAATGCCCAGTATTCCCTTACCATAAAGAACATGACGGAGGCTGCTATCCTTGAGACCAGACAGGGAGATGAGGAGATGAAAAAGCTGCTGGAATCCATGGCTAGCATCGATTCATCCTCCAAGAAGATTCAGGAGATCATTCGTATTATTGATGATATTGCTTTCCAGACCAATATTCTGGCATTAAATGCAGCCATTGAAGCAGCCCGTGCAGGAGAGGCAGGAAAAGGCTTCTCCGTTGTTGCCGATGAAGTGAGAGAGCTGGCTGGAAAAAGTGCTGATGCAGCAAAACAGACAACGGATTTGATACACAGCACAATGGAGTCTGTTGCTCAGGGAAAACAAAACACCGAATCGACTGCCCAGGTATTTAATAAGATCGTGGAGCAGACCAATACCATCGATACCCTTGTGTCCAAGGTGTCCCAGTCCTTAAAGAGCCAGGCAGACAGTGTGGCCCAGTTAGAAGACGGTATGTCAAAGATTTCCATGGTTACCCAGGCAAACTCAGCAACAGCGGAAGAAAGCGCTGCCACCAGCGAAGAACTGTTAAGTCAGATGCAGATGTTAAAAGAACTGATTATGGAATTCAGGCTTTCTAATGCGTCCGATCAGCTTTAATTTAAAACATGATAACTTTTATCGATGAAACAAAAATAAGCATTATTGAGAAAAAATAACCGGCAGGGCGTGTTGACGCCCTGCATTTTTTGTATGATAATAACATTGTTATATAACAGTGTTATAAAGGAGAATAAATGGGTACTCAGGGAAATGATACACGCCTCGCTATCCTGGAAGCGGGGAAACAGGAGTTTTTAAAATACGGGTACGAAGGGGCTTCCTTAAGGCGGATTGCCAGAGAGGCATGTGTAACAACCGGAGCGATTTACGGTTATTTTCCGGGCAAGGAGGCGCTTTTTGAGGAACTGACCGGAGATGCGGCAGACGGGCTGATGGAAAGATACAGAAAGATGCATGTTGATTTTGCCGCTCTGCCTCCCGAAAAACAGGCAGCAGCCCTTGATGTGATCTCAGACGAAAACATTCCATGGATGGTGGATTATGTTTATGACCGGTTTGATTTATTTAAACTGATCTTCTGTAAAAGCAGCAAAGAATACTGTGACAGCTACTTAAGCCAGCTGACTGAAATTGAAGAAGCCTCAACCTGGGAATTTGTTAAAGCGATGAAGGAACTGGGGCATGAGGTCATGGATATTGACAGCACCATCATTCATATTTTGTCCCGGTCGTTTTTTCAGCAGCTATGGGAGTTTGTAGCACATGACGTTCCCAGGGAAAAGGCCCTGTCTTACGGGCTGGTACTTGGAACATTCCAGCATGCGGGCTGGAAAAAAATTATGGGGCTTTAGATGCTCCATATTATTTTGAATAATAATTAGCCATAACTAACTAATGGCTGACCAGGTTATGCCTAAGGAGGAAAAAAGGTGGAAGAAAAAAAGAATTTGATGACAGAGCTTCCGGATACCGGTAAGGTCAAACTCCTGACATTTGCAGGAAATTACAAATATTTAACGTGGTTCGGATGTCTTCTGTCAGGAATCAGTGCTGTGGTTGGACTGTTTCCGTATGTATTTATGTGGAAGGCGGTGAAAGCAGCAGTAACAGCCTGGCCGGATACCAGCGCAGCAGGTGAGATGATCACGTATGGATGGTATGCTGTGGCAGCAGCCCTTGGCAGTATGCTCATTTATTTCAGCGCTCTTATGTGCACACATTTATCCGCATTCCGTACAGCCAGGAATATGAAGACAGTTGCCCTTCATCATTTAACAAAGCTGCCTGTGGGATACGTGAAACGGGCGGGAAGCGGAAAACTGCGCCGGATCATTGATGACGGGGCAGGACAGACGGAAACCTATCTGGCCCACCAGCTTCCGGATTTAACGGGGGCTATGGTAACCCCCGCAGCGGTGTTACTGCTCCTTTTGTTTTTTGACTGGAGATTTGGCTTAATCAGCCTTCTGCCCATGGCAGCCGGACTCTTTGTCTTAACCCGGGTAATGATGGGAAACATGGAAGATGCCATGACACAGTACCAGAACGCCTTAGAGGATATGAACAATGAGGCTGTGGAATATGTGAGGGGAATTCCGGTTGTGAAAACATTTCAGCAAAGCATTTTTTCCTTTAAAAATTTTCATGAGGCCATTCTCCGCTATAAAAACTGGGCAGTTGCCTATACCGTTTCTTTGCGGATTCCCATGTGTGCCTATACCGTAAGCATCAATGGAATCTTTGCTTTTCTTATTCCGGCAGGGCTTATTCTGACTGCGGATTTAGGATATGGTGCCTCTTATCTTAAGGTTGTCCTGGATATTCTCTTTTATGTCCTGTTCACACCTGTCTGCGTTACCATGATGGACAAAATCATGTGGACCAGTGAGAATACCTTAAAAGCGAAAGATGCTTTGAACCGGGTTATGGCCATTGTAAAAGAGCCGCCGTTAAAAGAGCCGGATCAACCGAAAGTTCCCGGGGATTCTTCTGTGGAATTTAAAAATGTAACCTTTTCCTATGAAAAAGGAAAGGAGCCTGCCTTAAGGAATGTGTCGTTTCAAATCCCCCAGGGAGCTACTGTGGCAATTGTAGGTCCATCGGGAGGCGGAAAGACGACAGCAGCCAGCCTTATCCCCCGCTTTTATGACGTAGATGATGGCAGCATCTGTGTGGGAGGCGTGGATATCAGGGAAATGAATACGGAAAAACTGATGGAGAATATAAGCTTTGTATTTCAGGACAGCCATCTTTTTAAAGATACGATTCTTAATAATATCAGGGCCGCAAGACCACAAGCATCGAGAGCGGAAGTAGAACAGGCAGTAAAAGCAGCCTGCTGTCAGGACATTATTGACAAATTTCCCGATGGGTATGAGACCGTGGTGGGCACAAGGGGCGTCTACTTATCAGGCGGAGAATGCCAGCGAATCGCCATAGCCAGAGCCGTGCTTAAGAATGCTCCCATCGTTCTTCTTGATGAAGCAACGGCATTTGCTGATCCTGACAATGAATATCAGATTCAGAAAGCCTTTGAAACATTGATAAAAGGAAAGACAGTACTGATGATTGCCCACCGCCTTTCCACTGTCCGGGGGGCAGACCGGATTTTAGTCATGAATCAGGGCAGGATAGAAGAGGAAGGAAGCCATGAGGAGCTGATTCACAGACAGGGGCTGTATGCCGCTATGTGGAGGGATTATCAGACCTCAGTTTCATGGAAAGTAGGTGAAAAGCATGAGTAAGTATTTACAGAGACGGTTTGCACTCAGTGAGCAGGGAGGAAAAGATCTTACAAGAGCAGTTCTTGCCTGTGCAGCAGCGAATGTGGGACTTATTTTTCCCATGGGACTGTTAATTCTTTTTCTTGAGAAGCTGCTGATGCCTGTCACAGGAGAAAAAGGAATGGAAATGGGGCTTTTGGGGTTTGTTGGAATGAGTGTGCTCTTTCTCCTCCTTATTTTTATTCTTCAGTATATCCAGTATAACAAAACCTTCCTGGCCTCCTATCAGGAAAGTGCCAATTTACGTATCCGGCTTGCGGAAAAATTAAGAAAAATCCCCCTTTCTTTCTTTGGCAAACGAGATTTGGCAGATTTAACAACCACCATTATGGCAGACTGTGCATGGATGGAGACAGCATTCTCCCATTTTATTCCGGAACTCATCGGTGCACTTCTTTCCACCGCTTTTGTCGGACTGGGAATGTTTTTCCTGGACTGGAAAATGGCACTGGCCCTTTTGTGGGTGATTCCTGCGGCATTTATGCTTTCAGCAGGTACCAGGCCAGTCATTGACCGTCTGGAGCGGAGGGAAAAATGTAAGAAGCTGGCAGCCTCCGATGGAATCCAGGAGTGTATTGAGAATATTCAGGACATCAAGGCAAATAATCAGAGAGAGTCTTATTTAAAGGATTTAGATTCAAAAATCATTGCAGTAGAAAAGGGCACCGTCAAAATGGAGACACTAAACGGCAGCTTAGTGACGGCATCCCAGATGGTATTACGTCTTGGAATGGCAACAACGGTTCTTTCCGGCGCGTTTCTCATGACGGAGAGGAAGCTGGATCTCATGGTATTTCTCATTTTCATGGTTGCGGCTGCCCGTATCTATGGTCCGCTCACAGGCAGCTTAAATAATTTATCAGCAGTTTATTCCACACTGCTGCAGGTTGAGCGGATGAGGGCGGTTGAGGAGGAACCGGTACAGGACGGAGCGGAGACAAAACAGCTGAATGGATACGATATCGTATATGATCATGTGGGATTTTCCTACCATCAGAACGAGACTGTTTTAGAGGATGTGTCCTTTTGCGCCAGACAGGGCCAGGTTACCGCGCTGGTAGGGCCCTCAGGCGGAGGAAAAAGTACAGCAGCCAGACTGGCAGCCCGTTTCTGGGATGCGGAAAAGGGAAGAGTTACAATTGGAGGCGCAGAGGTAAAGGAGATTGATCCGGAACATCTTTTAAAGCACATCTCTGTGGTATTTCAGGATGTCATGCTTTTTAATAATACAGTCATGGAAAATATCCGGATCGGAAGAAAGGATGCATCAGACAAAGAAGTGATGGAAGCGGCAAAAGCTGCCCAGTGTATGGAATTTATCAGCCGGCTGCCGGAAGGCTTTCAGACCAGGATCGGTGAGAACGGGTCAGCACTTTCCGGAGGAGAGCGGCAGCGGCTGTCCATTGCAAGAGCTTTATTAAAGGATGCCCCGGTTATTATTCTTGATGAAGCTACCGCATCTCTTGATGTGGAAAACGAATCTCTGATTCAGAGTGCCATATCAAACCTGATCCGAAGCAAGACCGTTCTCATTATCGCCCACCGGATGAGAACCGTTGCCCAGGCGGACAAAATCGTGGTTTTAAAAGACGGAAAAGTGGCGGAAGAGGGGAGCCCGGAAGCTCTTTATCAGAAGGGAGGAATCTACCGTCATATGACCGACTTACAGAATCAGAGCCAGAACTGGTCAATCGGCTAGCGGAGGATTTGGTTGTAAGATAGTGGAATTTATGGTATAATTACCATGCAGTTTTACAGCAGTCAGAAGAAAAAGGAGGGTATTCACATGAAGTTTTTAAAGTGTAATCATTGCGGAAATATTGTAGCGGTTGTAGAAGAAAAAGGCGGCACCATTACCTGCTGCGGAGACAACATGCAGGAGATGAAAGCCAATACCACAGATGCGGCGACTGAAAAACATGTTCCGGTTATTGAGATTGATGGCCAGAGCGTTACTGTTACGGTTGGTTCTGTAGAACACCCCATGCTTCCTGAACATTTCATTGGCTGGATTGTATTAGAGACAAAGATGGGTAACCAGAGAAAGATCTTAAACCCGGGTGACAAACCGGTGGCAAAATTCATGATGTGCGAAGGCGATGAGGTCCTGGCAGCCTATGAGTACTGCAATCTTCACGGATTGTGGAAAGCAGAGAAATAAATAGAATAAAAAAGCTCACAGACCTTTGGTGTGTGGGCTTTTTGTCGATATCTAAGGAAACAGACAGCAATAAGACAGGAGAACATCTTTCATGAATAAGAAGGAAGCAAGTGAGTTAAAAAAACTTTTTACGCCAGCCAACTGCGCCATCAGCCGGATCTGCGGCTGCTATGTAGACGCAGAAAAGAATAAACGGACAGAGTTAAAGGAGGCCTTTCTCTCCCTTCCGGAAGAGGAGGCGTTTAAATATTTTACCATCTTTAAAAGCGCTCTCTCAGGTACGTTTGGAAAGAATCTGGTGAATATGGAATTCCCCCTCCATACAGAGGAAGAGGGAGGAACCCAGAATTTCCTGTTAAAGCTGAGAGACAGCCAGTTAAAGGATGACAGCCTGATTGAAGAGTTTTACGATAAAGTCATTGCAAGCTATGATTATGGTGAGAACTATTACATAATCCTGATTCATTGTGCCTACGATATACCGGCAAGATCTTCCGACGGGCTTGAGATGTACGATGCCTCTGATTTTGTCTACGAATTTATCCAGTGCACCATCTGCCCCGTAAAGCTGTCAAAGGCTGGCCTCTGCTATAATTCCCAGGCGAATGTAATTGAGAACAGGAACAGGGACTGGATCGTGGAGGCTCCGGAAACAGGCTTTTTATTTCCGGCATTTACGGACCGTAACACGGACATTCATGGTCTTGTTTATTATTCCAAAAATCCGGAGCTGCTGCCGGAGCGTCTGATTGACGAACTCTTAGGATGCGTCATTCCAATGACTGCAAAGAGCCAGAAGGAGACTTTTCAGACGATTATAGAGGAAACTCTGGGAGAAAACTGTGATTTTGAGACAGTAAAGAACATTCATGAAACCATCAATGAGATGCTGGAAGAAACAAAGGATGAACCGGCTCCCTTTACCATTGATAAATACCAGATGAAGAAGCTTTTGGAAAACAACGGCGCATCACAGGAGAAGCTTGAGGAATTAGAACAGCGATTAACCCAGGAAGAACAGGATAAGAATCCGGGATTCCTTGCCTCCAATATCGTAAATGCAAGAAGCTTTGAAATCAAGACAACGGATGTGAGCATAAAGGTGGCTCCGGATAAAACCTACCTTGTAGAGAACCGGATGATCGAGGGGCGCCCCTGTATTGTAATCGGGATCAGTGAGCATGTGGAGATTAACGGAATAACAGTACGACCAATTGCGGCACAACGCTCCTATGAAGAAGAGGCGGATGAATAACCTTCATTGCCTGTCAGGATTCGGACCAGACGGGAGATTATTTCCGAAAGAAATAGACAACCGTCTGGCCGAAGAGAGAAAAGGCTGTAACTATTATCTTACCGTACAGCTTTTGATTATGTTTTTTATCTGATCTAAATGATTTAAAATATAGGAATAAAATTTTGTCTTTCGGTTGACGCCTGTTACCAGTTCATTTAACTTGAGTCGTTCCTCAGCCGATTTATGAGCCACATTTGCCATATTTTCTGTAATATTTTTCACTGCCTCTAAATTTGTGCTTTGAGACTCTTTTACATGGGTAACTTTAATCCCTACATGATTCTCAGCCTCTACGATTCCGTCGATCAGCTTTTCGGATTCTTCTACCATAGATTTTGCTTCTTTCACAACCTTTCCGCCGTCACTGGATTTCTCAATCAGTTTTTCGAAGGTTTCCGTCATGTTTTTTAATGATTCAATGATATCGTCAGCATTTTTCTGGGATTCATCGGAAAGTTTTTTGATTTCATTTGACACAACGGCAAATCCCACACCTGCTGAGCCGGCTCTGGCTGCTTCTATGGATGCGTTAAAAGACAATAGCCTGGTCTGCTGGGCAACACTGGTTATCATATTGGTAAATCCGGTGATCTCATTATATTGAAGCTTCAGCAGCTCGAACAGGCTGTAGA
This sequence comes from Lacrimispora amygdalina, assembly GCF_003432035.1. GTDB lineage: Bacteria > Bacillota > Clostridia > Lachnospirales > Lachnospiraceae > Lacrimispora > Lacrimispora amygdalina. The sequence goes on from NZ_QOHO01000049.1 coordinate 26,401, forward strand.
AATCTTTAAATACATTTGAAACCTCATCCATCTTGTTTGACATACGTAAGTAAGCATTCCGCGTATCCTCAATCGCTTCTGCGGATACCTTTAAGCTGCCGGATACGGCATCTACCGAATCATTTGTTGTATTAATGCTGTCATCAAGACGTTTCAGCTGCATCTCAACCTTGTGTATTTCATTCAGTGTAAATTCAGTCCCAGCCAGAAGCTCATTTAACCCGTGAGTTAAGTTCCCCTCTTCTTTTAAGAGACCATTCATGTTGCGGTCGGCATCAATTGCTAAATCGCCAATTAATTCCTGTGTATCTTCGGATCTGTTTTGAGCTTCGTTAATTAATTTCTTATCATGCCCATAGTTAAACATAGCGGCCTCCTATTCTATTGCCAGCAATATCATGGTCTGATTCACGTGTCGCTGATAAAATTGTTCGCCATAACTGATGAATCCGGTCGTATTCTGGCATGCACCGGTCAGATTCTGATCAATTACGGGCCACAGACCTTCCTGCTGGAATTTGAGACATCTCAGTATGCAGTTAATTGCCAGCAGAAACTGGGGTTTAAAGGGAATTCCCTTCAGCGTTTCTTTTATGACTTCTTCCGGCGATAACGGTTCTAAGATTTTCACAAAGGAATTGGGCATGATCTGGCAATAAAAAGACAGTGACTGATTACCGTTTATCTTTTGGGGTGATGCAATATAGATTTCTGAATCGTATTCAATCCCTAACGGATGATTCATGAAATGATTATTTAAATCCCTTTCAGAAACTCCAAGATTTTTCGCATATTGTGTACTAGCCGGGCTGCCGTTAAAGGATCTGACAATTCTGTTCATAGGGTCAGCATCGGTTACCAGCATTTCTTTACCGGATGGCCTGTAAATGTTCTCCCTGGCTAAATACGTTCTTCTTTTACAGTCAAAGAACAACCCCACACTATGTACCTTTTCTCTTCCTATATAAACAGGAGTTTCTGTAAAAGATAAATCGTCTCCGGCGGAACCTCCGATCACCTTAAAATCCTTGTCCATAAAATAGAGTGATGTCATTATCTTCTCTTCAATTTTAGAAAGACCCTCACATAATAACAGTAAAAATGCATTTGGGTTATTCTTTACTTTCTGGTAGGCCTGTTTCATATCTTTTATGCTCAGGGCAGGAACCGGATCAATCGGTACAATTTCGGCCATCTGGGGATCATATTCGAATCCGGATATAATACCGTTTTGATAACCCAGGGAACAATATTCACCTGCTGCTGAACATAAGACTGTGGATTGCTTGACCTGTTGTGATAATTCATGCACAGCGGAAGGTGCACAAAATAATACAAAAGCAGCATTGCTGCGGTTAACAGCATCAAGAGCAGTGCGGCTGTCTTTGAAATAAACTGATTTCATTCGTTTCTCCTTTTTGTTGGTTGTAACGACTGCTTCCTTTATAAGTTTTTATTCCACGCACCGATGTCTAAAGTAGTCGAAAAATGACGTTACATTTTGGTGAATAACGATGTTATTTCCCTATATTATATAATAAATGACAAAATTTTACCATAGTTTTACACAAAGTTATTGGATATATAATGATGCAGGAAGAGGAGATGGAGATCAAAATATTTTGCCTATCTGCTTTCCCTATGCTATACTGTAAGAAAACTACAGTGAGGAATGAAACGTGGCTGAGAGAACATTTGGCTGGGTACAGGAGGCCTATACCCTGGACAATTTAAAAAATGTGATATCCGTATTTGTAACGGATTCCAGAATAAACCGGCTGCTGAAAACGGATAAGATTCCAAGGCTCATTCAGGATGAGGACAAACGGGAGGAATTCATAAAAGAACTGGATCAGGAAGAAATCCGCATTCCCTATACCCATTTAAAAGGAAAAGGTACACCAAAAGGCTATACCAGAAGCAATGCACCCTGTTCCGGAATCATTCAGGCGGTACTTCCCGGACAGAGAAAAGAGTATCAGTCCGACTGGCCGGCAGATTCATTTTTAAGATGGGCGGTCAGCATCGGCTTTCTCGATTATGACAGGGAGACTGATGAATGCTCCCTATCCGTTATGGGAAGGCAGTATGCCAAGGCAGAGGAAGGAAGCAAAGAAGAGGAAGAAGTATTAAAAACGGCTCTTCTTTCCTATCCTCCGGTGTGCAGAGTGCTGTCCCTTCTGATGAAGGAAGGGCATATGACAAAATTTGAGATAGGTGCAAAGCTTGGATTTATTGGAGAAGCGGGATTTACTTCCATTCCCCAGTCCATGATTGTGGAGGGGCTTGGGGCAGCGCACGAGAAGGAAGAAAAGACAAAGCTGCTTCAGGATACGGAAGGAACCAGCGATAAGTACGTCAGAACGATCTGCAGCTGGCTGATTTCTGTGGGCTGGGTGAAGAAAATACCGAAAGAGGTTCCCGGACTGTATGGGAGCGGGGAAAATACTGAGGTCATTCCCCAGTCCTACCAGCTGACTTTAAAGGGAAGGACCATATGCAACCATATAACCGGGGGATCCAGATGCAGGAAGATACCAAAGCGGGTGATGTGGGATATGCTGGCGACCAAAGCGGCAGACCGGGAATATTTAAGAAACCGGAGAGCCCATATTATTATGTGCCTGGAAAAATCGGCACTTACTCCTTTGCAGATTCAGGAATATTTAAAGCAGAAGGGGCTGGAGGAAGAGACTGAAACCATCCTTGACGATTTAAAGAGTCTGGAAAATATCGGACTGCAGGTTCAAAAGACCAGAGATACATACCGGATTACAGATGAGATTACGGGGCTATTGTTCCCGGAGACACTTAAGTCCTTCCTTCCGGTGAAATCAGAGGTTTCCATACTGAAGGATTATCTGCGGTCCCATTTAACCCACATTGACCACAAATACTTAATTCTTGTAGATCTTGGCTATGACGGCACCTCAGACCGGGATTACGAGATTCAGACAGCCCAGCTGCTTACGGCAGAACTATCATTTCTTGGGGGAAGGCTTGGAGATACCAGAAAGCCTGATGTGTGCATTTACTACGAAGACAACGGACTGATCATCGACAATAAAGCATATGGGAAGGGATATTCCCTTCCCATAAAACAGGCAGATGAGATGTACCGCTATATAGAAGAAAATAAGGAGCGCAGCCAGCTGTTAAACCCCAACTGCTGGTGGGACATTTTTGGCAAAGATGTGAAAACATTTCACTTTGCTTTTGTGTCAGGAGAATTTACGGGCGGTTTCCGGGACAGGTTAAACCATATTTCCATGCGCTCCGGCTTAAAAGGAGCAGCAGTGAATTCCGCTAATCTGCTTATTATGGCAGAAAAGTTAAAAGCAGGAACTATGGAATACGGGGAATTTTTCCGATTTTTTGATACCAATGATGAGATTTTATTTTTGCATGAATCATGACAGGGAGGTTTGATACTATGACACTGGGAGATTATCTTCCCTTTTGGAACAAGCTGACAGATAAACAGAGAGAGAAGCTGTCAACGAAATCAAAGAAAATCAGATTTGAAAAGGGAATGCTGGTACATGGGGAATCCGATGAATGCAGCGGTTTTCTTCTTGTAACAGAAGGTCAGTTAAGAGTGTTTACCATATCGGATGAAGGGCGGGAACTGACTTTATACCGGTTGTTTGAACGGGATATCTGTCTGTTTTCCGGTTCCTGTATGGTGAAAAACATTCAGTTTGATGTGACAGTGGAGGCAGAACAGGATACGGTAGTGTTCCAGATTCCCCCCGATGTCTATCGTGATTTAATGGAAGAGTCGGCTGTAGTCTCAAACTTCACCAATGAACTGATGGCATCGAGGTTCTCTGATGTCATGTGGCTGATGGATCAGGTGATGAACAAGAAAATGGATGGAAGACTGGCTGCATTTTTACTGGAAGAATGCAGACTCAATGAAACAAAGGAACTTTCCATTACCCATGAACAGATTGCCCGGCATTTAGGTACTGCCAGAGAAGTGGTAACCCGTCTGCTTCGCCTGTTTCAGGGAGAAAATCTGGTGAAGATTACCCGTGGAACTGTGGAACTGCTTGACGAAGATGGTCTCGAAGTGCTGGCTGCCCATAGTCTTAGATAAATTATTCTTGTACTATTTCAGGAACATGGAAAATAGACTTGCTTTCTTCTAACTGGAACGTTATATTATAAAAAGTTTATGAAAATTTTATAATAGACAAAGGATGAAGAAATGAAAGATTTGGTACCTCAATTTTTTTTATCAATGAAGCATTACACAAAGGAACAGTTTTTTAAAGATTTTGTTTCCGGAATCATTGTTGCCATCATTGCCCTTCCGCTTTCCATTGCTCTGGCGTTAGCCAGCGGCGTTACTCCGGAACAGGGGCTTTACACCGCCATTACAGCCGGTTTTGTGATCTCGTTTCTGGGAGGAAGCAAGGTACAGATCGCAGGTCCCACTGCTGCATTTGCATCAATTGTGGCGGGGATTGCTGCAAAAAACGGCTTTGACGGACTGGTTATTGCAACGATTATGGCAGGAATCTTTCTGGTTATCATGGGAAGTTTACGGATGGGAAGCCTGATCCGTTTTATTCCTTACACCATTACCACAGGGTTTACGACTGGAATTGCAGTTACTATTTTCATCGGACAGATCAAGGATTTTCTTGGACTTACCTTTGAGCATGCACCCATTGAAACCCTTGAAAAAGTCAATGAGATTGTACACCGTATGGGTACGCTTAATCCCATGGCTCTTGCGGTAGGGTTGACAGCGCTCTTAATTCTTATTGTATGGCCCAGATTTTTTAAGACCATACCGCCTTCGCTGATTGCAGTCATCGTTACAGCAGGGCTTGTGAAATTGTTTCAACTTCCTGTAAATACCATTGGGGATTTATATACCATATCATCGGATCTTCCTGCATTTCATCTTCCCGTATTTTCATTGGGTATGGTGCAGACGGTAATGCCGGATGCAGTGACAATAGCGGTGCTGGCAGCGGTGGAATCCTTATTGTCCTGCGTTGTGGCAGATGGGATGGTTGGGAGCAGGCATAATTCCAACATGGAGCTGGTAGCTCAGGGCGCCGGCAATATCTGTTCCGCCCTTTTTGGAGGAATTCCGGCGACAGGAGCCATTGCAAGAACTGCAGCAAACATAAAAAACGGCGGAAGAACACCGGTTGCAGGCATGGTTCACGCTGGGATGCTTCTGCTGGTACTTGTATTTTTAATGCCTTATGCTGCGTTAATTCCCATGCCCGCCATAGCAGCCATTCTTTTTATGGTTGCTTATAACATGAGTGAGTGGAGAGTTTTCCTTTCCATCATGAAAACAGCTCCCAAAAGTGACTGGTCCGTGCTTCTTGTCACCTTTGTATTTACCGTTGCATTTGATCTGGTTACGGCCATTGCAGTAGGAATTTTATTTGCTTCCCTGCTGTTTATGAAACGTATGGCAGACGTGACGGAAATAAGCAGCTGGAAATATTTAGAGGATGAAGAGGAGAACAGCGGGGAGTCCATAGACTTAAAACCTGTGCCAAAGCATGTGGCAGTCTTTGAGGTGAGCGGTCCCATGTTTTTCGGCGCTGCGGAAAAGATTTCCCAGCTGATTATAGAAGAGGGGAAGAGAGTTCTGATTCTTCGCATGAGAAGTGTTCCGGCAATGGATGCGACGGCGTTAAAAAGTCTGGAAAAACTGTATCAGAATTTAAAGAGGAAACATGTGACCCTTATTTTATCCCATGTCAATGAACAGCCCATGTCCATGATGGAACGGGCGGGCTTTTTGGAGTCAGTGGGAAGGGAGAATCTGGCGGGCTGTATCGATGAGGCTCTTTCTTTTGCAGCAGATCTTTAATATTTTATAAAAAAGAACCGAAGTTCAATTATTGAACCCCGGTTTCTTTTTTATTGACTTACTAACTGATCCAGAGATTTAAACTGATAACCCATCTCTTCCCACTTGGCCAGCAGCTCATCAAGTATCTGGGCGTTAGTACTGGAAGTGCTGTGCAAAAGCACGATGGCGCCGGGATGAATCCGTCCTAAAAGTTTCTTGAAGGCCTCTTCCTTTGAAGGCTGTTTATCCTGGTACCAGTCCACGTAGGCCAGGCTCCAGAAAAAGGTTTTGTATCCCATATCTTTAGCCATCTGCAAATTGGCTTCACTGTATTTGCCCTGGGGCGGACGGTAATACTTTTTCATCTGCTGTCCTGTGGTCTGTTCAAACAATGTTTCCAAATCTCCAAGCTCTTTTTCAAAGGTTTCCTTCGAACTCATTTTGGACATATCCGGATGATGGTAGGTATGATTGCCCACGGTGTGTCCTTCGGCTATCATTCGTTTCACAAGCTCCGGTGCTGTTTCTATGTAGTTGCCCACAACAAAAAAGGTAGCAGGTGCGTGGTGTTTTTTTAATGCATCCAGAATCGCGGCAGTATTTCCATTTTCATATCCGGCGTCAAAGGTGAGATATAAGACCTTATCCTGGGTTTTTTGTGCATAATAGGCATTGTATTGCTTTAAATAGTCCATGGTGGCATTGGCCACCGGAGCCTGCCCTTCCTGCTGGAAGCTTAATCCCCAGTTTCCCTCTGCAGCAGTTTCTACAGCACGATGATGCCCGGTCAGCATAGCTCCCAGACGCCCGGCAAAAAAGGCGCATAATAGGAACAGAAATATTATCAGGGCTTTCTTTCCCTTTTCCGGCGAAACGGAAAATGTTCTGATTTTTTCCGTCAGTCTTAATCGGTTGAACCATTTCATAGTAAAACTCCGTCATGTACGTTTGTTTCAATATATGACAGAGTTTCGGGAATATATGCTGCAGGATTAACGTTCAGACCATTTTTCTCCCCAGATTTTCATCTGATTGACGACGTTTTGTAAATCCATGCCTTTCTCTGTCAGCGTGTAACGGACTTCAGGCGGTATGGTGGGGATGACTTCTCTTGTTAAAATGCCATGGGATTCTAAAGAGCGCAGACAGGCAGTCAGTGTTTTAGGGCTGATTCCGTGTAAGCTGCTTCGTAGTTCTCCGAACCGCTTCGTGCCTGGAAAGAGATTTTTTATAATAAGAAAGGACCATTTTCCGCCGATAATATTAAACATTTTTTCTACATGGCATTCCAGGGTTTTGGGTTTTATTTCTTTATTCTTCATAGTTATTCTGCCTCGATATTATTATTTAGATAGTTAGTATATTTAAGGTAATTTTATAACGAAAATGTAATTACTTGTCAATAGGAACTAACCGTATTAAGATAGAAAAAACAAGAATGAGGAGGATTTTTATGAAAAAATCATATCGGATCTATCAGGTGGATTCATTTACCAGAGAGCGGTTTACCGGCAATCCGGCAGGTGTGGTGGCCAATGCCGACGGTCTAAGTGACAGTATGATGCTTAAAATAGCAAGAGAATTAAATAATTCGGAAACAGCCTTTCTTTTTCCGGGATCAGAGGGAGAGTATGACGTTCATGTCCGTTTTTTCACACCCCGGTGTGAAGTGCCCATCTGCGGTCACGCGACAATTGCAGCTAACTATGTAAGAGCATTGGAGCGTGGTATGGCTTCCGGAGTGGTCATACAGAAAACAGGGGCGGGAATCCTTCCTGTTGAAATCCAATCAGAGGATGGAGATTATACCATCACTATGACACAGGGGGAAGTGGAAGTGGAAGAGCCGCTGCCGTTACCGGTTCAGATGGAGATTATAGAAGCCCTTGGGATTCCGGAAGAAAAACTCAGAAGGGACTGCCCCATTGCCATAGCATCAACCGGTCATTCCAAGGTGATGATTGGCATAACTGAGTTAAACCTGCTGCACAGCTTAAAGCCTGACCTTGCAAAACTGACAGAAATCAGCTCCAGGACCAGCTGCAACGGATATTATGTATTCACGCTTCATCCGGAGGAAGCAACCCTTGTTCATGGGAGGATGTTTGCACCTGCCATTGGGATTGCAGAGGATCCTGTGACAGGAAATGCCAATGGACCTTTAGGGGCTTACTTCGTTACTTATGGACTGTTTGGAACGAATAAAGAGGAGTTTTCTTTTGAGGCGGTACAGGGAGAAGCCATCGGACGTATGGGAAAAATTTCAGTTACTGTAGCAATAAAAGGAGGCAAACCGGTTAAAGTGAAAATCACAGGCAAGGCTGTGACTGCCTTTTCAACGGAAATGGAACTGTAATAGAAAGAAGGATTCTTGTCCGGCGTATTCTGTCCGGGCAAAAATCCTTTTCTTTGTCTATGCTTCTGTTATAATGGTACCTGCTTTATCATCCAGGCTTTCTTCTGCTTTTTCCAGGGAAGTAATGATCGCTTTCCGGTTTCTGCCATGTTCAATGAAATCCAGGGAGGCCTCAATCTTTGGAAGCATGGAGGCGGATTCGAACTGATTGTCCTCAATATAAGCAACAGCTTCCTTAATGCTCATGCGGCCGATTGGACTTGCCTCCGGTTTTCCGAAGTTTAAGGTAACGTTATCCACGTTTGTTAAAATCATCAGAACATCGGCATCAATTTCTTTTGCCAGCAGTCCGGCAGCTCTGTCCTTTTCAATCACAGCACTGGCGCCCTTTAAGTAGCAGCCCTGTTCCATAACAGGAATGCCGCCGCCTCCGCAGGCGATCACAATCTGATCTGCATCCATAACTGCCTTTATGATATCAATCTCAACGATAGAAACTGGCTTTGGGGAAGCGACAACTCTGCGGAATCCTTTGCCCGGAACCTCTTCCACATAGTTTCCTTTTTCCTCTTCTTCCTTTGCTTCCTCTGCAGACATGAAACGGCCGATGGGCTTCATGGGTGTATAGAAAGCCTCGTCATATGGGTTTACCATCATCTGGGTTAAAATCGTAGCTACGGATTTATAGATGCCCCGGGTCATGAGTTCTGCACGGATGCCGTTTTGTAAGTCGTAGCCGATGTATCCCTGGCTCATGGCAGAACAGACAGACATGGGGGCGCAGGTGTATCCATCATGCTGTTTTCCGAATTCATTCATTGCAGTGTGGATCATTCCAACCTGGGGAGCATTGCTGTGAGTAACGGCCACCTGCCAGCCGGACTGAATAAAATCTGCAATTACTTTGGCAGTGCGGGCAACTGCCGTCTTCTGTTCCGGAAGGTTTGTTCCCAAAGCATGATGTCCCAAAGCTATCACAATACGTTTTTTTGCCATATCATTTCCTCTCAGTTTCATGTAGTTTTAATCAGAAATTATAAAGACATTATATTATCAGCGGAAAAAAAAAGCAACCGCTTTCGGGTATACAGGAATATGAGAAAAGATTTCAATAGATTTTAGAAATATTTTTAAAAAAATTAAGTAGATATCCTGAAATCAGGTGGTATAATGTTTAAGAAGATACAGAAAATGAAAGGACAGGTACTTATGATAATACTCATTCTGCATCTGATTCTTCCTTTGTTTACCTATACGTTAGCCACCACTTTCCTGTATTTGGCGGTGCCGTTGGAACCTCTTTTTGCTACGGGATTATCTGCAGTACTGAATATTCCGGTCTTGCTGTGGGTCTATTTTTATGATCAGAAAAACAGGGGATATTCACTGACAGAGAGTTTTAAGCTTACAAACAGTCCTGTTTCCATATGTCTGCTTGGAGCCGCTCTTTGCATTCTGGGCAATTCGGTAGTGGAAGTCATGGGACTGACCAGGATATCAAAGGCATATCAGGAAGCGGCGAATGCCCTGTATTCCCCGCCGTTTGCGCTGCAGCTTCTGGCTTCCGGTTTTGTTATTCCGGCAGCAGAGGAACTGATTTTCAGAGGGATGATATTTGCTTCCCTTCGGGATAAATTTTCGTTTGGGCTTTCGGCTGTCATATCAGCCGGCTTATTTGGACTTTACCATGGAAATCTTCCCCAGGGAGTATATGCTTTTTTAATCGGTCTTGCGGCAGCCTGGCTTTATGAGAGAACAAAAGCCCTGTCAGCAGCCTTCATGCTTCATATCCCGGCTAATTTACTTTCGCTTTTCATAACCAACACGAAGCTGTCCGGATTACTGTTTCAAAGGGGACATGCTGCCGTGACTGTGGCTGTTGTAGCTGCGGCAGTTGTTGTGACTGTATTTTGTATTGTCCGGATTTATTGGAAAAACAACCTAAAGGAGGATATTGTGTGAAACTCTTATCTGTAGCAATTCCATGTTATAATTCAGAAGCCTATATGAGGAACTGTATCGATTCCCTGCTGCCAGGCGGAGAAGAGGTGGAGATCCTTATTGTAGATGACGGTTCAGTAAAGGACCGTACAGCCGAAATTGCAGATGAATATGAACGGAATTATCCGGGAATCTGCAGGGCCATCCATCAGGAGAATGGCGGACATGGAGAAGCGGTTAATGCAGGATTAAGGAATGCATCCGGAATCTATTTTAAGGTAGTGGACAGCGATGACTGGGTGGATGAATCAGCTTATATGGAAATTCTCAATACGCTCAGGCATTTTGTATACGGTGAAAAGACACTTGACATGCTGGTGAGCAATTTTGTATATGAAAAACAGGGATCAAAAAGGAAAAAGGTAATGAATTACCGGACTGCACTCCCGGAGAATGAACTGATAGACTGGGACGACGTAAAGGTATTTATACTGGGACAATACATTCTTATGCACTCTGTCATTTACAGGACCGAGCTTTTAAGACAGTGCGGTCTGGAACTGCCCAAACATACCTTTTACGTAGATAATATTTTTGTATATCAGCCGCTTCCCCATGTGAAGACCATGTATTATTTAAACGTGAACTTTTACCGCTATTTCATAGGCAGGGAGGACCAGTCAGTCAATGAACAGATTATGATTGGAAGGATTGATCAGCAGATCCGTGTAACAAAGCTGATGCTTTCCTATTATGACGTCATGAAGATAAAACAGCGCAAGCTTCGCCGTTACATGGTAAGGTATTTAGAGATTATGATGGTAATAACCTCCATTCTTGCAATCAAGTCCGGAACAGAGGAAAATATGGAGAAAAAGAAAGAATTATGGCAGAGCCTTCGAAAACAGAATTTAAAACTCTATCTAAGGCTTCGTTACGGATTTCTGGGACAGGGAGTCAATCTGCCGGGCAAGGGCGGGATGAAATTCCCCATCGCCATTTATAAAATGACTCAGAAATTTTTTGGCTTTAATTAATATGAGTAAAAAAAAGACCTCCCCGGCGTGGGGAAGGCCTTTTTTTAACTGATTGCTTTTTCGGAAACCTTCTTTCTGTTTGGAACAAGGGAATCGGAATAAACAAACTGATACATGATATATGCCATGGCAATGGAACCAAGACCGTCAAAAGCAGAATGCTGCTTTAAGAATACAGTTGCCAGGCAGATTGAAACCATTAAAACAAAGGATCCGGTTCTTAACAGCCCGTATTTTTTCAAACGTTCACTCCGGCAGACTGCGATATGCACACAGATGGAATTGTACACATGTATGCTTGGAAATACATTGGTGCAGGTATCTGCAGAGTAGAGAAGATAAACAATTGCAGAAGGAATATTCTTATTCGGATCAACGAGCGGCCTGAAATCCGTTCCGTTTGGAAAGACGGTGCAGATTACAAGGCTTATGGTCATACCTGTAAACAGCATGGTGCACAGTCTGTAATATTCTTTTACATCATGAAAGAAAAAATAACAGATGGAAACTGCCACATAAGCAAACCACATCAGGTAAGGAATAATGAAATATTCATTAAACGGGATATAGTCATCAAGGGCTATATGCATGATATGGTAGTTGCTGGTCACCGTTTTTTCCAGGTAGAAAAACCATGGTAAATAGAGGAAGGCGTAGCTGAGAAACCATACATGCCGGTATTTCGTTAATAACTGTTTTATATTCATAAAAGACATCCTTCTTAACTGTGTGTGGAATGATAATAATCAACTTTTGAGGATTATATCACACTCGTTTTGTCAGTACAATAGTATTTCAGAAATGTTAATATTTTATTCAGTAAAGGTTTCGAATCATGTATGTAAATATAATCTTTTTATAAAACAGTTGATAGACGGTCCATCTTTGTGTATAGTATAAAAGCAGACTTTTTTATGAAAGGAATAGATGATGTTACAAAAATATATAACGGTATTTTTAATTTCCATGGTTCCGCTTATAGAACTAAGGGGAGCGATTCCTTACTCTGCAGTGATGGGACTGCCTTTGTTCCAGTCCTACCTTGTTGCGATAATCGGCAATCTGCTTCCTGTACCTGTTATCTATCTGTTTGCCAGGAGGGTTCTTGAGTGGGGAGCAGATAAGCCGGTAATCGGCGGCTTCTTTACGTGGTGTCTGGAAAAAGGAAAGCGCGGCGGAGAAAAACTGCAGGCGAAAGCCGGAAGGGGACTGTTCATTGCTCTTTTGATATTTGTTGGAATCCCTCTTCCTGGTACCGGTGCCTGGACTGGCACATTGGCAGCCAGCCTGCTTGATATTGATTTTAAATCCAGTATTTTAGCTGTGATGGGAGGCGTTCTGATGGCGGGAGTTATTATGGGACTTGCCAGTGCAGGTGTGCTTGGAGCGCTTCGGTCCGTCATATTTTAAAAAACTGGTAGGAAGAAGGGCAGAATGGAACGAAAGAATGAAGAAGGGCTGACGGAAAAAGAGTTTCTTTTACAATACCGTCCGGGAGATTACGAACGCCCGTCGGTAACGGTGGATATGCTGATATTTGCATGGGACCAGGAGGAGTCAAAGACAGATATTCTTCTTATCAAACGGAAAAATCACCCCTGCATAGGCCAGTGGGCGATTCCGGGAGGATTTGTGAACATGGATGAATCTCTGGAAGAAGCAGCCGCCAGAGAACTGTTTGAAGAAACCGGGTTAAAAGGAATCTATATGGAACAGCTTTATACCTGGGGCGGCGTAAAGCGGGATCCCAGGACCAGAGTGATTTCCGTTTCTTACTTAGCTGCTGTACCAAAGGATCAGCTGACTGTACAGGCCGGTGATGATGCCAAAAAGGCGTGTTGGTTTGAAGTAAAGAAAAAGAAGCTTTCCGACCTTGAGAACGGAGCAACCTATGCGCTTACCATAGAGAATGAGGACGAACATATTTTTATCAGCTATCGGATCACGGAGACGTTTGAACGGGATGGCCTGATGTGGAAGAGAGATGTTGACATTGAACTTCTTCCTGCAATTGACATGTTAGACCAGGAAAAGCTGGCCTTTGACCATGCGGAGATTTTAAATATTGCCATGGACAGGCTGGAAGAGTTGGAAAAAGAGGATTAATTCAGGATATTTTACAGGTTATGCATCACTTTTATGAGTGGTGCATTTTTTTGGATTGTAAGAAAATTTTAAGCAGAATTTACTGGATTATATGATATACTGATAAAAGAAAAAACAGGCAGAAAGATACAGGAGACAATAGGCTATGACAAAAAACACATGCAGATTAATGAGTCTGGTAATAAGCTTTTCCATGATGGCATCCGGCATCTCTTACGCAACCGTGATACCTACGGTTTCGCCCTTTCCAGGCTCCGCACAGGAGACACAGGCAGCAGCCGGACCGGGTGCTGCTATAAGCGGACAGGCAGACCAGAACAAAGACAGCCAGAAACCCGCACCTGCTTCCACAGCGGCATCCACAGACACTTCCACAGCCGCTTCTACAGTAAGTGTGCCCCAGATTTCTTCAGAGGGAGCAGTATTAATGGATGCCGATACCGGCACACTCCTTTATTCCAAAAACAGTGAGTCCAAGTATTATCCGGCCAGCATTACAAAACTGATGACGGCGCTGCTGGTGGCAGAACGGACCAGCCTTTCGGATACCGTTACTTTCTCGAAGGCAGCCACGACCAATCTGGAAGCAGGGGCGGTCACCTTAAATATGACGGAAGGCGATAAGCTCACAGTGGAGCAGTGTCTCTATGGTCTTATGCTCAAGTCCGCCAATGATGTTGCAAATGGTCTGGCTGAGCATGTATCCGGCAGCGTCAGCTCCTTTGCCCAGCTGATGAATGCCAAAGCGAAAGAACTTGGCTGTACCAATACTAATTTTGTCAATCCCAACGGTCTTAATAATTCCAATCATTATACAACACCGCATGATATGGCGCTGATTGCAAAAGCTGCCTTTCAAAACAGTGTGGTAAGAAACGTGTGCTCTACTGTCCGCTATCAGATTCCAGCCACCAAGAAGGCAGGCGCCAGAACCGTAACCATGGGACATAAGATGATTAATTCCTCCGACTCCCGTTATTATCCCGGTGTGGTGGGCGGAAAGACAGGTTTTACATCTCTGGCAGGCAATACACTGGTTACATATGCGGAAAAGAATGGATCCCGTTTAATTGTAGTGATCATGAAAAGCAAATCAACTCATTATGAGGATACCAAAGCTCTTCTTGATTATGGCTTTGCCTTAAAAGCGACTGGAAGCAGCAATTTAAAAGCGTCTGCTTCCACCGGCTGGCTGCAGTCAGGTGATAAGTGGTATTATTACCGGCAGGATGGGACCATGGCATGCAATTACTGGGTGAAAACCAATGAGAAGTGGTATTATCTTGGCAGTGACGGTGTTATGTTAAAGGATACGGTTACACCGGATGGATACCGCCTCGATTCATCTGGTGTCTGGATCTCCTGAGATGGTTGAAACATGAAAAAAAGAGCCTTCCGGCTCTTTTTTTCATGCCAAATCCCCTGAAGGAAAAGCCTGTTATTTATTTTCCTCTGGGTCAGTATTACAGGTTATGTCTGCTGCCTCGCAAATATCGGCCCGATATTCCATAATTTCTTCCACGCCGCAGTTTAAAATTTTGCAAAGCATGTCAATCGTATGAGTCGATACGAAATTGTTTTTCTTAAGCCGTCCGATTTGTCCGGCACTGACCTTGCAATATTTGATCAGATGATACTGGCTGACGTTTTTCTTTTTCATGGTTTCCCAAAGTCTGTCATAAACAATCATAGTTAGTCACCTCACACTCTTATTAAACCGTGATTATCCAGTATTGCATATTATCCATAATTGGTATCCATTATACGGGTTTCGGATGCAATTATAAAAGCCTTTTACTTGACGCAGACGTGTTATTCATTGTATGATGAAAAGACAGCAAAAAAAGGAATGAGAAAAGATGAGGAATAAACAGATGTGGTTTGCTGCCGGAGTTTTTTGTGCTGCTGCAGGCGCAGTATCATTGCTGCGATCTGAATACGAGAGAGAACAGCTTTCTGTAGAGAGGACAGTTGTAAAAAGCAGTAAGATCGGAAAAAACTTAAGGCTGGTATTCCTTTCGGATCTTCACAGTCACTGTTTTGGAGCAGACAATGAGAGACTGCTAAAGACGATTGATCATGTGAATCCGGATGTGGTGCTTGTCGGCGGTGATATGATGGTGGTAAAGAAAACAGCAGATACATCGGTCAGTTTAAGACTGATGGAGAAGCTGACGTCCCGTTATCCCGTTTTTTACGGCAACGGGAATCATGAAAACCGGATGGACCGGGAGCGTTTCGTTTACGGTGACCAGTATGATACGTATGAGAACAGCTTAAAAAAGCTTGGCGTGATTGTTTTAAGAGACCGGACGGAATTATACCGGAAGGATATTGCGATTACAGGTGTTGATTTAAAGGAAGGGTGCTATAAGGATTTTCGTCCGGAGCGTCTTCTTCCAGTTGAACTGGAACAAAAAGCAGGGAAGGCATCAAAAGAACGGTATCAGATTCTATTGTCCCATTCCCCCCTTTATTTTCCGGCTTATCAGGGATGGGGGGCGGATTTGACCCTTTGCGGTCATTTTCATGGGGGTACCATACGCCTTCCGTTTCTGGGAGGAGTCATGACCCCTCAATACCAGTTTTTTAACCCCTGCTGTGCAGGGACGTTTCAGAAAGATGAGAAATACATGATTGTAAGCAGGGGCCTGGGAACCCACTCCATTAACATCCGGCTGAATAACAAGCCCCAGGTGGTGGTGGTTGATTTAAAACCCAAATCCTTAATTTGAACCTTCCATATGTTTACAGATTGGTCTGAATTTGGTATACTGCTTTTTAGCATGTTTTCAATCTGCTTTGGAGGAATATATGGGAATCTCTTATAAACTGGATAATTTCGAAGGACCGCTTGATCTGCTTCTTCACTTGATTGATAAAAACAAAGTGAATATTTATGACATTCCCATTGTGACTATTACAGAACAGTATTTAGATTACATGAATCATATGGAAACTGAGGATTTGAATATTGTCAGCGAATTTCTTGTCATGGCTGCAACGCTCATTGACATTAAAGCGCGCATGCTTCTTCCGAAAGAGATCAATGAAGAAGGGGAGGAAGAAGATCCAAGAGCAGAGCTTGTTGCCCGCCTTCTGGAATACAAATATTTTAAATATATGGCATCGGAGTTAAGAGACCGGGAGATAGGAGCCGACCGCCTGCTTTTTAAGACTCCTACTGTACCTGCACAGGTGGCAAAGTATGAGCCTCCCGTAGATTTAGACAAGCTTCTTGACGGACTTACCCTGGCAAAGCTGCAGGAAATTTTCCGTGCGGTGACGAAGCGGACGGAAGACCGGGTGGATCCCATCAGAAGCCGTTTTGGCAACATTCGCAAGGAAGCAGTAAGTCTGGAAGATAAGATAAAATCGGTTATGGATTTTGCCAGACGAAACCGGAAGTTTTCCTTTCGGAAGATGCTTGAGGGTCAGCCTGACAAGATTGAGGTAGTCGTAACTTTTTTAGCGCTTCTGGAACTCATGAAGATCGGTAAGATCACTTTGACCCAGGAGCATTTATTTGATGATATGATGATTGAAACCCTGGAGCCGGAAGGCGAGGAAGGGGAACTGGATTTTTCGGATCTGGGAGAGGAAGAGAAAGTCAATGGATAAAGAAACTCTGACAGCAAACGGGTCAGGAAAGAGCGCAAAAGAAGAAAAGAAATGGGAAGCGGTCATTGAGGCAGTTCTTTTTACCATGGGAAATTCGGTGGAGCTTGGCCGGCTGGCTGCAGCCATCGACCAGGATGAGGAAACAGCAAAAGAAGCGGTTCTTCGTCTGATGAAGCGGTATGAGACGGGCAAGAAGGGAATGCAGATCATTGCGCTGGAGAACAGCTATCAGATGTGCACCCGCCCGGAATACTATGAGAATTTAATCCGTGTTGCCTGTGCACCGAAAAAACAGGTATTATCGGAAGTGGTTTTGGAGACGCTTTCCATCATTGCATACAAACAGCCGGTTACAAAGCTTGAGATAGAGAAGATCCGCGGAGTAAAGTCGGATCATGCGGTAAACAAGCTGGTGGAATATAATCTGGTTTATGAGGTCGGACGTTTGGATGCACCGGGACGTCCTGCACTTTTTGCAACAACAGAAGAATTTTTAAGAAGATTTGGCATTGGTTCCACTCAGAATTTACCGGCGGCAGATCCCATGGTAGCAGCGGAGATTCGAATGGAAGTGGAAGAAGAACTTTCGGGAAGCGGAGTATTGCTTGCCAAAGAAGAAAACGGCGACAGTCAGCAGGAGGACATACAGTGAGTGCGAACATAAAAATTAAATATTTTACAGATGAGATAGAAAAACTGAGATACATAGACGGCAAATCCGACTGGATTGATTTACGGGCTGCAAAAGAAGTGGAGTTAAAAGCCGGTGAATTCAAACTGATCCCTCTTGGAATTGCCATGGAACTTCCTGCCGGTTATGAAGCCCATGTGGTTCCGAGAAGCAGTACGTTTAAAAATTACGGCATTATTCAGACCAACAGTATGGGAATTATTGATGAAACTTACTGCGGAGACAATGACCAGTGGTTTTTCCCGGCGTATGCACTTCGGGATACCGTGATTCATATCAATGACCGGATCTGCCAGTTCCGTATTACAGAGCATCAGCCAGCCATCTGTTTTGAGGCTGTGGATTCTTTAAATCATGAGGACAGAGGCGGACACGGAAGCACTGGAATACAATAACATTTATAGAATTGTCAAAGTTGGAGATATTAACATGAAAAGAAAAACCGGATATGGAACACTTTTAATTGTTCTGATTCTGATTCTTACAGTGACGGCCGGTTGCGGCAAAAAAGAGAATCGGTACACGTACCGGGATGATGGAATTAAGGCCCTTGAGGAAGGAAACTACAAGGATGCCATTGCGTCATTTGACCGGGCCATTGATGCCAAAAAGGGCCTGGTAGGAAAATTCGATATGGATGTATTAAAATACAAAGCAGAAGCGGAGTATCTTTCCGGTGATTACCAGGCAGCTGTCGGCACCTATGATATTTTAATCAAGGTTGATGGGGAAAAACCGGAATATTTAAACATGAGGAGTGCATCGAAAGCCGGTGCGGGAGATGATGACGGTGCCATAGCTGATTATAACCGGAGCCGTGAACTTGACCCGGACAGCACAGCGCCTGGAAGAATGAATGCGCTTATGGCAGCAGGTGCAGCTATGGAAAAGGCGGGATCTCCATCGGATGCAATGACTCTCTATGAAGGTGCAGCCGCCGCAGGAGAGGCAGGTCCCATGATCTACAACCGGATGGGATTATGCAGGATGGCAGAAAAGGACTGGGATGGAGCGCTGGAAGCATTTCAAAAAGGCTTAGCAGCACCGGAAGCGTCAAAAGCACCGGAGTTATTGTTTAATACCGCTGTTGTTTATGAGCGGAAGGGAGAGTTTAAAAAGGCGCTGGATACCATGGAGCAATATGTTTCTGTACATGGACCGGATGAAGAAGCACAACGGGAAATTACATTTTTGGAGTCAAGATAGGTTGGAGAGGGAATGGCAGAACTGATAGAGTTAAAAGAAATAGAAGAAAAGGTTATTTTGACAGCAGTAAGTACGGGAGACGGCACAGATGTGAGCGCATCCTTAGATGAGCTGGAAGAGCTGGTTAAGACAGCGGGTGCAGTTACTGTGGATAAGGTCATTCAGAACCGTGAGAGGATTCATCCGGGAACTTATCTTGGAAAAGGTAAGATTGAAGAAATCCGGGAAAGGATCTTTTTACTTGGTGCAACGGGAGTGGTCTGTGACGATGAGCTTTCACCTGCCCAGATGCGCAATTTAGAGGATGCCCTGCAGATAAAGGTGATGGACCGTACCATGGTTATTCTGGATATATTTGCAGCAAGAGCTACCACCAGAGAAGGAAAGATACAGGTGGAGCTTGCCCAGTTGAAATACCGTTCTGCCAGGCTGGTCGGCTTAAGAAGCTCGTTATCCAGACTTGGCGGAGGAATCGGAACCAGAGGACCTGGCGAGAAGAAGCTGGAGATAGACCGAAGGCTGATTCATGACCGGATCAGTGTTCTGAAAGCGGATTTAGAGGATGTAAAGCGCCACAGAGAGGTGGCAAGACAGCAGAGGGATAAAAATCATATGCCTGTGGCCGCCATAGTCGGCTATACCAATGCCGGTAAATCCACTCTGTTAAACCGGTTAACCGGTGCAGGAATTCTGGCAGAGGACAAGCTGTTTGCAACACTGGATCCTACAACAAGGAACTTAAGCCTGCCGGGCGGCCAGCAGATTCTTCTAACCGATACGGTTGGTTTTATCAGAAAACTGCCCCATCATCTGATTGAAGCATTTAAAAGTACGTTAGAAGAGGCCAAATACAGTGATATTATTCTTCATGTAGTGGACTGCTCCAATCCTCAGATGGAAATCCAGATGCATGTGGTATATGAAACGCTAAGGGAACTGGGAGTAACGGATAAGATCATGGTTACCGTATTTAATAAAATCGATGCTTTAAGACCGGATACCACCCTTAAGGACATCTCATCGGATTATCAGGTCAGGATCTCCGCGCGTACAGGAGAAGGGATAGATGAACTGGAAAATCTGATTGAATCTATATTGAGAAGCAGAAGGATTTATTTAGAGAAGGTTTATTCCTATAAAGACGCTGGAAAGATCCAGCAGATCCGTAAATACGGCCAGCTTTTAAAAGAAGAATACCAGGAAGACGGAATACTGGTGAATGCTTATGTACCGGCAGAATTATTTGCAGGTCTGGCAGGCAGCCAGGACTTTTTCGACGAATGACAAAAACACAATATGTAGATTTTGAAATAAACAAAATCCACATATTGTGTTTTCTTTTTTCTTCTGCTATAATACATTTGTATGCTAAAAAAAGTCGTGACGGTTTTTGTGAAAGGAGTAAAGGTTAGATGATCCAGGTAGTGAAAAGAGACGGGGAAGAAGCTGAATTTAGCTTGGGGAAGATCACGGAAGCCATTAAGAAAGCATTTAAGGCAACCGGAAAGGAGTACAATAATGAAATTTTAGAGCTTCTGTCTCTGCGGGTGACGGCAGATTTCCAGGAGAAAATGAATGATGGTAAGATAACTGTGGAACAGATCCAGGACAGCGTGGAGCATGTGCTGGAGCACGCGGGATATACGGATGTAGCCAAGGCCTACATATTATATAGAAAACAGCGGGAAAAGATACGGAATATGAAAAACACCATCCTGGATTATAAAGATGTGGTGAACAGTTATGTTAAGGTTGAGGACTGGCGTGTAAAAGAGAACTCAACGGTAACTTATTCCGTAGGAGGACTGATCTTAAGCAATTCCGGTGCAGTTACGGCGAATTACTGGCTGTCAGAGATCTATGATCACGAGATAGCAGAGGCACACAGGAATGCGGATATTCATATCCATGATTTGTCCATGCTTACCGGATACTGTGCAGGCTGGTCGTTAAAACAGCTGCTTTTAGAGGGACTGGGGGGAATTCCGGGAAAGATTACCTCTTCTCCGGCCAGACATTTATCCGTACTCTGCAACCAGATGGTTAACTTTCTTGGAATTATGCAGAATGAATGGGCGGGCGCCCAGGCATTTTCATCCTTTGACACCTATCTGGCACCTTTTGTAAAGAGTGACCGGTTATCCTACCCGGAAGTGAAAAAGTGTATCGAATCCTTTATTTATGGTGTGAACACTCCCAGCCGCTGGGGCACCCAGGCACCATTTTCCAATATCACCCTGGACTGGACTGTTCCGTCTGATATGGCAGAGCTGAATGCCATTGTAGGCGGAAAAGAGATGGCTTTCAAATATAAAGACTGTAAAAAAGAGATGGACATGGTCAATAAGGCATTTATTGAAACCATGATTGAGGGGGATGCCAACGGAAGAGGATTTCAGTATCCAATCCCCACCTATTCCATAACCAAAGATTTTGACTGGAGTGATACTGAGAACAACCGCCTGTTGTTTGAAATGACCTCCAAGTACGGAACTCCTTATTTTTCCAATTATATCAACAGCGATATGGAGCCCAGCGATGTAAGAAGCATGTGCTGCCGTCTCAGACTGGATTTAAGAGAGTTAAGAAGGAAGACCGGAGGTTTCTTCGGGTCAGGAGAGAGTACAGGGTCTGTTGGCGTGGTAACCATTAATATGCCGAGAATTGCTTATCTGGCAAAAGATGAAGCGGATTTCTACAAGCGTCTTGACCGCATGATGGATTTGTCGGCCAGATCCTTGAGAACAAAGAGAGAGGTTATTACAAAGCTTCTGGATCAGGGGCTTTATCCTTATACAAAGCGCTATCTGGGAAGCTTTGAAAATCACTTTTCCACCATTGGACTGATCGGTATGAATGAGGTTGGTTTAAATGCAAAATGGCTGGGGAAAGACTTAACCGATACAAAGACCCAGAAGTTTACAAAAACCGTTTTAAATCATATGAGGGAACGGCTTTCCGATTATCAGGAGATGTATGGAGATCTTTATAATCTGGAAGCGACTCCGGCGGAATCCACCACCTATCGTCTTGCCAAACATGACAGGAAGTATTATCCGGACATTAAAACAGCCGGTCATGAGGGAGATACCCCTTATTATACCAACAGTTCCCATCTTCCGGTGGATTACACGGCGGATATTTTTGATGCACTGGACATTCAGGATGAGCTTCAGACACTTTATACCTCCGGAACCGTATTTCATGCATTCCTGGGCGAGAAGCTGCCTGACTGGGCAGCAGCAGCAAAGCTGGTTAAAACCATTGCCGATCATTATAAACTGCCTTACTACACCCTGTCTCCAACCTATTCCATCTGTGCAGAGCATGGATATCTGGCAGGAGAACATAGTGTCTGCCCGGTATGCGGAAAGAAAGCGGAGATTTACAGCCGCATTACCGGCTATTACCGCCCGGTTCAAAACTGGAATGAAGGAAAGACGCAGGAGTATAAAAACCGTACTACCTACAATATCTCCGGCTCCGTTTTAAAAAACGCTGCTCATGAGCAGAAGGCGGAAAAGGGAACGGACAAGAAGCCGGAGATGCCGTCAGGTGCTTATCTGTTTACTACAAAAACCTGCCCCAACTGCAGGCTGGCAAAGCAGTTCCTTAAGAATGTGGATTATGAAACAGTGGATGCAGAAGAGAATGCAGAGCTGGCAGACAAGCTGGGAATTATGCAGGCACCTACACTTGTAGTGGTGAAAGACGGACTGATTCAAAAGATCACCAATGCTTCTGATATCCGTAAATTTGCAGAAAGCATTCCGTGCTGATTTCATGTCCCGTCCATGGCACATACGCCAATATATGGTAGTCAGTCAAAAGATTCTGTGCTATAATAGTACAGAATCTTTTGATGTTTCAGACAGAAAGGGGCATAGCAGATGGAATATGAGAATACGTGGGTCCTGTTTGGGGAGATGGGTGCTGTAGCCAGAAAGAGTATTGAAGCAGAACATCACTATATCAGCCTGCAGATACAGACACATGGAGACGGTGCTTTTACACTGGTGATTGAGGCAGGAATTGAAGCAGTATCCGTAGAACTTCAGTCGAAGACACTGGAAGAAGCTTTACAGGAGGCTGATGGATTTTCAAGAGATTATTTTCGTGACAAGGCCCGCCTGTTTGAGGAAATAGCGGACCGGATCTGACAGATAAATTCAAAAATCCGTTGGATTGCAGCCCAGCTTCTGCTGCAGTCCGACGGATTTTTTATGGCCATACGGATTTGTCAGTCTTCCATTCCCTCCAGGCGCTTCTGCTCTTCCACAAGATCTGCAAGAGTGATGTTATCTACCACATCGGAGATGGCCTGATCCAGTTTTTTAAAGACCAGCATGCTGGCACATGTATCAGCCCTGCTGCAGGAGTTGACTTCTTCCTCCATACAGGATACCGGGGCCAGACTGCCTTCTGCAAGGCGCAGAATCATGCCTACCGTGTATTCGGAAGGATCTTTTGTAAGATAATAACCGCCCTGAGCGCCTCTCCGGCTTTTCACATATCCGGCACGGCTCAGAATCGTAACAATCTGCTCTAAATACTTATCAGATATGTCCTGCCGCTCTGCAACATGGTTAATCTTCGTGCATTCACCTGGCTGAAGGGCAAACTCAATCATCATTCGGAGCGCGTAACGCCCCTTGGTAGAAAATTTCATCAAAATAAATTCCCCCCCTGATTATTCTTATCTGTTTAGTAGGATATTAAAGTATTTTACACGATCATCATGAAAAAGTAAACCTTAAATTATCCGGCTTCCAAATTGTCGAAAAAGGATGTATACTAATATTCATTGGGAGATTGGAAAAAAGTAGGAGGATTATTTGTGAGTAAAAAACTGCATACAACTCAGGTGATCATGACAGAAGGCGTAATCTGGAGACAGCTTCTTGCTTTTTCTCTGCCTCTCCTGGTTGGAAATTTATTTCAGCAGCTCTACAATACTGTGGACTCTGTAGTAGTAGGCAACTTTATCGGCAGTGATGCACTGGCAGCTGTGGGTTCCAGTAATTCCCTGATTAACTTGATTATCGGTATGTTTATGGGGATTGGAACCGGAGCCGGAGTAATTATATCCCAGTATTACGGGGCGGGAGAAAAGCAGAAGCTGCACTGGGCGGTACACACCACTATGGCATTAAGCATCGTGGGAGGTCTCATTCTCATCGTACTGGGTGTTTTTTTATCCCCGCTCATTCTCGTTTTAATGGGAACACCTCAATCGGTTATGCCGGCATCTGCTGCATATCTGCGGATTTTTTTCTGCGGTTCTTTATTTAATCTGGTATATAATATGGGATCGGGTGTTCTCAGGGCTGTGGGGGACTCCAAACGTCCGCTCATTTTTCTGTGTATTTCCTCTGTCATTAATATCGTACTTGATCTTGTATTTGTAGTTATCTTTCAGCTGGGAACGGCAGGAGTGGGATATGCAACAGTGGCAGCCCAGGGAGTATCGGCTCTCCTCACAGTCAGGGCACTGGTGCATACGGATGATAGTTATCGTCTGGAACTGAGTAAAATAAAAATTGACCGGCGCATGATGGCCCGCGTTTTAAAAATCGGAATTCCAAGCGGCATACAGCAGTCAATTATCTCCCTTTCCAACGTAATCGTTCAGGCGAATGTCAACAGCTTCGGTGCAGCAGCCATGGCAGGATTTGGTTCCTATAGCAAGATTGACGGCTTTGCCATGCTTCCGCTTCAGAGCTTCTGCATGGCAGCAACCACATTTACCGGGCAGAATATCGGAGCCCAAAAAAACAGACGGGTGAAACAGGGAGTTTTTCAGGGGCTTGTCATCAGTATGATTTATACCATTCTTATTTCCATCATTCTTTATCTGAATGCGGAACGTATTTTAAGAATATTTTCCCCTGATCCGGATGTAATCGCATACGGATATACCTCCATGCTGATTCTGCTTCCGTTTTACTGGACGATGGCCATACACCAGATCTTAATGGGAAGCATCCGGGGAAGCGGCAGAACGATGGTCTCCATGCTGATCGGAGTGGGAAACATGTGTATTCTGCGGATGATTTATATTAATTTACTGGTACCATTTTTCCCCAGTTTTGAAGCGGTGATGTGGTGTTATCCTATAACATGGCTTACTACTATGGGAATGGACTGTATCTATGCAATGAAAGCAAAATGGATACCAAAAGGGAAAGAAGAACAGATAGGAGAAAAAAGTCAATGAAACATGGATATATCAGGGTTGCAGCTGCAACCCCCGACGTAAAAGTTGCAGATCCCCGGTTTAACAGAGAGAATATTGTGAGACTCATCAGGGAAGGAGTAGAAAGAAAGGCAAAAATCATGGTGTTCCCGGAGCTTTGTCTCACTGCTTACACCTGCGGAGATTTATTCGGGCAGGATGCGCTGCTTGCCGGTGCAAAAGAAGAGTTAAAGGTGATTGCCAAAGAGACAGAGGGCAGTGATATACTTGTGTTTGTGGGACTGCCCTGGGAGCGGGACGGGAAGCTTTACAATACGGCTGCGGCAGTGCAGAGCGGCAGGGTGCTTGGAATTATTCCGAAGACAAATCTGCCGAATTATTCTGAATTTTATGAAATGCGGTATTTTGAGCCGGGAAACACAAAACCGGTCATGATAACCTGGGAGGGATATGAGATTCCCATGGGAACTGATCTGCTCTTTTCCTGTAACGAGATCCCCGGACTTGTAATCGGAACGGAAATCTGCGAGGATGCCTGGGTTCCCAATCCGCCGTCCATCCGCCATGCAGTTGCTGGTGCTACCGTCATTGTAAACTGTTCTGCAAGTGATGAGACGACGGGGAAGGACCTTTACAGAAGAAGCCTGATTACAGGACATTCTGCCACTCTGGTCTGCGGCTACATTTATGCCAATGCAGGAGAAGGCGAGTCCACTCAGGATCTGGTATTCGGTGGGCAGAACCTAATCGCTGAGAACGGACTTTTGCTTGCGGAATCAAAGCGTTTCGGCAATGAGACTGTTTACGGTGATATGGATCTGGAACGTCTCATTCATGACCGGAGAAGAATGACTACGTTTCCGGCACCTGACAGAGAACATTATCTGGTGATTCCATTTTCCATGAAGCAGGAAGCGCTGGATTTAAAAAGAAGGATTGATCCAAGACCTTTCGTTCCGGATGGAGCGGCAGAGCGGAACCGCAGATGTGAGGAGATTCTTTCCATACAGGCGATGGGGTTAAAAAAGAGACTGGCGCATACAGGCTGCAGGGATGCAGTGATCGGTATTTCCGGAGGTCTTGATTCCACGCTTGCTCTTTTGGTTACAGCCCGGGCATTTGATATGCTTGAAATTCCAAGAAATCAGATTCATGCGGTGACCATGCCCTGTTTTGGCACCACAGACCGTACTTATCAGAACGCCTGCCTTCTGACGGAAAAGCTAAATGCAGAATTAACAGAAGTAAATATCAGGGAAGCGGTATCCGTTCATTTCAGGGATATCGGCCATAATCCTGAGCAGCACGATGTTACCTATGAAAATTCCCAGGCAAGGGAACGGACCCAGATTCTCATGGATCTTGCCAACCGTCTGGGAGGTATCGTCATCGGTACGGGGGATATGTCGGAGCTGGCTCTGGGCTGGGCCACCTACAACGGTGACCACATGTCCATGTATGGAGTCAATTCATCGGTTCCAAAGACTCTGGTCCGCCATTTAGTCCGCTACTATGCGGATACCTGTGAGGAGGAAGCTTTAAAGAAAGTGCTCCTGGATGTTCTTGATACGCCTGTAAGCCCGGAGCTGCTGCCTCCCAAGGATGGAGAGATTGCCCAGAAGACAGAAGATCTTGTTGGACCATATGAGCTTCACGATTTCTTCCTCTATCAGATCTTAAGATTCGGTACCCGTCCTTCAAAGGTATACCGGCTGGCAGTCTCTGCCTTTGAAACGCAATACGAACCGGAGGTCATTTTAAAGTGGCTGAGGGTATTTTACAGAAGATTTTTCAGCCAGCAGTTTAAACGCTCCTGTATGCCGGACGGACCAAAGGTCGGTTCTGTTGCAGTATCCCCAAGAGGGGATTTACGTATGCCCAGTGATGCAGTAAGCCGCTTATGGCTGGAAGAACTGGAAAATTTATAAAGAGAGGTACCATATGATAACCAGCAGTGCCAATGGGAAAGTAAAGCAGGTGATGAACCTGATAAAGAAAGCAAAGGCCAGGAATGACAGCGGATTATTCGTGGCAGAAGGCCTACGCATATTCAAGGAGATTCCGCCGGAGTTAATTGACAGCGTATTTGTATCGGAAAGCTTTTTAAAAGAGGCTGAGCAGAGACGGCTGGTGAGTGGGTTAAAGCATGAGGTGCTTACCGATGAGGTCTTTTCTGCCATGTCAGATACCAGGTCGCCCCAGGGCATACTCGCTCTTGTAAAACAGCGTTCTTATACTACGGAGGATCTTATCCGTGCTCCCGGACCTGCCTTTCTGCTCATACTTGAAACGATACAGGATCCTGGAAATTTAGGTACGATCATAAGGGCAGGAGAAGGTGCAGGGATCACCGGGGTGCTTATGAACAGCACCACTGCGGATATTTACAATCCCAAGGTAATCCGGTCCACAATGGGTTCTGTATTCCGGGTTCCTTTTGCCTATACCAGTGATTTAACTGCCTCCATTCTTCAGTTAAAAGAGCGGGGGATTCAGCTATATGCTGCCCATTTAGATGGCAGGAATAATTATGAAAAAGAAGATTATACTGTTGATACAGGGTTTTTAATCGGAAATGAAGCCAATGGCCTGTCGGAAGACATTGCAAAACTGGCAGATGCCTATATTAAGATCCCCATGATGGGGAGGGTGGAATCACTGAATGCGGCAGTGGCTGCCTCTGTGCTGATGTTTGAGACTGCAAGACAGCGCAGAGAGCAGAGTTTATTAAAAAAATAAGTCTTTTTTACAGCGGGAATGTTGAGAAATGACTGAACATATAGTATGATAGTGTCAACGGATAGATTCGCCGTGATACTTTGCCTATCATGGCAGGGAAGGGGAATGAGAAAATGGCAGCGATCTATTGGCTTATAGGTTTTGTGGTGCTCCTTGGAATTGAAGCAGCGACGATGGCGCTTACTACCATCTGGTTTGCTGGCGGGGCACTGGTTGCATTTGTGCTTGCATTATTTGGTGTCAATACGCAGGTGCAGCTTGCAGTGTTTGTAATTGTATCCTTTGTACTTTTGTTTTTTACCAGACCCTTTGCCTTAAGATATGTAAACCGGTATACAGTTAAAACCAATACGGAAAGCCTGGTTGGTAAGTATGCCCGGGTTACTGCAGAGATTAATAATCTGGAAGGAAAAGGCGCCGCAGTCTTAAACGGACAGGAATGGACTGCAAGGGCATTGGAAGATGACAGCATCTATCCGGTGGGAGTCATGGTGGAAGTAAAGGACATTAAGGGAGTCAAGCTGATTGTAAGCAGGAAACAGGAGGAATTATAAGATGGGAGCAATTGGATTTTCAGCAGTTATTATTATTTTAATCATTATTCTGGCAGTACTTGCCTCTTGCGTGAGAATTGTTCCGCAGGCACAGGCACTTGTTGTAGAACGTCTGGGAGCATTTCTTGAGACGTGGTCAGTAGGCGTACACATTAAGCTGCCTTTTCTGGACAGAGTGGCTAAGAGAGTGAATTTAAAGGAACAGGTAGCAGATTTTCCGCCGCAGCCGGTTATTACCAAGGATAACGTTACCATGAGAATCGACACTGTGGTGTTTTTTCAGATTACAGATCCAAAGCTTTATGCCTATGGTGTGGAAAATCCCATCATGGCCATTGAGAATTTAACAGCAACAACTCTTCGTAATATTATCGGTGACTTGGAGCTTGACCAGACTCTTACCTCCAGAGAAACCATTAATGCAAAGATGAGAGAAACTCTGGATATTGCAACAGACCCATGGGGAATTAAAGTAAACCGCGTGGAGCTTAAGAATATTATGCCTCCGGCAGCCATTCAGGATGCCATGGAAAAACAGATGAAAGCGGAACGTGAACGACGGGAAGCGATCTTAAGGGCAGAAGGAGAGAAGAAGTCAACGGTTCTTGTGGCTGAAGGTAAAAAGGAATCCGCAATTCTGGATGCTGAGGCTGAAAAACAGGCTGCGATTCTTCGCGCAGAAGCCGAAAAGGAAAAGAGAATCCGTGAGGCAGAAGGTCAGGCAGAAGCTACTTTAAAGATCCAGCAGGCCAATGCGGATGGTATCCGTATGATTAAAGAAGCAGGAGCGGACAGAGCTGTTCTTGTTATAAAAAGTCTGGAGGCATTTAAGGCTGCAGCTGACGGCAAGGCAACCAAAATCATTATTCCGTCTGAGATTCAGGGGCTGGCAGGACTAGTTTCTTCCATTACGGAGATACCCAAAGAATGAGTTAACCGCAGCAGATGTCATATGACTTCTTGCTGCGGTTTTTGCAGACACAGACAGGATTTGGGAGGTTTATATGGAGCTTAAACTGGATTTGGAACGGGAATACGGGCTTGTTCTGGAAGGCGGAGGCGCCAAAGGTGCATATCAGATCGGGGCATGGAAGGCTCTTCGGGAAGCCGGAGTGAAGATAAAGGGGGTAGCAGGAGCTTCTGTAGGCTCTTTAAACGGTGCCCTGATCTGTATGGATGACCTGGAACGGGCAGAGGAGATCTGGAAAAACATTGATTATTCCCAGGTGATGTCAGTCAGCAATGAAACCATGGAAGCGTTGAAGAAAAAGGATTTCAAATCCCTGAATTTGCAGGAACTGATTGCCAGAGGCTTTCAGCTTGTAAAGGAAGGCGGTTTTGACATCACCCCTCTGAAGAATTTAATAGCGGATGTGGTGGGGGACGAAGAGAAAATCGTAAACTCAAACAGAGAGCTGTATTCCGTTACCTATTCCGTGTCCGACCGCAAAGAGCTGGTGGTTGATTTGAGAAAAGGGGAAATGGGAACTGTCAAGGAAATGCTTCTGGCAAGTGCATATTTTCTGGCTTTTAAAAATGAGAAGCTGGGCGGAAAACGGTATATGGATGGCGGCGGATTTAACAATGTTCCGTTAGATGTTCTGATTGATCATGGTTATGAGGATATTATCGTGATCCGGATTTATGGCTGGGGATTTGATAAGGAACGTGTGGTTAAAATACCGGATGGAATTAAAGTCTACCACATTGCTCCCAGACAGGATCTTGGCGGAATACTGGAATTCGATAAAAAACAGGCAAGAAAGAATTTAACACTGGGTTATTACGATGCCAAGCGGTTCTTATATGACCTGGCCGGACGAATCTATTATATTGATGCACCAAAGACCGAACCCTATTATTTTGATAAAATGATGTCGGAGATGGAACTTTTAAAACTGTATATTAAGGATATGACAGGAGCAGACGGACTGGAGGCGCTTTCCGGATACCGGGCGTTTACTGAGACGCTTTTTCCAAAGCTTGCAGTTGATTTTAAATTAAAAGAAGGCTGGAATTATAAGGATATGTATCTGGGCCTTCTGGAGGATCTGGCTAAGCGGTTAAAGGTGAAACGGTTCCGGATTTATACTGTGGAAGAACTGCTTTTAGAGATACGCAGAAAGATTCATAAACTGGGAGCAGTGGTTTCCTTTTAGCTTATTTGTATTTTAAAAAAAATAACTTGCATGAATATTCACCATATACTATAATAATGTATAAAAATACAGAAAGCGGAGGAAATTATATGAATCTGAAGGGAAGAAATTTTATTACATTAAAGGATTATACACCGGAAGAGATTCAGTACTTACTGGATCTGTCTGCGGATTTAAAGGCGAAAAAGAAGCAGGGGATTACAGGAAGCTCTTTAAAAGGGAAAAACATCGCCCTCATTTTTGAGAAACCGTCTACCCGCACCAGATGTGCATTTGTAGTTGCTGCAGTGGATGAGGGAGCCCATCCGGAATATCTGGGAAAGGATGACATACAGCTTGGCCATAAAGAAAGTGTGGAGGATACGGCAAGAGTTCTGGGCAGAATGTTTGACGGCATTGAATTCCGCGGTTTTAAACATAAAACGGTGGAGGCTCTGGCCCAATATGCAGGTGTTCCTGTATGGAACGGTCTGACAGAGGATTATCACCCGACACAGATTCTTGCAGATTTACTGACTATAAAAGAGCATTTTGGATATTTAAAAGGGCTGAAGTTTGTTTATGCAGGAGACGGGCGCAATAATATGGCTAACAGCCTGATGATCGGCATGAGCAAAATGGGAGTGCATTTTACCATTCTGGCACCGGAATGCCTCTGGCCAAATAAGGAACTGACAGAGCTTTGCCAGGGATATGCAGATTTAAGCGGAAGCACCATTACACTGACAGAGGACAGTGAGAAGGTGAAAGACGCAGATATTATATATACAGACGTATGGTGCTCCATGGGAGAGGAAGAGAAGGCGGCAGAACGTGTTGCACTCTTAAAGCCATATCAGGTGAATAAGGAACTGATGAATAAAACAGGTAAGGATACTACCATATTTATGCACTGCCTGCCGGCGGTAAAAGGCAACGAGGTGACTGAAGAGGTCTTTGAATCCGGCGTATCGGTGGTATTTGATGAAGCGGAAAACAGGATGCATACTATTAAGGCAGTGATGGTTGCAACGTTAGGAGAGTAGATATGTATTTACAGGAACGAGGAAAAAATTTAAGAAATGCTTCCATGATAGTGGATTTAGTCCACATTGTGGTAGGAATCTTAATTGTGGTACTGGCGGTTATTTCTTTTTTGAATCCGGAAGACAATATGCTGATGTTCCCGGTCATATTTTTTCTGGCAGGGGCTTTGAATTTCATTAACGGAATTTATAAAATAAGGCTGAGCGGCAGAGAAAAGCGGAAGAAAGCGGCAGGAGGCGCCTCCGTAATTGCAGGCTGCCTGCTGTTTGCTCTGGCAGTGATCAGTGCAGTAAGCATCTGGTGGGGGTGAAGGGCTTGAAAACCGAGATTTTAAAGCTGTTAAAGGAAAGTGATGGATATATCTCCGGTCAGGAAATATGCCAGCGGTTTCATGTTTCCAGAACAGCTGTCTGGAAAGTGATCCGCCAGCTTCAGGAAGAAGGATATCAGATTGAAGCGGTGCGAAATAAGGGATACCATTTACTCGATACCTGTGATATAATGACGAAAACAGAGATAGAAAGCTGTATAAAGGGAAGTTTCGGACGAATTGTTGATTTTCATGAATCCATTGATTCCACGAATTTAAGAGCCAGGCGTCTGGCAGAGGAAGGCGCCGGAAGTGAAACACTTGTGGCAGCAGATGCCCAGGAGGCGGGAAGAGGCAGAAGAGGCCGCAGCTGGGTTTCTCCTCCGGGAAAGAATATATTTATGAGCCTTATTTTAAGACCGGATATTCTTCCTGCAAAAGCTTCCATGCTGACGCTGGTGGCTGCATTGGCTGTCCGCGACGGGATCGGGACCATAACGGGACTCGATCCGGTTATTAAGTGGCCGAACGACATTGTTTCCAGTGGAAAGAAGCTGTGCGGAATTTTAACAGAGATGAGTGCGGAGCTGGAGGGTATCCACTATGTGGTAGTCGGCATCGGAATCAATGCCAATATGGAAGAATTTCCTTCGGAAGTCAGTGATACAGCGACCTCTCTGCTTCTTGAGACAGGAAAAAAGGTAGTGAGAAGCCAGCTGATTGCCGCTGTTTTAGAAGCATTTGAGCATTATTATGAAGAATTTATCAGCCAGGGTGATTTATCCGGGCTGATAAGTGTCTATAATAAGTATATGGTCAATGCAGGAAAGGAAGTAAGAATTCTGGATCCATCTGGTGAATACAGAGGGAGAGCTTTGGGAATTAATAAAACAGGAGAGCTTCTTGTAGAAATGCCGGATGGTGAGGTCAGACATGTGATTTCAGGAGAAGTGTCTGTCCGGGGAATTTATGGATATGTATAATGAATCATTCCCTATATGACAAATTACAGGTTTTAGAGCCGGCCGGCCAGGTTATGGATCGGGAAGAACGGTTAAGGGCAGCCGGACGCCCTCTGCTTAACTGGTATCACGAGCACAGAAGAATCCTTCCGTGGCGTGAGAGACCGGAGCCTTACCGCGTATGGATATCGGAAATCATGCTTCAGCAGACGAGAGTGGAAGCGGTAAAACCGTATTTTGACCGTTTTATGGAAGCTCTTCCTGGAGTTACAGACCTGGCTGAAGTGACAGAGGACCGTCTTTTAAAACTCTGGGAAGGATTAGGCTATTACAGCAGGGCAAGGAATTTAAAAAAAGCGGCAGAGCTTCTTGTAGAGAAGTACGGAGGACAACTTCCGTCATCCTATGAGGAGCTTAAAACACTTCCGGGGATTGGATCCTATACAGCAGGAGCCATTGCCTCCATTGCATTTAGACTTCCGGTTCCTGCAGTGGATGGCAATGTTCTGCGGGTAATATCGAGAATGACAGGGAGTATGGAGGATATTACAAAGCAGTCTGTAAAGAAAGCCATGGAAGAACTGATAAAAGAGGTTATGCCAAAGGAAGACCCAGGCTCCTATAATCAGGCACTTATTGAGGCAGGGGCGATTGTGTGTGTTCCGAATGGAACTCCGTTGTGCGGCAGCTGCCCCCTTTTCTCCTTATGCATAGCCAGAGAGAAGGAACTTACCGGAGTGATACCGGTTAAAGCACCTAAAAAGGCCCGCAGAATAGAATACAGAACAATTCTCATCCTGATAAAGGACGGACGCGTGGCAATCCGTAAAAGAGACAGTAAAGGACTTCTTGCCTCTCTTTATGAGCTGCCGGGGCTCGACGGACTGGTTCCCCGGGAGCTGATAAAGAAAACACTTGGGATTAATGAGGGGAGGATTACACCCCTTCCTGAGGCGAAACATATTTTCAGCCATGTGGAATGGCATATGACTGGTTTTCGTGTGGAACTGACTGAAATACCGGAAGGTGACTATTTATGGGTTACTCCGGAAGAAATGAATAAAACTTATTCCCTGCCTGGGGCATTTAAGGCGTATACAAAGTTGATTAGGTGATAATAATGAAGAAGATGCTTTTTATATTTAATCCGCGGTCCGGAAAAGCCCAGATCAAAAACAAGCTGGTGAATATTCTGGATATTTTTACGAAAGCCGGTTATGAACTGACGGTACATGTAACCCAGAGGCAGGGAGATGCCATGGAGGCAGCTTTCCGCTATGGGGAGAATAAGGATCTGGTCGTATGCAGCGGCGGTGACGGAACTTTAAATGAAACCATCAGCGGTTTGATGAAGCTTAATGAGTATCCGGATCTTGGTTATATTCCGGCAGGCTCCACCAATGATTTTGCCTCAAGCTTAAAAATCTCCAAAGATATGTTAAAAGCAGCGGAAGCAGCTGTTTCCGGACAGGCTTATCCTATCGATATCGGCGGCTTCTGCGAAGACAAATATTTTATCTATATCGCGGCTTTTGGTGCTTTTACAGAGGTTTCCTATCTGACACCCCAGGATAAGAAGAATGTTCTGGGACATCAGGCTTATATGCTTGAGGGAATGAAGAGTCTTGCCTCCATCAAATCCTACTCCATGCGGGTTGAATGTGAAGAGATCATGCTGGAAGGAGAATTCATCTTTGGAATGATTACCAATACCATCAGTGTGGGAGGCTTTAAAGGCCTTGTCACCCAGGATGTGGCTCTTGACGACGGTGAATTTGAAGTCCTTTTAATACGGTCACCAAAAACTGCTCTTGATTTAACTAATATCATTAATTATATGTTTTTAAAAGAAGAACCCAACGAATACGTCCATAAATTCCGGACACGGTCCTTGAAACTCATCTCCGATGAACCAATTGACTGGGTGCTTGACGGAGAATTCGGGGGTGCCAGAAGAGAAGTTTCTATCACTAACTTGGAGAAAAAAATCCGTATTATGAGAAAAAATCTGAAATAGCAACAAAACTGCCTGTTTAGGAAGAAATATGTTGAAATATGGGTTCTGGTAGTATATAATGAAAAGTTGTGTGGGCTTTATGTATACTTCTTAGCGAAAGGACGTTATTAAGTGGAAAAAGATAATTTTTTAGATAAGCTGGGTAAACTTGTCGAACTTGCAAAGACAAAGCATAATGCTTTGGACGTTACAGAGATTAATAACTTCTTTATGGGAGAAGAGCTGACTGCAGAGCAGATGGATCAGATTTATACGTACCTGGAGAATCGCGGCGTTGACGTGATCCCGGTCATGGATGATTCCTCTTTAGCTGATGATGTGCTTATGGCAGATGACCTGCTCCTTGATGATGATCTTGACGACGGTTTTATTAAAGATGTAGATGAAGAAGATATTGATTTAGACGCCATTGATTTATTGGAAGGCATCGGCACAGAAGACCCTGTCCGCATGTATTTAAAAGAAATCGGCACGGTACCGCTCTTAAACGCAGAGGAAGAACTGCGTCTTGCCAAGAGAAAGGCGGATGGTGACGATGATGCCAAGGAGCGTCTGATTGAGGCCAATCTGCGTCTTGTTGTCAGTATTGCAAAACGTTATACAGGCCGTGGTATGAGTTTCCTGGACCTGGTACAGGAGGGAAATTTAGGTCTGATTAAGGGTGTTGAAAAATTTGATTATACCAAAGGTTATAAATTAAGTACATATGCTACTTGGTGGATTCGTCAGTCTGTAACCCGGGCATTAGCAGATCAGGCAAGAACGATCCGGGTTCCGGTGCATATGGTAGAAACAATTAATAAGATGTCCAAGATGCAGAGAAAACTGACTCTTGAACTGGGATATGAACCTTCTGTGGCAGAGCTTGCAGAAGCACTTGACATGTCCGAGGACAAGGTTATGGAGATCATGCAGATTGCCAGAGAGCCTGCATCCTTAGAGACTCCCATTGGTGAGGAAGATGATTCTAACTTAGGCGATTTTGTGGCTGATAATAATGTGGTAACACCGGAAGGCAACGTTGAGTCTGTCATGTTAAGAGAACATATTGACGCGCTTTTAGGTGATTTAAAGGAAAGAGAGCGTCAGGTAATTGTTCTGAGGTTCGGCTTGGAAGACGGACATCCGCGCACATTGGAAGAAGTGGGGAAAGAATTTAATGTTACCCGCGAACGTATCAGGCAGATTGAGGCTAAGGCACTTAGAAAGCTGAGAAATCCAGTCCGCAGCAAGCGAATCAGAGATTTCTTATAAGACATAGAAAAGGCGCGGCTGATACTGATCTGCGCCTTTTTGTCATTTCTGAAGACGGCAGGGAGGAAGACACCATGAACCCAAGGAATTATCAGAAGGAATTGGACCAGATCATAGAAGGATTAAAGGAGCAGAAAAAAGTTCCGAAACTGCTGATACACAGCTGCTGTGCTCCATGCAGCAGCTATGTATTGGAATATTTGTCCCAATATTTTGAAATTACTGTTTATTTTTACAATCCCAATATATATCCACCGATGGAATATATAAGACGTGTGGAGGAACAGGAACGGCTTATTAATGAGATGAAATTCGTACATCCGGTTATCCTGCAGACCGGGGCCTATGAACCGGGAGAGTTTTACCGGATCGTAGAAGGTCTTGAGAAAGAACCGGAAGGCGGATTACGGTGCTTCCGCTGCTATGAGCTCCGCCTCCAGGAGGCAGCCAAGATAGCCCAGGCGGGCAGATTTGATTACTTTACAACCACCTTATCCATAAGCCCCCTTAAGAATGCAGATAAGCTGAATGAAATTGGTGAAAAGCTTGGCAAAGAATACCGGGTTTCTTACCTTCCTTCTGATTTTAAAAAGAAAAACGGGTATAAGCGTTCCGTGGAGCTGTCAAAGGAACATGATCTTTACAGACAGGATTACTGCGGCTGCGTATTTTCTCAAAGAGAAAGGCAGTCAAAAGAATCTTCCTGCTGACAGTGCCCTTACTTTGGAAATTATATGAAAGACATACCGGGTTTGTCTTGACACAAATTCGATATTGTAATAGAATTAACAGCGTGGAGTATAAAAAATTGAGGATAAAGGAGTGAACATTATGTTATCAAAATCACTGACTGTTGTAAATCCATCCGGACTTCATTTAAGACCGGCAGGCGTTCTGTCTCAGACAGCTATGAAATTTAAATCTGATATAATTATTGAATACGGAGAGAAGAGGATTGTTGCCAAGAGCGTATTAAACGTAATGGCAGCAGGAATCAAATGTGGCGCTCAGATCAATGTGATCTGCGACGGCGAGGACGAAGAAACGGCTATGAAGACCATGACTGAAGCGATTGAGAGTGGTCTTGGGGAGATGTAATCCGTATCTTTTTATCGTATATAATTGGAATGAAAGGCCCTGGAACGATGGTTCCGGGTCTTTTTTTGTATCCGCTGATTTTTTATTTATTTCTCTGTTGTATGGAAATGTTTGAAAAGCAGATTGAATGGCAGCAGTATCCAAGAATTGACTTAATGAAAAAAATAAACACTTAATAATAATAAGCCATAACTTAAAAAAATTAGAAATTTATACCACCGAAGGAAAATCTGACTTTAATTGTGTTTAAACAATAAAATATATCAATGATAAACATAAAAAATCAGAAATAAATATTATAAATGTAAAATAATCTAATTATCTGACAATAGCAAAATAAAACACATTTACAAAGTGCGAAAAATGTAGTATTATCAACTAAAATCACTGTTACACTTTAGCACCTCAAAGCAGAGGAGCAGTCAGGAAAGGATGAGATTATGGATAAGAGTTTACAATCCCCTAATAAAACAGGTACTCCGGGACTTTATGATCCCCGCTTCGAGCATGATAACTGCGGTATCGGTGCAGTAGCAAATATGAAAGGGATAAAGACCCATAAGACAGTGGAGCAGGCTCTCCATATCGTGGAAAATTTAGAGCACAGGGCAGGAAAAGATGCTGACGGCAAGACTGGTGACGGTGTTGGTATCATGCTTCAGATCTCTCACAAATTCTTTAAGAAAGTAACCAGACCGTTAAACATCGGAATTGGTGAAGAAAGAGAATACGGTGTGGGCATGTTTTTCTTACCCCAGGATGAACTTGCCAGAAACCAGGCAAAGAAGATGTTTGAAATTATTGTACAGAAGGAAGGCCTTGAATTTCTGGGCTGGAGAGATGTACCCATTCATCCGGAACTGATTGGAGCAAAAGCAGTAGAACGTATGCCTTATATCGTTCAGGCTTTTATTAAGAAGCCTGCTGATGTTAACAAAGGACTGGATTTTGACCGGAAACTTTATGTGTCCAGACGTATTTTTGAGCAGAGCAATGATAATACCTATGTAGTATCATTAAGCAGCAGGACAATTGTTTATAAAGGAATGTTCCTTGTAAAAGAATTAAGACAGTTTTTTACAGACCTTCAGGATAAGGATTATGAATCAGCCATTGCAGTAGTTCATTCCCGCTTCAGCACCAACACCAATCCAAGCTGGATGAGAGCCCATCCCAACCGTCTGATTGTACATAACGGGGAGATCAACACCATTCGCGGAAATGTGGATAAAATGATGGCAAGGGAAGAGAACATGGAGTCTGAGTATTTCAGCAGTGATATGCATAAAGTTCTTCCTATTATAAATCAGGAAGGCTCTGACTCTGCCATGCTTGACAATGCCCTGGAATTTATGATGATGAGCGGTATGGATTTACCTCTGGCAGTCATGGTAACCATTCCTGCTCCATGGGAGCATGATAAATCCATGCCTCAGGAAATCAGGGATTTCTACCGTTACTACGCTACCATGATGGAACCATGGGACGGTCCGGCATCCATCGTATTCAGTGACGGAGATCTGGTAGGAGCAGTTTTAGACCGTAACGGACTCAGACCTTCCAGATACTATATCACCGATGATGACCATATGATACTGGCATCTGAGGTAGGAGCTATCGACATCGAACAGAGCCATGTGGTAAAGAAAGAACGTCTCCGTCCAGGTAAGATGCTTTTAATCGATACGGTAAAGGGCTGTCTGATTACCGATGAGGAATTAAAAGAGTCTTATGCCCAGAGAAAGCCTTACGGCGAATGGCTGGATTCCAACTTAATCGAATTAAAGGATCTGCCTATTCCAAATAAAGGCGTTCCGACCATGACCAGGGCAGACCGTGCAAGAATGCAGAAAACCTATGGTTATACTTATGAAGAATACAAAACCATGATTCTTCCTATGGCATTAAATGGAGCAGAAGCAGTCTCAGCCATGGGAGCAGACAGTCCGCTGGCTGTATTAAGCAAAAAGCACCAGCCGCTTTTTAACTACTTTAAACAGCTCTTTGCCCAGGTAACCAATCCGCCGATCGACTCCATTCGTGAGGAGATTGTGACTTCCACTACGGTTTATGTGGGAGAAGAAGGCAATATTTTAAAAGAAGAGGCGGAAAACTGCAAGATCTTAAAGGTAAATAATCCCATTCTGACCTGTACGGATTTACTGAAAATCAAACATATGAAGAGACCGGGATTTAAGGTAGAGGTAATTCCCATTACTTATTATAAGAATACGTCACTGGAAAAAGCCATTGACAGGCTGTTTTTAGAAGCGGACAGAGCTCACCGGGATGGGGCTAACATCATTATCTTATCAGACCGTGATATTGATGAAAATCATGTGCCGATTCCGTCCCTGCTGGCAGTTTCCGCGCTCCAGCAGCATTTGGTAAAAACAAAGAAAAGAACCTCGGTTGCCCTGATTCTGGAAAGCGGCGAGCCAAGGGAAGTTCATCATTTTGCCACACTTTTAGGATATGGTGCCTGTGCGATCAATCCGTATCTGGCTCAGGAATCCATTCATAATTTAATTGATAACGGAATGCTTGATAA
This sequence comes from Lacrimispora amygdalina, assembly GCF_003432035.1. GTDB lineage: Bacteria > Bacillota > Clostridia > Lachnospirales > Lachnospiraceae > Lacrimispora > Lacrimispora amygdalina. The sequence goes on from NZ_QOHO01000049.1 coordinate 66,058, forward strand.
AGATTATTATGCAGCAGTGGAGGATTATAATTCTGCAGTGTTACATGGTATTGTAAAGATTGCCTCCAAAATGGGTATTTCTACCGTTCAGTCTTATCAGGGAGCCCAGATTTTTGAAGCCATCGGTATTTCAAAGAAAGTGGTTGATACGTATTTCACCGATACTGTTAGCCGGGTAGAGGGCATCAACTTAGAGGATATTGCCAATGACGTGGACACACTTCATTCCGCAGCATTTGATCCCCTTGGTCTTGATGTGGACTTAACCTTAGACAGCGTAGGCAGCCATAAGGAAAGAGCGGGACAGGAAGAGCATCTTTATAATCCCCGCACCATTCATCTGCTGCAGCAGGCAACCAGAACAGGCAGCTATGAAACATTTAAGGAGTACACCCACGCTCTGACAGAGGAAGGCCAGATGGTCAATTTAAGAAGTCTTTTAGACTTTGATTATGGAAAGACCAAGGAAGTTCCTTTAGAAGAAGTGGAAAGCGTGGAATCCATTGTGAAACGTTTTAAGACAGGTGCCATGTCATATGGTTCCATTTCTCAGGAAGCTCACGAAGCTCTGGCCATTGCCATGAACCGGATTCACGGGAAATCAAACAGCGGTGAGGGCGGTGAAAGCCTGGAACGTCTGACGGTAGGACAGGACGGATTAAACCGCTGCTCTGCCATCAAGCAGGTGGCTTCCGGACGTTTTGGTGTGACTTCCAGATACTTAGTCAGTGCAAAAGAGATTCAGATTAAAATGGCTCAGGGTGCAAAGCCAGGAGAAGGCGGACAGCTTCCAGGACAGAAGGTTTATCCGTGGGTAGCCAAAACCAGACACTCAACAACTGGTGTAGGATTAATTTCACCGCCGCCTCATCATGATATCTATTCCATTGAGGATCTGGCCCAGTTAATTTATGATTTGAAGAATTCCAATACCAGTGCCAGAATTTCTGTGAAACTGGTATCAGAAGCAGGAGTCGGTACTGTAGCTGCCGGTGTTGCCAAGGCAGGTGCCCAGGTTATTTTAATTTCCTCCTTTGATGGAGGAACCGGAGCCGCACCCAGAAACTCCATCTACAATGCAGGGCTTCCATGGGAGCTTGGTGTGGCGGAAGCGCATCAGACTCTGATTATGAACGGACTTCGTGATAAGGTGATTCTGGAAACAGACGGAAAGCTGATGACCGGGCGGGATGTTGCCATTGCCTGTATGCTGGGTGCCGAGGAATTCGGCTTTGCAACGGCACCGCTTGTAACATTAGGATGTGTTATGATGAGAGTCTGCAACTTAGATACCTGCCCGGTCGGCGTTGCCACCCAGAATCCTGAGCTTCGCAAGCGCTTTAAGGGAAAACCGGAGTATGTTGTGAATTTCATGTATTTTATCGCAAAAGAGCTTCGGGAATACATGGCAAAACTGGGAATCCGCACAGTTGATGAGCTGGTTGGAAGAACGGATCTCTTAAAGAAAAAGAATCAGATCTCCAATGAAAGAGCAAAGAAAGTGGATTTCTCCGCAATTTTAGGAAACCCATATGCAGGAGAAAAATTAGCAGGCTACGATAAAAAACTGGTTTATGATTTTGAACTGGATAAAACCATTGACGAAAAGATCATTTTAAAGAAATTACGGCAGGCCCTTACGGCAGGTCAGAAGAAGGGACTTCAGATCGATGTTTCCAATACCGACCGTGCTCTGGGAACCATATTCGGATCGGAAATAACAAGACTGTATCCGGATGGACTTGCCGAGGATACCTTTACCATTAACTGTACAGGAAGCGGCGGTCAGAGCTTCGGCGCATTTATTCCCAGGGGTCTGACACTGGAGCTTGTAGGAGACAGCAACGATTACTTTGGAAAGGGACTTTCCGGCGGCAAGCTGGTGGTTTATCCTCCTCAGGGCGTTAAATTTAAGGCGGAAGAGAACATTGTAATCGGTAATGTGGCTCTGTACGGCGCAACCAGCGGAAAAGCCTTTATCTGCGGTGTTGCAGGTGAACGTTTCTGCGTAAGAAACTCCGGCGCGACGGCAGTAGTGGAAGGTGTAGGCGATCACGGCTGTGAATATATGACAGGCGGACGCGTGGTGGTATTAGGATCTACCGGTAAGAATTTTGCGGCTGGTATGAGCGGCGGAATTGCTTATGTATTAGATGAGAAGAGAGACTTATACAAACGCCTGAATAAGGAAATGGTTTCTTTTGAAGAGGTTACCAATAAATACGATGTTCTGGAATTAAAGGATATGATTAAGGAACATGTGGCTTATACCAACTCCGCAAAGGGCAAGGAAATCCTCGACAACTTTGGAGAATATCTGCCTAAATTCAAGAAAATCATGCCTCATGACTACAGGCGCATGATGAATACCATTGTTCAGATGGAAGAAAAGGGTTTAAGCAGCGAACAGGCGCAGATTGAAGCATTTTATGCCAATACAAAGAAGTAAGGAGGAGCGAACATGGGTAAGCCAACAGGATTTTTAGAATATAACAGAGAAACAGGAAGAACGGTAGATCCCAGGACCCGTTTGAAAAATTATAACGAGTTCCATCTGCCCCTTTCTGAAAAGGAACAAAAATGCCAGGGTGCCAGGTGTATGGACTGCGGTGTGCCGTTTTGCCAGTCAGGAGTTATTTTAAATGGAATGGTTTCCGGCTGCCCCTTAAACAATTTAATACCGGAATGGAATGACCTTGTCTATTCCGGTACATGGCAGCAGGCATATAACCGTTTAAAAAAGACCAACAGCTTTCCGGAATTTACTGCACGGGTATGTCCTGCTCCCTGTGAAGCAGCGTGTACCTGCGGGTTAAACGGTGATCCGGTAGCCATTAAGGAAAATGAATATGCCATCATTGAACGTGCTTACGCTTCCGGAATTGCCGGTCCAAGGCCTCCTAAAATCCGTACAGGTAAAAAAGTTGCGGTAATCGGATCCGGTCCTGCCGGTCTGGCAGCTGCTGACCAGTTAAATAAAAGGGGACACAGCGTAACCGTCCTGGAAAGAGAAGACCGTGCAGGCGGACTTCTGATGTATGGAATTCCCAACATGAAACTGGAAAAGCATGTGATCGACCGTAAGGTTGAGATTATGAAGGCAGAGGGAATTGAATTTATTACCGGCGCCGATGTGGGTAAGAATCATAAAGCGAAAGATCTGTTAAAAGAATATGACCGCATTATCCTTGCATGCGGTGCATCAAATCCCAGAGATTTAAATGTTCCGGGTAGAGATGCACAGGGAATATACTTTGCTGTGGATTTCTTAAAATCCACAACAAAAAGCCTGCTAAATTCCGATCTGCAGGATAATGAGTATATATCAGCAAAGGGGAAACATGTGATTGTGATTGGCGGCGGAGATACCGGTAATGACTGTGTTGGAACGTCACTGCGCCATGGCTGTGCCTCTGTTACCCAGCTTGAAATGATGCCGAAGCTTCCTGAAACAAGGACTGAGGATAACTCCTGGCCGGAATGGCCCAAAGTGCTGAAAACTGATTATGGTCAGGAAGAAGCAATTGCTGTTTTCGGAAAAGATCCAAGGGTATATCAGACAACTGTGAAGGAATTTATAAAAGATAAATCCGGCAAGCTGGTGAAAGCTGTTTTAATGAGCCTTGAGCCTAAAAAGGATGAGAAAACCGGACGGGTAAGCATGGAGCCGGTGGCAGGCAGCGAGAAGGAAGTTCCTGCTGATTTGGTTCTCATTGCTGCTGGTTTCCTGGGAGCCCAGAATTATGTTGCGGATGCATTTGGCGTGAAGTTAAATGGAAGAAGCAACGTTGAAACAGAAGAGGGCAGATATAAAACCAATGTGGATAAGGTTTTTGTGGCAGGAGATATGCACAGAGGCCAGTCCCTTGTGGTATGGGCCATCAGAGAAGGCCGTGAAGTCGCAAAAGAAGTGGATATCAGCCTTATGGGCTATACAAATCTGGTATAATAAAAGGAAGAGAGGCAGTTATGTCTCTCTTTCTTTTTTGCACAATACCTGGGTTCCGTCAACAGACCATAATTCATATCTGATCTGTTAATTGTTAAATTTAAAACAAATTATTGGAATAATTGATGAAAATAATTTATATGTAAAAATTATGAGAAAAATACAAAGAATATTGAAAATAATGGAAGAATGAGTTATAATTAGTCAAAATTTAAAGGAGGTAAACCTATGTACAATATTCTGATTGGTGGCGCTGCCGGACAAGGCATCGATACCACGGTTACAATTCTGGAAAAACTGCTGAAACATTCCGGATATTATATTTATACCACCAGAGATTTCATGTCCCGCGTGCGAGGCGGGCATAATTTTTCTCTTCTGCGTTTTGGGACGGAGGCAATAACCTCCCACAGCTATCGTCTCGATGGAATCATTGCCTTAAATGAGGAAACCATTGATTTACATAAGCATGAACTGACGGACAATGGTTTTATACTATGTGACAGCAGCTTTCCTTATTCCGACGAAGATTCCAGAGTCATGAAACTTCCCATGAATAAAATTGCAAAAGAACTGGGAAATGGAAAGGCATCTGCAAGCGTGGCAGCAGGTGCAGTATTGAAGCTTTTTGGAGAGCCTTTTACATACGTGGAGGAAGTCATGGCCAAAGTCATGAAGAAAGAGATCCTTGAGGTTAATGTAAAGGCGGCTTTGGCAGGGTACTCCGCCGCCCAGGCAAAGTTTCAGCATATGAATGGCGGCTATAAGGATTACATGCTTATTTCAGGCAGCGAGGCTCTGGGACTTGGCGCGGTGGCCGGAGGACTTAAGTTTTATTCTGCCTATCCCATGTCACCTTCCACGGCTGTGTTGGAATATCTGGCTTCTGTGGGACATAAGGCAGGAATTGTTGTGGAACAGGCGGAAGATGAGATAGCAGCGGTTAATATGGCATTAGGTGCTTCTTTTGCTGGTGCAAGGGCCATGACAGGGACCAGCGGAGGCGGTTTCTGCCTCAAGGTGGAAGCGCTGGGATTTTCCGGCATAGCGGAGATTCCGCTGGTAGCCGTAGATGTGCAAAGACCAGGTCCGGCGACCGGTCTGCCTACACGTACAGAACAAAGCGATTTAAAATTCGTAATTTCTGCATCACAAGGGGAATTTCCCAGGCTGGTCATAGCCTTAAGAAATCAGGAGGATGCTTTTTATCAGACGTTTAGGGCGTTAAACCTGGCGGAAAAATACCAGATTCCGGTCATACTGCTCAGCGATCAGTATCTTGGGGATGGAACGGCCTGTGTAAAACCCTTTGATATATCCGGGCTTAAACTGATCAGCCATGCAGAAGAAGCAAAAGGAGAGTATCTTCGTTACAAGATAACGGAAGACGGCATCTCTCCCAGACTTATTCCTGGACTGACCAGCCATCTGGTGGCCGCTGACAGTGATGAGCATGATGAAAGAGGATGGATCACGGAATCCGCTGAAGTCAGGAACCAAATGGTGGACAAGAGGATGAGAAAATTAAAGGGCCTTATGAAAGAACTGTCGGAGCCGGAGTTTATGGGAGAAGAACAGTGCGGCACCCTTCTCCTTGGCTGGGGCTCTGCCTGGGGTCCCATCAGGGAAGCGGTATCCCTGCTGAATAAAAATGGGGATGGAAGCTATGGAGCGCTGGTGTTCGGAGACATATATCCCCTTCCACAGGAAAAGCTGAAACTCTATGCAAAGGGCAGGACGATCATCAACGTGGAACAGAATGCCACAGGCCAGCTGGCCTCCCTCATAAGGGAGCAGACAGGTATAGAATGCCAGAGAAGTATTTTGAAATACGACGGCAGACAGATATCCGGTGAAGAAATTGCAAAAAAGGTGCTGGAAGGAGGTACCAGATAGATGGATAAATTCACAACTTATGAAACAGCATGGTGTCCGGGGTGCGGAAATTTTTCCATATTAAACAGCTTAAAAACAGCATTGGAGGAGCTTGGCATAGAGCCAAATCAAGTATTGATGGCAGGAGGAATCGGTCAGGCGGCAAAAACGCCTCAGTATTTAAATGTCAACAGCTTCTGCGGACTACATGGAAGGGCACTTCCGGCTGCAGCAGCCGCCAAAATAGCCAATGAAAAGCTGACTGTTATAGTCAATTCCGGAGACGGGGATTCTTACGGTGAGGGCGGTAATCACTTTATTCATAATATAAGAAGAAATGTCAATATTGCACATTTTGTTCATGATAATCAGATATATGGCCTGACAAAAGGGCAGGCATCACCTACCAGCGGGGAAGGATTTGTTACGGGAGTTCAGACCGACGGCAACTTAAATACGCCTTTAAATCCGGTGCTTCTTGCGATTGCTTCGGGAGCGGGATTTGTTGCCAGAGGCTTCAGCGGTGATTCAAAACAGCTGGTAAACATCATGAAGGAGGCGATTAGGTATCCGGGATATGCATTTGTGGATATTCTTCAGCCCTGCATCACCTTCAACAAAATCAATACCTTTGCTTACTATAAAAATATGGTGGCGCCTCTTGGGGAGGATTATGATCCGACGGACCGAATGGAAGCCATTAAAATGTCAATGGAAGTGAGCGAAAAAATCCCCACTGGAATCCTGTACCGGGAAGAAAAAACAGAGTTTCACCGAAAAAACAGGATTTTAAAAGATGGGAGGCCGCTGATAGAACAAAAAACAGAGGATAGCGTGCTTAGGGAACTAATTGACAGCTTTATATAATGTGAAACTGTAAAATCAGGGCAGGAATCCATACGAAAGGATTTCTGCCCTGATTTATGCGAAAAGGAAGATGATGCTGTCAGGAATGGACAGGCAATGCCTCTTCTTTTAAATACTTCTTTGCCATGGGAATGAGACAGCCTCCTGTTAAGTTCCCGGCAGAAATCACCAGGATATATAAGAAGGCCTTTGCACTCCAGGCACCTGCCATGGTGAAATAAAACATATCCGCGATGCTGTGCTCGTATCCGGATAGAATAAATACCATTACAGGAAGAACCAGAGCAAAGTATTTACCGATTCCGTCCCGAATGGTCTGAAAGCCTACCACTGCAATGCACATCATTACGCCGCACATCATGGCCATGACAAAGGTGCTGAACAGTGTGTCCGAAAGCTTCAGACTGACAATTTCAGAGGCGTGGGCAGTTAATCTGGCGAGCTTTGTGTGCCTGAATATTGCCCCTGTCCCTGTGGTTCCTGCAAAATTACCTATGTACACCAAAAGAACAGTTAGAAGATAAGACGGCTTTTCCTCTATAATGTAGCATACCTTCCCGGTAAAGAGGTAGAAACCAAACGTATATATGGTAAATAACCCGATGGTAAATAAGAAAGAACCTGCTATGTGGTTCTCCAGGGTTAAATAGATAACGCCTCCCATGCTGATTGCGATCCCTGCAATAACTGCTTTTATAAATGTTTTCATCTGTGCGGCAACTCCCTTTTTATTCTGTTATGTTTTTACTGTATATCTGTCTTTTCAGAGCCATGTCATATTATAACATAAGAAAAGGAGTTTACAAGTGCAATTGACTTTTTGACAAAATTTATCAGAATCTGCATAAAAATACCGCCGGCAATGACCGGCGGATGCAGCATTTTTATACGTTGAAACGGAATAAAATTACATCTCCGTCTTTTACCACATATTCTTTTCCTTCTAACCGTACCAATCCTTTTTCCTTGGCAGCGTTGTAAGTTTTGCAGTCCAGCAGATCCTGGTAATTGACAACCTCTGCACGGATAAAGCCCCGTTCAAAATCTGAGTGGATTTTCCCAGCAGCTCCAGGTGCCTTTGTGCCTTCTTTTATGGTCCATGCTCTGGTTTCAGTCGGACCGGCAGTTAAGTAACTGATAAGACCCAGCAAGTGGTAGCTGGCAGCAATCAGCTTTTCCAGACCGGATTCCGTAAGTCCTAAATCTTCCAGGAACATCTTTTTTTCGTCTTCTTCCAGCTCTGCAATTTCCTGTTCAATCTGAGCGCAGATAACAAAAACCTCACTGTTGTTATCCTTTGCAAACGAACGGACCTTTTCTACATAAGCATTGGAAGCTCCATCATCGGCAAGGTCGTCCTCACAGACATTAGCAGCAAAAATAACCGGCTTATAAGTAAGAAGATTAAGGGTGGATATAAACTCTGCCTCATCCTCGTCATCTGTTTCCATGCTTCTGGCAAGATTACCGTCCTCTAAGTGTGCTTTGATTTTCTTTAATACGGCTAATTCCTTTGCAAGAGATTTATCATTCATGGCGCCTTTGGCTGTTTTGGCAATTCTGCGGTCCAGGATATCCAGATCGGAAAAAATAAGCTCTAAATCAATGGTTTCGATGTCCCGGAGGGGATCTACGCTTCCGTCCACGTGGATGACATTGGGGTCCTCAAAGCAGCGCACTACATGGACAATGGCATCGACTTCGCGGATGTTGGAAAGAAACTGGTTTCCCAGACCTTCTCCTTTGGAAGCACCTTTTACAAGACCTGCGATGTCAACGAATTCAATGACTGCAGGTGTAATTTTAGCGGAATCATACAAAGCGGCCAGCTGTCCTAAACGTACATCCGGAACAGGAACAACTCCTACGTTTGGATCAATTGTACAGAAAGGATAGTTGGCAGACTCTGCTCCAGCCTTTGTGAGTGAATTAAACAGAGTACTTTTCCCTACGTTCGGCAAGCCGACAATACCTAATTTCATATCAAATACCTTCCTAATATTGTTTATATTGATGGTTGATTTTTATCTGCAACTAATATAGAATATCATATTATCCACAAAATTAAAAGAGAAAAACAAAAAGAACAAAGCTCTTGTCGAAATATAGTTGAATATGTCGGGCGAATATGTTTGATTTTTGTGTTTTACCGGGGTAAAATAAAGAAAACATCGAAAGGAGAAGACGAATGGCAAATACGGCAGATATTAGTTTTGTGCATTTGGGAATCACCATTGACCATCTGCAAAACAGTATCTCGATATTTGGATTCCGCATTGCATTTTACGGTATTATCATTGGGATTGGAATCTTGACTGGTCTTTGGGTTGCTGCAGGCGATGCAAAGCGCAGAGGGCAGGACCCGGATATATATCTGGATTTTGCACTGTATGCAATCATTATATCTATTATGGGAGCCCGGATTTATTATGTGATTTTTGACTGGGCTAATTATAAAGACAATCTGATTCAGATATTTAATCTCAGGGCAGGAGGGCTGGCAATCTACGGTGGCGTCATAGGAGCTGTCATCACCCTCACGGTTTACACCAGAGTGAAGAAACTTTCCTTCTTTTCTTTGGCGGACACTGGTTGCTTAGGACTGATTACCGGGCAAATTATAGGAAGATGGGGAAACTTCTTTAATTGCGAAGCGTTCGGCGGATATACAGACGGCCTGTTTGCTATGAGAATCAGAAGGGCGCTTGTTAATGAGAATATGATATCTAAGGAGCTGTTAAACCATTTGATTGTGAAAGATGGTGTGGAGTTTATTCAGGTTCACCCCACTTTCCTTTATGAATCAGTATGGAACTTATGTGTTCTGATATTTATGTTATGGTATCGGAAACGTAAAAAATTCGATGGGGAGATGCTTCTGATCTACCTGCTGGGCTATGGATTGGGACGAGTATGGATCGAAGGACTCCGTACAGATCAGCTGATCTTTTTTAGTACTGGCATACCGGTGTCTCAGGCGCTGTCATTGATTTTGGTAGTGATATCTACTCTTGTGCTCTTCTGCAAACACAGACAGATACGAATAAAGAGCAAAGGAGAATCATGATATGATAATGTCAAAAGAAGAGTTAATACAGAATATCGAAGTTGCAAGGGAAAGATTAAATACAAGTATTGATCACGAGGATGGAGAAGTGATTTATCTTAGAAGCGTGGAGTTGGATAAATTAATTGAACAATATATTGAAGCAGGTTATTAACAGGATAAATAAAAACATATGGTTTAAATCGAGTGTTTTTGGAGAACAGAATGTGTAGAGATACATATCCTGTTCTTTTTTGGCTTACAGCCTCGTCATTCTGCATCCTTTAAAACAAAGGGAGAGCAATAAGTAAATACAAAAAGCCATCGTTTCGCAGTATAATTATCTTTGAGGCTGCAATGTATACATGTATTTAGTACTGATAAGGTAGAAATCTACCTATACAATATAAAGGTAGAGGTTGACCTATTATGAAAGGAGTGAATGCAATGAAGCGTTATGATATGATTCCCCATGACTTTTACATTAAAAATATAGCTCATGTGTTACGTTATAAAAACGACCAGAAGCTGGCGGCATATGATATTACCGAGCCGCAAGCACGCCTTTTGGGGCACATTGATGGAGCACAAAGATCAGGGAAGGAAATTAGCCGCAGATATTTGAGTGGAGCCATGCAGATTTCCGGACCATCAGTAACAAGCTTACTTAACAGTCTTGAAAAGAATGGATTTCATCCAGGAAAAAAATCATGAATACTCTGCTGAAAGAACGTATAACATTTAATCCCGATGAAGTATAATATTTTTCATTTTATAGATCATACTGTTACCATCAGGCGATGGCATTCCAGGATGGAATTATAAAAAAAAGTTACATTAAAATGCTTAAAAAATTATCATAAAATAAATTTGTAATTAGAATAGGTGATTGCCACAATCCTGTATATTTGGAGAGGTTTTGGCAATTGCCTTTTTTGTCCCGTAATGGAAAATATTGGAAAAAGTCCGCTAACCCCAGTAAATAAGCCAAATTAAATTGAAAATTATTCGAAATTATCCTTGCGTTTTTGAATCAAATGTACTAGAATTAGAGTACAAGTGGTGGAAAGTGGTACGAAGTGGTAGGAAATGGGGGAAAAGTGGTTTCATTTTCCCAATCCGAAGTACAAGCAGGTGATTAGTATGTTCATGGGCGAATACAATCATACGGTCGATGCGAAGGGACGACTCATTGTCCCATCCAAATTCAGAGAGCAGCTAGGAGAAGAATTCGTTGTGACGAAGGGCTTGGACGGCTGTTTATTTGTGTATGACAATCATGAGTGGAGCGCCCTGGAAGAAAAGTTAAAAAGCCTGCCGTTAACTAACACCAATGCCAGAAAGTTTTCCAGATTTTTTCTGGCAGGAGCAAGTTCCTGTGAAGTGGACAAGCAGGGAAGAATTCTGCTTCCGGCAGTATTAAGAGAACACGCCGGAATCGATAAGGACGCAGTTTTAGTAGGAGTTGGAAGCAGGATTGAGATCTGGAGCAAGGATGCATGGACAGCAGCCAATACCTATGATGATATGGAAGAAATCGCAGAAGCTATGGAAGGACTAGGTATATGATGTTTGAACACAAATCAGTGCTGCTTTATGAAACCATTGACAGCCTGAATGTTAAACCGGATGGGATTTATGTTGATGGAACCTTAGGAGGCGGCGGACATGCTTTGGAAGTATGCAGACGCCTGGGGGAACACGGAAGATTAATCGGAATTGACCAGGACTCGGATGCCATTGCTGCAGCAACAGAGCGGCTGAAAGAATATAAAGACAAGGTGACCGTAGTCAGGAGCAATTACGAAAATATACACGGAGTTTTAGCGGAACTGGGAATCGAAAAGGTGGATGGTATTTATCTGGATCTGGGAGTATCCTCCTATCAGCTGGATGTGCCGGAGAGAGGGTTTACCTATCGGGAAGAGGATGCTCCATTAGATATGAGAATGGACCAGAGAAACCCGCAGACCGCTGCCGATATTATCAATCAATACAGCGAATTTGATTTATACCGGATTATACGGGATTACGGAGAAGACAAGTTTGCAAAGAACATTGCAAAGCACATTGTAAGGGCAAGGGAGACCAAACCCATCGAAACCGCGGGAGAACTGTCAGAAATCATCAAAGGGGCAATTCCTGCAAAGATAAGGGCTGTGGGAGGTCACCCGTCAAAGAGGACCTTTCAGGCAATCAGAATTGAACTGAATCACGAACTGGACGTATTGAAAAACTCTCTTGATACCATGATCGGACTCTTAAATCCGGGAGGAAGGCTTTCCATCATCACCTTTCACTCCTTGGAAGACCGCATTGTAAAGACAAGGTTTAAGGACAATGAAGATCCCTGTATCTGCCCGCCAGGCTTTCCAGTCTGCGTCTGCGGGAGAAAAAGCATGGGAAAGGTTGTAACAAGGAAGCCGATTTTACCGTCAGAAGAAGAAATATCGGAAAACAAACGCTCAAAGAGTTCAAAGCTTCGCGTGTTTGAACGAATCTAAAAAGGGAGGAAAAAAGAGTGGCTGCAAGAAGAAATGTGCATTCCTATGGGAACTCTGCCTATGTGCAGGGGAATACTGTCCGTAAAACCATGCCGGTCAGAAGACCGGTTTCTACGCCGGATGAAATTCGCCGTCCTGTGCCTCATCACGTCAGACGGAACCGCGAGAAAGCATTACAGATGGATTTGCCTTATGTAATTATGCTGACGATTGCTGCAGTCATTACCCTTTGCTTGTGTGTGAACTATTTGCATCTGCAGTCCTCAATCACTGCCAGCATTCATGAAATCGAAACCCGGGAAGTACAGCTGGAAAAACTGAAAACAGAAAACGATGCATTGGAAATGAACATTAACACTTCCGTTGATCTTGATCATGTGTATAAAGTTGCCACTGAGGAACTGGGTATGGTCTATGCGAATAAAGATCAGATCCTTCACTATGATAAAACGGAAAGTGAGTATGTAAGGCAGAATGAGGACATTCCGAAACAATAATAAAAACAGGAGCAAAAGAAGTAAAGTATTTCCTCGTTATATGCAGGAAAAGCTGGCGATTACGGTTTTGGTAATTACGCTGGCTTTGTTTGCATTGGTCATGGTCCTTTATAACCTGATGACGAAGAAAAAAGAAGATTATAACCAGATTGTGCTGTCCCAGCAGGAGTATGACAGCAGAGTAATCCCCTTTAAGAGAGGGGATGTGCTGGATCGAAACGGCACCTATCTGGCAACCAGTGAAAAGGTGTACAATTTAATTCTTGATCCCAGGCAGATCATGACGGATCCGGATTCATACTTAGAACCTACAGTGAATGCATTAACCGAGTGCTTTGGATATGACCGGACTGAAATTATGAATCTCATTCAGGAGAAAAAAGACAAGCAGTATGTCCGTTATGCAAAGCAGCTGACCTATGATGACAAGGATAAATACGAAAAATATAAAACTGAAAAAGCGGAAGAATTAAAAAAAGCCCAGAAAGCCATAAAAGGGATCTGGTTTGAAGATGAATACAAGAGAGTATACCCGTACAATTCTCTGGCGAGCAAGGTGGTAGGATTTGCCAATGGAGACGGCATGGCTGGAACCGGAGGCATTGAACAGTATTATAATACAACCCTGATGGGAGTCAATGGCAGGGAATACGGTTATTTAAATGATGATTCCAATTTAGAACGGGTAATAAAACCGGCTTCTAACGGCAATACCGTTGTATCCACCGTTGATGTCAATGTACAGAAGATTGTGGAAAAGTACATTGCAGAATGGGAACAGCAGACAGGAAGCAAACGGGTAGGCGTGGTTGTGATGGATCCCAATAACGGAGAAGTTCTTGCCATGTCCGATGACAAGAGTTTTGACTTAAATAAACCACGTGATTTACGTCCTGAGTTTACGGCAGATGTTCTCAGACAGCTGGGTGTAAAGGAAGCGATGGATGATTATAAAAGGAAGAATAAGGATGCGCAGCCGCTCACCCCGGAGACGGTTTCCCAGCATTATTCGGATGAAGAAATCGTATCTCTGGGCACACAGGTGGCATGGAACCAGACCTGGCGTAATTTCTGCATCAGTGACGGCTATGAGCCGGGGTCTACAGAAAAGATATTTACAGTCTCCGCAGCATTGGAAGAGGGTGCCATAACCGGAAAAGAGACGTATGAATGCAATAAGTTTCTTGAAGTAGGCGGACACAAAATCAACTGTGTCAGCAGATACGGACACGGACTCATTACTGTGGAAGAAGGTCTGATGAAGTCCTGCAACGTGGTTATGATGCGGATTGCCCAGCAGATGGGAAAAGAGAAATTCTATAAATACCAGCAGATATTTGGATTTGGATCCAAGACGGGGATTGATCTGCCGGGAGAAGCAGATAATAAATCCGTTATGTATACTGCCGATACAGCCGGTCCCACAGACCTTGCAACCAACTCCTTCGGACAGAACTTTAACTGTACCATGATTCAGATGGCTGCAGCTTACTGCTCAGTCATAAACGGCGGTTCTTACTATGAACCCCATGTAGTAAAACAGATTTTAAATGAACAGGGATCAGTTATGAAAAAAGTAGATCCTGTACTGGTAAGGGAAACCGTTTCTGAATCCACAACCAAGTTCATTAATGAGGCATTATTTAAGACAGTCAATGCAGAAGGGGGAACAGGCGGTGCTGCCAGAATTGCCGGATATAAGGTTGCCGGTAAAACAGGAACTGCAGAGAAAATTCCCCGTGATAAAACAAACTACGTTGTATCTTTCTGCGGATACGCTCCTTCGGATAATCCCCAGGTGCTGGTTTATGTGGTAGTTGATGAACCTCATGTTGAGGATCAGCCTCACAGTACTTATGCCAGCCAGATTTTCCAGAAGATTATGACTGAAATTCTTCCTTATTTAAATATATTCCCGGATACACAGGAGGGAGGAACACTCTCCTCTGAAGATGCTGCCACACTTCCACAGCAGGAAGGTATTACAAATGAAACACAGGCATCTTCTGAAAGCGGAGAGACTGAGGCGGAGCCAACTTCCGGGCAGCCTTCAAAAGAAGTGCCGACCATGGAAAATGGAGAAACAGTACCGGAGGAATACTTAAATCCCGATGAAGAATACGTAAAACGGGAAAGCGGCGGAGATACGGATTTACCGGCGGCTCTTCCAGGCGGTGCCGCAGATACTTCTGCAGATACCCAGGAGGGCCAGGACACCCAGCCTTCAGAATGAATTTCAACCCAAAGGGACTCATAAAAAAAGACGGATTTCATATACTGTAACAATGATGACGATGGAGCAGCTTATGAATTCGAACAAAACACATCACAGAGAGAAAATAGCCCTCCTGTTTTTCCTGTTGTTTCTGGCCATGACAGGACTTATGGGTCGGCTTATTTTTCTAATGGTCTTTCGCTCGGAGCATTACAGTGCCATGGCTTCTGATCTTCATGAGAGAGAGAGGACCATTAAAGCTGCAAGAGGTAATATTATTGACGCGAAAGGAACTGTCATTGCAACAAACCGCACCGTCTGTACCATATCGGTCATCCACAATCAGGTGAAGCAGGCAGATGAAGTTACGGCGGTTCTTTCTAAGGAATTGGGGCTTAATGAAGCAGAGGTCCGCAAGAAAGTGGAGAAGTACAGCTCCAGGGAAATTATTAAGACAAATGTAGACAAGGCTTTGGGAGACCAGATCCGCTCCTATCATCTGGCAGGAGTCAAGGTAGATGAAGATTACAAACGGTATTATCCCTACGATACCCTTGCTTCCACAGTGCTTGGATTTACAGGAGGAGACAATCAGGGAATCATCGGCCTGGAGGTAAAATATGAACAGTACTTAAAAGGACTCAACGGTAAGATACTGACCATGTCGGATGCAGCTGGCATTGAGATTGAAAATGCGGCAGAAGACCGGATAGAGCCAATTGCAGGACAGGATCTTCATATCAGCCTTGATGTGAATATCCAGCGCTACTGCGAGCAGGCAGCCTATCAGGTGATGGAGAAAAAAGGTGCAAAACGGGTATCAATTATCATCATGAATCCGCAAAACGGGGAAATAATGGCAATGGTGAACGCACCTGAATTTAATTTAAACGATCCGTTTACACTAAATACCGCAGCTGAGGTTCCGGCAAATGAAAAAGAAAAACAGGATCTGTTAAATAAAATGTGGAGAAATCCATGCATCAACGATACTTATGAGCCAGGTTCCACCTTTAAGATTGTGACTGCTGCAGCCGGGTTAGAGGCAGGAGTTGTAAAACTGACCGATCAGTTTTCCTGCCCGGGCTTTCGGGTGGTGGAAGACAGAAAAATCAGGTGCCACAAAGTGGGCGGTCACGGATCGGAAACCTTCCTTCAGGGCATGATGAATTCCTGCAATCCGGTCCTTATTGATGTGGGACAGCGCCTTGGAGTGGATAATTACTATAAATATTTTGAGCAGTTTGGTTTAAAAGGAAAGACTGGAATCGATCTGCCCGGCGAGGCGTCGACAATCATGCACAAAAAAGAGGATATGGGGCTGGTGGAGCTGGCAACCGTATCATTCGGCCAGTCATTTCAGATCACCCCAATGCAGCTGATTACTACGGCTTCTTCTCTTGTTAACGGCGGCAACCGCATCACTCCGCATTTTGGAGTAAGTTCCGTGAGCTCTGACGGGAAATCCGTACACACATTTACCTATCCGGTAAAGGAGGGGATTGTATCAAAGGAAACCAGTGAAACCATGCGTTATATCCTGGAACAGGTTGTTTCTGAGGGAAGCGGAAAAAGAGCGAAGATTGAAGGATATCGGATCGGAGGAAAAACAGCAACCTCTGAGAAGCTTCCAAGAAGCTTAAAAAAGTATATATCCTCATTTATAGGATTTGCACCAGCGGATAATCCTAAAGTAATTGCTCTTATAACAATTGACGAACCACAGGGCATTTACTATGGCGGAACCATTGCTGCACCTGTGATTGCTGATATTTTCAAGAACATTTTTCCTTATCTGGGAATAGAGCCAGCAGAGGAAAAAACTGTTTCTTCGTTTCGAATCAGTGGTTGATTATTCAGGTAAAAAGACGTATACTACTAACTGTGTACTTTTGATATACAAATACATAAATGATTGAGGTGTGACATGATTAACGAAACGATTTTGGCAATCATCATAGCTTTTGCCATCAGCGCAATGCTGTGTCCCATAGTAATACCGTTTCTGCACAAATTAAAATTTGGCCAGGAAGTCCGTAAGGAAGGTCCGGAGAGCCATTTGAAAAAACAGGGAACCCCTACCATGGGCGGACTGATTATATTAACCAGTATTATTATTACGTCTCTGTTTTACGTAAAAGATTATCCGAAGATTATACCGGTTCTGTTTGTGACGGTGGGATTTGGTATCGTTGGATTCCTTGATGATTATATTAAAATCGTAATGAAAAGGTCCGAAGGACTGACTCCTGTACAGAAGATGGCAGGCCAGCTGGTCATAACAGGTATTTTTGCTTTTTATCTGCTTCATTCCAAAGATGTGGGGACTGCGATGTTAGTTCCGTTTACAGGAGGATTTAAAAACGGTATCTATTTGAATCTTGGTATCTTATTTGTACCGGCGGTATTTTTCATTGTAATTGGAACAGACAACGGAGTGAACTTTACAGACGGTCTTGACGGTTTGTGCACCAGTGTTACCATACTGGTTGCCACATTCTTAACGGTAGTAGCCATAGGAGAAAGAACCGGCATCAGCCCCATTACCGGTGCGGTAGTGGGCAGCCTGTTAGGATTTCTCCTCTTTAATGTATACCCTGCCCGGGTGTTTATGGGGGATACCGGTTCGCTGGGGCTGGGAGGCTTTGTTGCCTCCAGTGCTTTTATGATGCAGATGCCGGTTTTTATTGCAATTATCGGATTTATCTATCTGCTTGAGGTGTTATCCGTCATTATTCAGGTAACATACTTTAAAAGAACAGGCGGGAAGCGTTTTTTTAAAATGGCTCCCATTCACCATCATTTTGAACTTTGCGGATGGTCTGAAACAAGGGTGGTGGCTGTATTTGCAATTGTTACGGCAGTTCTTTGCCTGCTCGCATATCTTGGATTATAGGAGAGAAACCATATGAGTCAGAAAATTTTAGTTGCAGGAAGTGGAAAAAGTGGGATCGCCGCCTCCAGGATGATTTTAAAGACTGGCGATGAAGTTGTTTTATATGACAGCAATGACGCTTTAAAAGAGGATGAGCTGTTAAGCGGGTTTGGAAAAGCGGATAAAATTTCCCTAATTCTCGGAGAATTGAAAAAAGAGGATTTAAAGGATATCACACTTTGTGTAATCAGTCCTGGCATCGGACTTGATGCACCTTTTGTATCTGTCTTAAAGGAAGGGAATATACCCATCTGGAGTGAAATACAGCTGGCATATCATCATGCAAAGGGAAAACTGGCTGCCATTACAGGAACCAACGGAAAGACAACCACCACAGCCCTTACCGGCGAAATCATGAAAGCATTTTACGATGATGTTTATGTAGTGGGGAATATCGGAATTCCTTACACGGATGAGGCGTTAAAAACAACGGAGGATTCCGTGACTGTTGCGGAAGTCAGCAGCTTTCAGCTGGAGACCATCACAGATTTCCGGCCTGATGTCAGTGCAATTTTAAATATTACACCGGATCATTTAAACCGTCATAAAACCATGGAATGTTACATAGAAGTGAAAGAAAGCATCACCGTAAACCAGACAGAAAATGACTGCTGTATTTTAAATTATGACGATCCCGTGCTTCGGGAATTCGGAGAGCATATGAAACCCCGCGCCATCTATTTCAGCAGCAGAAAGCCTCTCAAAGAGGGCTACTGTATGGATGGAGACTTTATTATCCGCAATCATGACGGCAGGCGGGAAGAGATTGTAAACATTCACGAATTAAATCTTCTGGGGCGCCATAACCATGAGAATGTAATGGCTGCCATTGCCATTGCATCGGAACTGAATGTACCCATGGAAGTGATTAAAAAGGCTGTGTGTGAGTTCCAGGCGGTGGAGCACAGAATTGAGTTTGTTGCTGAAAAAGCAGGAGTGAAGTATTACAACGATTCAAAGGGAACCAATCCTGATGCGGCGATTCAGGCAGTGAAAGCGATGCCGGGACCGACCATTCTGATCGCAGGAGGATACGATAAGAATTCCGAATACGACGAATGGATTGAATCATTTGACGGAAAAGTGAAATACATGGTGCTTCTTGGCCAGACCAGGGAGAAAATAGCGGAATGCGCAGCAAAGCACGGGTTTACCAATGTGATGTATGCGGAAGATATGCAGGAAGCGGTAAGAGTCTGTGCTTCTTACGCAAACATGGGAGATTATGTGCTGCTCTCTCCGGCATGCGCAAGCTGGGGAATGTTTAAGTGTTATGAAGAACGGGGAGAGATTTTTAAAGAATGTGTCCGCAGTCTTTAATTATGAGCGGGCACTGTAATCTGAATGGCGAGGAGGAATGGTATGGCGGAAAAAAGGCCAGTAGTTAAGAAAAACAGGCCGCGCCGTTTTTATGACTACAGTTTGCTGTTCACTGTTATATTTCTGTCTGTTTTCGGTCTGGTTATGATATACAGTTCCAGCTCTTACGCCGCCCAGTTAAAGTTTGGCAATGCATCATTTTTTATGATGAAGCAGGCGAAGATCGCTCTGGGCGGATTTGTCATAATGATAGTACTTTCGAAACTGGATTACCACTGGTATGGGAAATTTGCAGTGTTTGCCTATGTGCTTTCTTATGTTTTGATGATCGCCGTTTCCCTTTTTGGTAAAAAATTTAATGGAAAACGCCGATGGCTGGGAGTAGGAAGCCTGACGTTTCAGCCTACGGAATTTGTAAAAATCGCTCTCATTGTTATGCTGGCTGTAATGATTGTACAGATGGGAAAAAACATCAATACAAAAAACGGTGTGGGGCTTATTATCGTGACAACTCTGCCCATTGCGGGAATTGTTGCTGCAAACAATTTAAGTTCCGGTATCATCATTGTAGGAATTGCGTTTGTCATGCTGTTTGTGGCGTGCAAAAAGAAATGGCCGTTTTTTGCCTGCGGATTTGGAGGAGTCGGGCTTTTGGCATTTGCCGGACCCATAGCTACGGTTCTTGAAAAGTTAAATATTCTTCACGATTACCAGCTGGGAAGAATACTTGTCTGGCTGAACCCTGAGGCATATCCTTCTACGGGAGGTTATCAGGTGCTGCAGGGACTTTATGCCATAGGTTCCGGCGGCCTGGTAGGAAGAGGTCTGGGTGAGAGCATACAGAAGATGGGGTTTGTGCCTGAGGCACAGAATGATATGATTTTCTCCATTATCTGTGAGGAACTGGGGCTTTTTGGTGCGGTATCCGTGATCCTTATTTTTCTGTTCATGATATACCGCTTTATGCTGATCGCAGACAATGCACCGGATCTGTTCGGAGCACTTTTGGTGGTAGGGGTTATGGGACACATTGCCATACAGGTTATCTTAAACATTGCCGTTGTAACCAATACCATACCAAATACCGGAATTACTCTTCCCTTTATCAGTTACGGGGGAACCTCGGTCCTGTTTCTTATGGCTGAAATGGGCATGGTTCTCAGTGTTTCCAATCAGATTAAACTGGAAAAATAGCTGGATATGAAACCATTCTCTCACTTATAACATAGGATAGTATATAAGAAACCATGGGAGGTACCGGTTTGTCAGTCATACAGGTCCAGGGGTTACGATCCTTAAAAGGTGAGATAAAAATTCAGGGTTCCAAAAATGCTGTTCTGCCGATTATGGCAGCGGCGGTTCTCCATAAAGGTACTACAGTGATTCATAATGTCCCCAGGATACAGGATGTGTTCTGTATGCTGGGGATACTTGAGCGTATCGGGTGTATTTACAGTCTTGACGGACATACGCTGACCATTGATGCTTCTGATATCAAATGTGCGGAGATTCCGGAAGAGTATATAAAAAGCATGCGTTCCTCTATTATATTATCAGGCCCGCTCTTAGGACGGCTGGGATTTGCTGTTACCAGCTTTCCCGGAGGCTGCTCAATAGGACAGAGACCGATTGATATGCATCTGGCTGCTTTCCGCACACTTGGTGCAGTAATAGAGGAAAAAGAAGAGAAACTGTGTGCATCTGCAAAGGCACTGGCGGGTGCTGATATTTACTTTCCGTTTCCAAGTGTGGGAGCTACGGAAAATGCCCTGATGGCAGCTGTTTACGCGAACGGAATCACCGTGATACATGGAGCGGCAAAAGAACCGGAGATCACTTCTCTCTGTGAATTCTTAAACAACATGGGTGCGGTCATACACGGAGCAGGAACCTCCAGACTTGCTGTAACCGGAGTTACAGGCTTGCATGATTCTGAATTTGTCGTGGCAGGGGACCGGATTGTGGCAGGTACTTATTTAACAGCAGTGATGGCAGCGGAAGGGAATGTGCTGCTTGATGGGGTCCGGCCGGATCATCTGACTGCAGCTCTTTCCCTGGCGGAAAGAATGGGAGCCGAGTTAAAGCTGTATAAAAACCAGCTGGAGGTTTCCATGAGAGGACGTCCTGACTGTGTAGACGTTGTAACGGAACCTTATCCGGGATTTCCAACCGATCTTCAATCACAGGTGATGGCAGTGATGGCATCGGGATCCGGCTGTGGAAGAGTGAAGGAGACGATTTTTGAAGGAAGGTACGGTGCAGCAAATGAACTTAAGAAACTGGGAGCTGACATCGTCATAGAGGGAAAACGGGCGATTGTACACGGACTCTATCCTTTAAAAGGCAATTACGTAGCGGCTCCAGATCTAAGAGGCGGTGCCGCCCTTGTGGTGGCAGGGCTTGCAGGCGAAGGCGTAACGGAGATTTCTGAGTGCCACCATATTGAACGGGGGTATGAGGATAT
This sequence comes from Lacrimispora amygdalina, assembly GCF_003432035.1. Lineage (GTDB taxonomy): Bacteria > Bacillota > Clostridia > Lachnospirales > Lachnospiraceae > Lacrimispora > Lacrimispora amygdalina. The sequence continues at coordinate 87,730 of NZ_QOHO01000049.1, forward strand.
CTGCAGGGATTTAAGCAGTATTGGAGCTGCAATCAGAGGTAAGGAATGAAAAACTTCAAAAAGAGCAGAAGAAAAATAACAGTTGCAATCATAGCAGTACTCCTTCTGGCCGGCACGGCAGTTTTTATGTCGCTGCAGATCAGAACCATTACTGTAACCGGCAACAAAAAATATACTTCAGATCAGATCATAGACTTATTATTTAAGGATGGCTGGGACCGGAATGCGATATACTGCATTTATAAGGACCGTTTTCGGGAACACGAACAGATTCCTTTCGTGGAAGATTACAAGATCGTATTCCAGAGCCCTGTCAGCATAGAAGTGATCGTATACGAAAAATCCGTGGTTGGTTATGTTTCCTATATGGGCAGTTATATGTATTTTGATAAAGACGGGATCATTGTGGAAAGTTCCAGCGGAAAGCTGACAGGAATTCCATGGATTACGGGGCTTAAGTATGGGCATATCGCACTTCACCAGCCCCTCCCCGTGGAGGATCCCAAAGTATTCGGCCAGATTTTAACCCTCACCCAGCTTTTATCCACCCATAAAATCCCGGCAGATGAGATCCGCTATGATTCAGGGGGGAATGCAACTCTTGTGATGGGAGGCATCAGGGTATACCTTGGAAGCAATAACCAGATGAATGGAAAGATTTCTGAACTGAATGATCAGCTGCCGGTCCTTGCCGGTTTGTCCGGCACCTTGTATCTGGATACCTATGACGAGGCGGAAACAGTCACTTCTTATCGGTTTGTGAAGGATAAGTGAATTTACATAATTTGCTTGGAATTTTGTAAAAAAAATGGTTGATATTTTTTACAAAATAAAATATTATATTAAATAGGTTTATACAGTAAGCTGTATATGGTTAAAGGAGGATATAATCTTGTTAGAGATTAAAATAAATGAGGCGGATAACGCTGCAAGAATTCTGGTAATCGGTGTAGGCGGTGCCGGAAACAATGCGGTTAACCGCATGATTGATGAGAATATAGCTGGTGTGGAATTTCTTGGAATCAATACGGACAAGCAGGCGTTGCAGTTTTGCAAGGCTCCCACAGCCATGCAGATCGGCGAGAAGCTGACCAAGGGACTTGGTGCTGGTGCAAAACCTGAAATTGGCGAAAAGGCAGCGGAAGAGAATGCGGACGAGCTGGCTCAGGTCATGAAGGGTGCCGATATGGTATTCGTTACATGCGGTATGGGAGGCGGAACAGGAACCGGTGCGGCTCCCGTTGTGGCTAAGATTGCAAAGGATATGGGAATCTTAACGGTTGGTGTTGTAACAAAGCCTTTCCGTTTTGAAGCCAAAACACGTATGTCCAATGCAGTTTCCGGTATTGAGCGTTTAAAGGAAAGTGTAGATACGCTGATTGTAATCCCTAATGACCGTCTTCTTGAAATCGTGGACAGGCGCACCACCATGCCTGATGCTTTAAAAAAGGCTGATGAAGTACTTCAGCAGGCAGTTCAGGGTATTACAGATTTAATTAATGTACCAGGACTGATTAACCTGGATTTTGCTGATGTCCAGACCGTTATGACCGATAAAGGCATTGCGCATATTGGTATCGGGCGTGCAAAGGGCGATGAAAAGGCTTTAGAGGCAGTAAAACAGGCAGTATCAAGCCCGCTTCTTGAGACAACAATAGAAGGTGCAACTCATGTGATCATTAATATCTCCGGAGATATCAGCCTGATTGAGGCCAATGAAGCAGCAAGCTATGTTCAGGAGATGGCAGGTGACGATGCGAATATTATTTTCGGTGCCATGTATGATGAGAATGCCCAGGACGAAGCAAGCATTACTGTCATTGCAACCGGACTTGATATGCAGAATGAGACACCTGTATCCAAGGTTATGACTAATTTCTCCAACCCAAACTATAAACAGCCGAAAGCAGCACAGCAGGCGGGCAGCCAGGAAGCAGCAGCGACCGCAGCAGCAACTCCCGGATACAACCAGAACTTTAACCAGAATTATGGCAATACCAATAATTATTCCGGACAGGCTTATCCCAATAACCAGAATAACGGAGGTAATTACGGCAGTCCGAATTACAACAATCCCAATTATAACAAGCAGCCAAACTACGGACAGGGAACTCCCCAGAATACACAGCAGAGTGCACCTCAGGGGAATGGCCAGCCTTATCGTCCGACTGTTAACAAAGAAGTACAGATTAACATTCCTGACTTTTTAAGAAATAAAAGATAAATACATACATATCAGGCAGGTTCCCGTGAACCTGCCTCTTTTTGAAAGGAGAAACATCATGTTAAAGGATGAAAAAGACTGGGAGCTTTCTGACGATTATTATACGGAACAGGAGAATGAAAAGAAGCTTTCTCTGGAAGATTTTATCTCAGATCAGGATTTAGGAGAAAATACGCTTATGAATCCCCCGCAGTCTGACGAACTATTAAGTAAGACCATAGAAGATGTTCATACAGTACTGGCTCTGGCCAAAGATGGAATGAGCATTGAAAAAATAGCTGAAACCACAGGACTGAATGAAAAATATGTTTATGATATCCAGGTTTGTGCACAGGGCTTCAGGGAGGATGATGAGATCGCAGTGGCTCATCTGGTACTGGGTTAAAGAAGGGGAAAACAAAAGATGGTGAAAAAGATTTGTCCGGTCTGTGATCTTCCGGTTAACGAGGTGAATTATTGCCCCAGGTGCAGGCGGGTGGTGAAAAAGCCTGTAAGCTGGGAAGTGAATTATTTATTAAATGAAAAGAGAAACCAGCAGGCTATGCCGGCAGGGCTGCCTCAGGCTGGCAGACTGACTGTAAATCAGCCGGCGGCCAATCCTTCCGTAACTGGTAAAAGACAATCAAATACACTCCTGTTTATTTTGATTTTGGCTTTTGCGATTGTCATTATGGCGGGGGTCATTTTCAGCTGTGCTGTTTATTCCGTCGCTTTTGATGAGGATGACTATGAGACAGCAACAGGATACGACGATTATGGGTATCGTGATCTGGATGAAACAGAAGTAATTGCAGCAGGGGAACGATGCAGCGGGTTCGATCATTTTGAAGCCGATGGAAGAGGTATTGCGGATTCCATGGCCCAGTTTCTGGAAAAAGGCGATTATGGCTATCAGATCAGTTCTAATGAGACCTATTCTGATAACTATGAGATGAATGAGGACAGCGGCCCGGTCACTTATTATGAGACAGTGGAAAGCGTTTATTTAATACCGAATACAGCCGATGGGGAAAGTTCCGATGAGGAAGAGTATGAGTATGTGGACATTAACTATGATACCGCAACCGGAGAACTGCACCGGTATGTGTCCTATCTGGGGAACCAGGAAGCTTCGCTGGCGTACTTGGAACAGTTTCTGATGCTTACAGAGGCGGCCTGCGGGATTCAGACAGAGCAAAGCAGTATCCCCTCAATTATGGAACAGGCACAGTCAAGGCTGAACCAGCAGGAAGGAGCCTATATCCTGGAAGGAATCTTTGATATCAATCTATATTTTTACGAGGACCGGATCCAGATTTATGTTTCCTATAACAATCCGGAAGCTGTTAAAAATCAGGAAACGTAACATCTAAACCCCGCTATTGACAGAACATAACCGATCTGATATAATTATTTCAATCGCAAAAGGGAGTAGCTTCCGCCGCAAGGCTGGATAAGCGTGCGTCAGAACGATAAAGAGATTTATCCGCATACTTATGAAATGTCAAGACTTTTACAGATACCGTATGGTATCCGCAAAGGTCTTTTTTTATACTCTTTTTGCGAAAACACACAAAAAAGAAAGAGAGGAATTGAATTATGGAAACAGTTAACCCGAAAGGAACGGAGCAGTTGAAAAAAATCCGAAGGCTGATCCGGAAATCCGGAATGGCGGTTTTGCTCGCGGTGGCAGTTCCTGTTATAGCATTTGGCTCTGTCTATAATGTACAGGAGCAGGAGCAGGCAGTAGTGACAACCTTAGGTATTCCCAGAACGGTTGCGGAGCCGGGACTTCATTTTAAGATCCCGTTCGTGCAAAATGTGCATAAGGTAAATACCACAATACAGGGTTTCGCTGTGGGCTATGATCCAGGTAACAATGAAAGCAGGGAAGAGGATTCCCTGATGATCACGAAGGATTATAATTTTGTAAACGTGGATTTCTTTGTGGAATACAAAGTTTCTGATCCGGTGAAGGCCATTTATGCTTCTAAGGACCCGCTGACAATTCTTCAGAATGTATCTAGAAGCAGTATCCGTACTGTCATCGGCAGTTATGACGTGGATTCGGTGCTGACCAATGGAAAAAACGAGATTCAGTCCAAAGTGAAGGAGATGATCACGGCTAAACTGGCGGAGCACAATGTGGGGCTTACTGTGATTAATGTTACCATACAGGATTCAGAACCTCCGACAAAAGAGGTAATGGAAGCGTTTAAGGCGGTGGAAACAGCCAAGCAGGGGAAAGAAACGGCGATTAATAATGCAAATAAGTACCGAAATGAAAAACTTCCCGAGGCAACTGCCCAGACCGATAAAATTCTTCAGGATGCGGAATCTTCCAAGGCGAAAAGAATTAACGAGGCCAGTGCAGAGGTGGCGAAATTCAATGCTATGTATCAGGAATATATAAAAAATCCGGAAGTGACAAAAAAACGAATGTTTTATGAAACGATGGAAGATGTTCTTCCAAATATGAAGGTGATTATTGACGGTACGGACCAGACCAGTACCATCCTCCCTCTTGACAGCTTTACAGGAGGAGAAACCAGTGAGAAAAAGGAGAATAAGGAATGAAAAAGATAAAAACAGCCATAGGGATACTGCTTGCAGCAGCAGCCGTAACGGTGCTTTCCGGTTCGGTGATAGTCACCAATGAAAATGAATACAAGCTGATCCGGCAGTTTGGAAGGGTGGAACGGGTCATTGATTCACCGGGTATTTCTTTCAAGTTACCAATAATCCAGACGGCAGATACCATACCAAAGCAGATACTCATTTATGATCTGGCGGCGTCCGATGTAATTACAATGGATAAAAAAACAATGCTCAGTGACAGCTACGTGCTCTGGCGCATTGAAGATCCGCTGAAATTTGCCCAGTCTCTGAATTCTTCCGTTGTGGGAGCAGAGAGCAGAATTGATACCGTGGTTTATAACTCGGTAAAAAATGTGATCAGCAGTATGGCACAGAATGAAGTGATCAGCAGCCGTGACGGCGAACTTTCACAGGCTATCATGGAAAATGTAGGCGATAATATGGGACAGTATGGAATTCGTCTTCTGGCGGTGGAAACAAAGCGTCTGGATCTTCCGGCAGACAACAAAACGGCCGTATATGAAAGAATGATCTCGGAGCGTGATAAGATCGCAGCTACATTTACGGCGGAAGGCCAGGCAGAGGCAAAAAAGATACAAAATACAACAGACCGTGAAATTGCCATCAGCATTTCTGATGCCCAGGCAAAGGCAGCTTCAATCACATCAGAGGGAGAAGGGGAATATATGAGAATTATGGCAGAAGCTTATCACGATCCTCAAAGATCGGAATTCTATTCCTTTGTACGGTCTTTAGAGGCTGCGAAAACGTCTCTTGCCGGAAATGGCAATACATTAATTCTTCCGGGAGGCTCTCCTCTGGCCAGGATATTTACGGGACAATAAAATTAGGAATACTATATGTTGCGGGAAAAAGTTTTTTATGGTAAAGTGTTAAAATAAAAGAAGCAGAGGATAGGAGATTGACAGAATGAAGATTACAGATATATTGAGCCAGGGACAGCCGACCTTATCTTTTGAAGTGTTCCCGCCCAAGACAGAGGATAAGTATGATTCTGTTGAAAAGGCTGCTGCTGAAATAGCAAAACTTCATCCCGCATTCATGAGCGTCACATACGGCGCAGGCGGAGGAACCAGTAAATATACCGTAGATATTGCTTCCGCGCTTCATCATGAGTATCATGTAACCGCTCTGGCCCATTTAACCTGTGTGTCTTCAACCAAAGAAAAGGTACGTCAGGTGCTGGGTGAGCTAAAGGACGCAGGGATAGAAAACGTGCTGGCATTAAGAGGAGATATCCCGCCTGATGCGCCTGATAAACGGGAATACAACTATGCCTCCGAGCTGATCCGGGAAATCAAGGAAACAGGGGATTTCTGTATTGGTGCTGCCTGTTATCCGGAAGGCCATGTGGAATCGGCAAACAAAACCATTGATATGGATTATTTGAAACAGAAGGTGGAAGCAGGCTGTGATTTTGTTACCACGCAGATGTTTTTCGATAATAACATCTTATACAATTACTTATACCGTATACGGGAAAAGGGAATTACAGTTCCGGTGGTTGCAGGAATTATGCCTGTAACCAATGTAAAGCAGATCATACGGAGCTGCCAGCTGTCCGGAACCTATCTGCCCACCCGTTTTAAGGCCATTGTTGACCGGTTCGGGGAGAATCCGGCAGCGATGAAGCAGGCGGGAATCGCTTATGCAACGGAGCAGATCATTGATTTAATTGCAAACGGTGTCAATGCCATCCATGTTTATTCCATGAATAAGCCGGATGTAGCCTTAAAAATCAAGGAAAATCTTTCGGAGATACTGTAATCCGTGAAGCAGCAGGTCCGTTTCTGAAAAGAGCGGACCTGTTTTAACAGGAAAAATCGGAGGGATAAGAATGGAGATCAGCCGGAAGGAGATTCTTAGATATTTAGGATATGGCAATAAGGAAGGCGATGAGCAGGTAAGTGCATTGATCGAAGAAGCCCTGGAAGAACTTCTGGCTGCTGCATCACCAAAAAGCATTTACAGGTCATATCCCTTAACACTGCTGCCTGAAAATGAGATTGATTTTACCGTGTTCCGGACAAGAAGCCGGAATCTAAGCCGGAATCTGGCTGATTGTGAAGAAGTCATATTATTTGCTGCTACACTGGGAACCGGTGTGGATGTACTGCTTCACAAATACACCAGACTTCAGATGAGCAAGGCAGTCATCATGCAGGCTGCTGCCGCTGCAGTGATTGAAGAATACTGCGACGGGGTAAACCGTAAGCTGAAACAGGAGTATGAGGAAAAAGGCCTCTATTTAAGACCCAGATTCAGTCCGGGCTACGGTGATTTTTCATTGGAATGTCAAAAAGAGATTACAGCAGTTTTGGAAACACCCAAGCGGATCGGCATTATGCTTACGGAAAGCCTGCTTATGACTCCCTCCAAATCCGTGACGGCAGTTATGGGAGCCAGCAAAAAGCCTTACCGGTGTGAGATAAAAGGGTGCGAATCCTGCGAGAAATTGGACTGTGTATACCGGAGACAGTAAAGAAACTGAGTGCAGATGGAGGAATGTATGACAGCGATTTTAGAAGAACTTAAAAACAGAATCCTATTTTTTGACGGCGGAATGGGCAGTCTTTTACAGGCCAACGGCTTAAAACCGGGTGAACTGCCGGAAACATGGAATGTAACGCATTCCGGCTTAATCGTGAAGCTTCACAGAGATTATCTGGAAGCCGGTGCGGATATCATTAAAACCAATACCTTTGGTGCAAATGGTTTAAAATATAATCAGGATAAGGAATTTGATTTAGAGCAGATTGTAACTGCTGCCATGAAGAATGCAAAGGAGGCGGTGAATACTGCCGCTTATCCTGAGGGAAGAAAAAAAGGAGCGGTTGCCCTTGATATCGGTCCTACCGGCAAGCTTTTAAAGCCTCTGGGAGATCTTGATTTTGAAGATGCCTATGAGCTGTTTTCCCAGGTGGTAAGAATCGGAGAGCGTGAAGGCGCGGATCTCATTCTCATTGAAACCATGAGCGACAGCTATGAAGCAAAGGCAGCGGTTCTGGCAGCGAAAGAAAACAGCAGCCTTCCTGTTTTTGTAACGATGATCTTTGATGACAAAGGAAAGCTTTTAACCGGCGGAAATGTGGAGTCCACAGTGGCTCTTTTAGAAGGTCTTGGAGTGGATGCACTGGGAATTAACTGCGGTCTTGGTCCTGTTCAGATGAAGGGGATTTTAGAGGACATCATGAAGGTGGTATCCCTTCCGGTTATTGTAAATCCCAATGCCGGTCTTCCAAGGAGTGAAGGCGGCAAGACGGTTTATGACATCGATGCGGATGAATTTGCCACAGTGATGAAGGAAATAGCGGATGCTGGGGCCTGCATCATCGGCGGATGCTGCGGAACCACGCCGGAGCATATTCGGAAGATGGTTGCTTTGTGCAGGGATAATCCGGCCAGGCTTCCAAAGAAAAAGAACCGGACGGTCATTTCTTCCTATGCCCAGGCAGTTGTCATAGATAAGGATCCTGTAATAATTGGAGAACGTATTAATCCTACGGGTAAATCAAAGTTTAAACAGGCATTAAAGGATCATAACCTGGAGTATATCTTAAAAGAGGGCGTTCTACAGCAGGATAACGGTGCTCATGTGCTTGATGTAAACGTGGGACTTCCTGAGATTGATGAACCATCCATGATGGTAGAAGTGGTGAAAGAACTGCAAAGCATTATAGACCTGCCTTTGCAGATTGATACCTCCAATATGACTGCCATGGAACGTGCCATGAGAATCTATAACGGAAAGCCTCTTATCAATTCCGTCAATGGAAAGAAAGAGGTAATGGAAGCGATTTTCCCTCTTGTAAGGCGGTACGGAGGAGTAGTGGTAGCACTGGCTCTTGACGAAGACGGAATTCCGGAAACTCCGGAAGGAAGAATTGCTGTATCGAGAAAGATCTATGACACAGCAGCCGGGTATGGAATCGGGAAAGAGGATATCATCATTGATGCCTTATGTATGACAGTCAGTTCTGACAACAAAGGAGCTATTACTACTCTTGAGACTGTGAGACGGGTAAGGGATGAATTAGGAGGAAAGACCATACTTGGAGTATCCAATATTTCCTTCGGTCTGCCTCAGAGAGAGATTGTCAATGCCGCATTCTTTACCATGGCTTTGCAAAACGGGTTAAACGCCGCTATTATTAATCCCAATTCAGAGGCAATGATGCGCTCTTATTACAGTTACCGTGTTCTTGCTGATTTAGATCCCCAGTGCAGCAATTATATCAGCATCTACAGCGGAAATGTGGCTGTCCTTGGTGATGTAAAAAGACAGGCGGGAGATCAGAAAGCTTCAGGAGAAAGCGGAAAAGACCTCTCCTTGCGGGACAGTATAAAAAAAGGATTAAAAGACAGAGCTTATTCGGCTGTATCGGAACTGCTTGAAAACAGGGAGCCTCTTATAATTATTAATGAAGAAATGATTCCGGCACTGAATGAGGTTGGAAAAGGCTTTGAAAAGGGAACGGTGTTTCTTCCCCAGCTTTTAATGAGCGCTGAGGCGGCAAAAGCGGCTTTTGAGGTCATTAAGGAAAAACTTGCCCAAAGCGGTGCAGAGGAAAAGAAAAAGGGAACGGTGATTCTTGCCACCGTGAAGGGAGATATCCACGATATCGGAAAAAATATTGTAAAGGTCCTTCTGGAAAATTACAGCTATGAGGTGCTGGATCTTGGAAAGGATGTTCCCCCTGAAACCATTGTAAAGACAGCAATAGAACGGAATGTGAAGCTGGTGGGATTAAGCGCCCTCATGACCACCACGGTTCCAAGCATGGAAGAGACAATCAGGCAGTTAAGAAAAGAGGCGCCTTTTGTGAAGGTTATGGTTGGGGGTGCTGTTCTTACAAAAGAGTATGCCATGACAATCGGTGCAGACCAGTATTGCAGGGATGCCATGGCATCCGTGAATTATGCAGAGGATATATTTGAAGTAAAATAAGGTGCCTCATTGACAAATATCGAATGAATGGTACAATAAAACTTGACAATATATCTGGAGGTACAAAATGGGAAAGATTATTTTAACGGGGGACAGACCCACCGGAAAGCTTCATATCGGACATTACGTGGGTTCTCTGAGGCGCAGGGTGGAATTGCAGAATTCCGGCGAATTTGACGAAATTTTTATTATGATTGCGGATGCCCAGGCATTGACGGATAATGCGGACAATCCGGAAAAGGTTCGTCAGAACATCATTGAGGTAGCGCTGGATTATCTTGCATGCGGACTGGACCCCAGTAAGAGCACGTTGTTCATCCAGTCTCAGATACCCCAGCTTACAGAGCTTAGCTTCTATTATATGAACCTGGTAACCGTTTCAAGACTTCAGCGCAATCCTACCGTGAAATCGGAGATTGCCATGAGGAATTTTGAGACCAGCATTCCTGTGGGCTTTTTTACGTATCCCATCAGCCAGGCAGCCGATATTACAGCATTTAAGGCAACCACAGTTCCTGTAGGTGAAGATCAGGAACCTATGATTGAACAGACAAGGGAGATCGTGCGGAAATTCAATTCCGTTTACGGAGATGTTTTGGTTGAGCCAGACATTCTTCTTCCGGACAATCAGGCGTGCCTGCGCCTTCCCGGAACAGATGGAAAGGCCAAGATGAGCAAATCCCTTGGAAACTGTATCTACTTATCCGATTCGGAAGATGAGGTTAAGAAAAAGGTGATGAGCATGTACACAGATCCCAACCACCTTATGGTTTCCGACCCCGGAAAGGTGGAGGGCAATACGGTATTTACCTATCTGGACGCATTCTGCAGGGAAGAAGATTTTAAAGAATATTTACCGGATTACAAGAATCTTGATGAGCTGAAGGAACACTATCAGAGAGGCGGACTTGGAGACGTTAAGGTAAAGAGATTCTTAAACAGCGTGCTGCAGGCGGAGTTAGAACCCATCAGAAAAAAAAGAAAAGAATACGAAGCAGATATTCCTTACGTATACCAGATCTTAAAAGAGGGAAGCCGGAAAGCAGAAGCAGTGGCTGCAGATACCTTAAAAGAGGTAAAGGAAGCCATGAAGATCAACTATTTTGACGATATGGAACTGATCGGGGAACAGGCAAAGCGGTTTAAAAGCCAGGAATAGAGGATGCCATGAAGATCGTATCGTTTGGTGAGATACTGGAATGCAATCAGCTTTTAAAAGACAGCGGATTGGAATTTAAGATCCATTTAAGAGATGCCTGCGGGAAACAATCCTGTTTTGTGGAATCTCTTAGTGACAGCAATGGAACAAAGGAGTATCAGGCGCTTTATGAGATACTGGAAGCGTACTTTAAGAAACTGCGTTTTCAGTTGGAGTATAATGAAGATAAGACAAACTTCTGGATGATTTAGCTCCGGAAACTGGAATGCCGGAGTGGCTGCAAAGGAGAAAATTCTTTGCGCTTCTCCGGTTTTTTTGGCTTAAAATAAAATAATAATTATTATCAATATTATTTATTGAATTTTCTGGTAAACTATGCTATAATTATACCATGAATTAGCAATAACTAACTCATAAATTTAATCGAAACAAGCCATATTAATTGAGTATAGCCATCAGGAAAGGAGATATATCGTATGTCATTCATTGGAAAAGAGATCAGTGATTTTAAAGTACAGAGTTTTATAAATGGAGAATTTAAGGAAGTGGTTAAAAAGGATGTTCTGGGAAAGTGGTCCGTATTCTTTTTCTATCCGGCGGATTTTACGTTTGTCTGCCCCACGGAACTGGAAGATCTTGCAGATAAATATGAGGATTTTAAAAAGGCAGGCTGTGAAATTTACAGCGTATCCTGTGATACCCATTTTGTTCACAAAGCATGGCATGATGCTTCAAAGACAATTAAAAAAATTAAGTACCCCATGCTTGCAGATCCTACGGGTGCGCTGGCAAGAAGCTTTGATGTTCTGATTGAGGAATCGGGCATGGCGGAACGGGCAACCTTTGTTGTGAATCCGGAAGGCGTGATCGTGGCTTATGAGGTTATCGCCGGCAATGTGGGACGAAATGCAGAGGAGCTGTTCCGGAGAGTGGAAGCTTCCCAGTTCGTTGCCAAACACGGAGATGAGGTTTGCCCTGCGAAATGGAAACCAGGAGAAAAGACATTAAAACCCAGTCTGGATTTAGTAGGGCTTTTGTAAAGGCGGGATCTTATGGCTGAACTTTATGACGTAATTATTGTAGGCGCAGGTCCTGCAGGTCTCTCCGCAGCCATTTACGCAGCCAGAGCCAGATTTAAGGTCCTGGTTCTTGAAAAAGAAAAAATCGGCGGACAGATAACCATTACATCGGAAATTGTGAATTATCCTGGAATAGAGAAGACAGATGGTACAGAGCTGACAGAAACGATGCGCATCCAGGCCCAAAGCTTTGGCGCAGAATTTCAAATGGCAAAAGTAACAGACTTTGATTTCTCCGGAGATATCCGCATTGTTAAAACGGATAAAGGTGATTATCGGACGCTTGGAATTGTTCTTGCACTTGGAGCAAACCCCAGAACTCTGGGGTTTGCAGGAGAGAAAGAGTACAAAGGCAGAGGAGTGGCTTACTGTGCAACCTGTGACGGTGAATTTTTTACCGGGATGGATGTATTTGTAATTGGAGGCGGATTTGCAGCGGCAGAGGAAGCTGTATTTCTCACGAAATATGCAAAAAAGGTCACCATTATTGTAAGAGAAGAGGATTTTACCTGTGCCGCCTCCGTAGCCGATAAGGCTAAGAATCATGAGAAAATTGAAGTGCATTATCAGACAGAGATTGTGGAAGCTGCCGGAGACAGACTGTTAAGAACGGCCCGGTTCAGAGATGGTAAGACCGGAAGAGAGTGGAGCTATGAAGCGCCGGAGGGTGAATCCTTTGGTATTTTCGTATTTGCAGGCTATGTGCCGGATACCGGACTGGTAAAAGGAAAGCTGGAGCTTGACAGCCATGGATATCTTATTACAGACCAAAATCAGATGACCGGTATCCCGGGAGTGTATGGAGCCGGTGATGTGTGTATCAAAAATTTAAGGCAGGTAGTTACAGCTGTCTCCGATGGAGCGGTTGCAGCAACCTCTTTAGAGAAATATGTTGCTGAAATATATGAAAAGTTAAACTTGTCACCTAGGGAGCCGGCACCGGAAGCAGAGGACAGAAATGTGAATACAAAGCAGCCGGAGGAATCAGGAGATGAGAATTTTATCAATTCTGAAATGAGGCAGCAGTTAGAAGCTCTGTTTCAGAAGTTTCAGACAAAAGTTATTGTAAAGGCACTTTTAGACCAAAGCCGGCTTTCAAATGAAATGGAATCCTTTTTAAAGGAACTTTCAGGGATCTCTGATAAAGTGGAGACCATCACAGAACAGGTATCGGATAAGACAGAACCTGATGAGGCGCTTCCGGCCCTGTGCGTTTTAAATGAAGACGGCACGGAAACAGGAATCCGCTTTTACGGAATTCCGGGAGGCCACGAGTTTAATTCCTTTGTTATAGGATTATATAATGCAGCGGGACCGGGACAGTCCCTTTCTTCAGAAGAAACTGACAGGATACAAAGGCTGGAAAAACAGCTTGATATTAAAATTGCAGTCTCATTATCCTGTACCATGTGCCCGACCACGGTTATGTCTGCGGGAAGAATTGCGACTGACAGCAGGAAAGTGAAGGCCTGGACTTATGATCTGGCTTATTATCCGGAATTAAAGAAACGATATCAGATTATGAGTGTTCCCTGTATGATTATAAATGATGAGATTGTAGAATTTGGGAAGAAGTCCGTAGAGGAACTTCTGACCGTTCTGGAAAGCATATAAAAGAAAAGGAGAAATCATGATGAATTATCTGGAAATTGAAAAGGTCATTGGAAGAGAAATTATTGACTCAAGAGGAAACCCAACCGTTGAAGCGGAGGTTCATTTAGCAGATGGAACCATTGCCACAGGAGCAGCGCCAAGCGGAGCTTCTACCGGCGAGTTTGAAGCGCTGGAGCTAAGAGACGGGGATAAGACCCGTTACGGCGGAAAAGGTGTTTTAAATGCAGTTCACAATATCAATACGGTCATTCATTATGCACTGGTGGGCATGGATGCATCCGATATCTATGGAATAGACAAGGCCATGATCACAGCTGACGGGACACCGGATAAATCCAGACTGGGAGCCAATGCCATTCTTGCAGTATCCATTGCCTGTGCAAGAGCAGCAGCAGTCAGCATGGGAGTTCCCCTTTACCGGTTCCTGGGAGGAATCACAGGCAACCGCCTTCCTGTTCCCATGATGAACATTTTAAACGGAGGAGCTCATGCGGCCAATACCGTAGATGTTCAGGAATTTATGATTATGCCTGCAGGTGCTCCAAGCTTTAAGGAAGGTCTTCGCTGGTGTACAGAAGTGTTCCATTGTCTGGCATCAATTTTAAAGGCAAAAAATCTTGCCACCTCAGTGGGTGACGAGGGAGGCTTTGCTCCTGACTTAGAGAGTGATGATGCAGCCATTGAACTTATTCTGGAGGCCGTGAGAAAAGCAGGATATGAGCCGGGACGTGATTTTGTACTTGCCATGGATGCTGCTTCCAGCGAGTGGAAAGGGGAAGGCAGGGGACAATACGTTCTTCCCAAATCCGGTAAGCATTATACTTCTGAGGAACTGATTGATCACTGGAAACAGCTTTGCGATAAGTATCCCATTTATTCCATTGAGGATGCACTGGATGAAGAGGACTGGGATGGCTGGAAACTCCTGACAAAGGAGCTTGGAAACAAGATCCAGCTGGTAGGAGATGATTTATTTGTAACCAATACAGAGCGTCTGCAAAAGGGCATTACAGAAGGATGCGGCAACTCCATCCTCATTAAACTCAATCAGATCGGATCTGTATCAGAGACTCTGGAAGCCATTAAGATGGCTCACCGTGCAGGTTATACTGCCATTGCTTCCCATCGTTCCGGTGAGACAGAGGATACTACCATTTCAGATCTGGCTGTGGCGTTAAATACCTGTCAGATTAAGACCGGAGCCCCAAGCAGAAGCGAGCGTGTTGCAAAATACAACCAGCTGCTCCGGATTGAGGAGGAACTGGGTGAGAGTGCTGTTTACCCCGGAATGGATGCATTTCATATCCGCCGTTCATAAATAAGAGTAAGTGAGACCTGCAGGTAAAAAAGCCTGCAGGTCTTTTTTCTTGATGTATCAGGAAATAAATGATATGCTTATGAAAACGGTGGAATATTAAAGACACTTTTTCAATAGAATGAACAGTGATACCCGTTATAAAAAGGGGAGTAAGTGGGAATGTATGGGAAAGTGGGCGAATGATAGATGGCGGAAATAAAAAGAATCAGGTGCGGGAGTGAAAACTGCTATCTGATAGAAAAAAACGGAAGAGCCATTCTGATCGATACCGGAAGAAAAGGCTTTGAAGAAAAGATTTTTAACCAGTGCAAAAAACACAGGGTAGAACTCATAATTCTGACTCATGGTCATATAGAACAGGTTCAGAATGCGGCTCATTTATCAAAAGAGCTGAAAGCCCCGCTGGCAATTCACAGAGATGATATGGGGATTATTAAGGATAATTTTAAGGAGCCTGTTTCTTATCAGGGGCTTTTAGGGATGGTAGTCGCCGATGTTGCAGCAAAAAACTTTGAAGAATCGGTAATTTCTGATTTTACACCTGATATTTTTTTAAAAGAGGGAGACCGGCTGGATGAATATGGCATTGACGGGACAATCCTTGAACTTCCCGGCCATACAAGAGGCTCCATCGGGCTGGAACTGGAGAAGCGGGCTGTATTTGTGGGAGATGCCCTGATGAACTTATTTTATCCGGGACTTCCCATGATTTACTGTGACCAGGAAGCCATGATAAGAAGTGCGGAGAAAATCAGTGCTCTTGGTGCAAGAAAAATTTACTTCTGCCACGGAAATCCGGCAGAAAACAGAACCTGGAGCCGGACAGAAAATTAAACAGAGGATGTTTTAAGATGATAAAAATTTACGTGGAAGAATTTGATCTGGCAGAGGGAGAGAATAAGCACGAAAGGGAGCACCAGGAGGGAGAGCTTCTTTTACGAAAGGGTCTGAAGGAAGACTATGGGATTGAGTATGGTGACGGCATTCCTGTTCCTGTTTTAAAAGGCAGGCACGGAAAGCCCCAATTAAAGGATTATCCTCATATTTACCATAACATCAGCCATACGGAAGGACTGGCTGCGTGTGCTCTGGGAGATGTGCCTGTGGGCATTGATGTGGAATTAATCCGCCCATTTTCAGAGAAGATCATACGGAAAGTGATGTCAGATCAGGAAAAAGAGCAGTATGGAAAGCTTAAGGGAGAGGAACGGACTGCTTTCTTTTTTAAGATCTGGACGTTAAAGGAGAGCTATGTGAAAGCAGCAGGGTGGGGGATCACCATTCCCCTTACGGATTTTTCCTTTCACCTGGAGCCGGTGGGTGTCACATGCTCTGTTCCCGGAGTTCAGGTGGTACAGTATTGTGTGAAGAAAAGATATATATTGTCCATATGTTCATTTGAGCAGACGGAGATCACAATATCCGTTTGAAGTAAGACTTCACGGGAAAACTCATATGATCGGTGTTGGAATTCCTGTATTTAGAGTTAATATGAAAGAAGAGATTGACAGCAGCAGATTGCCGCGGTGGTATTAAAAACAGCAGTATTTCATTAAACACCAGGGTTGCTCCTTGAACAAAAACGTGCTATGATTCCATGTGGAGAACCGGAAGAACCAGAGAGGAACTTTATGGAATCAGATGAATAAGCGAAAGAAAAATATACTTCTGGTTTGTATTTATATGATTATGCTGCTGCTGTGCTTTTTTATTGTCCTGCTGATACAGAAACTGAATTCTCCCCATGTAGAAAAAGGCGGCGGGAGCAAGGCGCCTATAGAAAGCACAGCAGTACCTTATACAGAAGAAGAACCGGAAACAGAGGATAACGCAGTAGCCGGAGAGAGTACCGGTAAGGAAGAAGATGCACAAGTGGAGGGACACCGTGCATCGGCGGTTCAGCCCGAAATGACGTGGGAAGAACCGGAAGAGAAGGTTAAACCATATGTGCCTCCTGTCATTGTGATTGCATCGGATGTCCATTATTTTTCACCGGAGCTGACGGATTACGGCGAAGCTTTTGGTGAACTGGAAAAACGGGATGACGGAAAAGTGGTCCGCTATATTCCCCAGATTATGGATGCATTTACGGACCAGATGGAGAAAAAGAAGCCAACAGCAGTGATTTTAAGCGGAGATTTAACTTTAAACGGAGAAAAAAAGGGACATGAGGCTCTGGCAGAAAAATTAACGGCTTTAGAAGAAAAGGGAGTTAAGGTCCTTGTTATACCTGGAAATCATGATATAAACAATCATGCGGCAGCGTCCTATTTCGGCAAAGAAAAGGAACCGGTTCAGGAAGCCAGTGCAAAGGATTTCTATGATATATACCGCAGATTTGGATATGACCAGGCCAGGAGTCTGGATCAGAATTCTCTCAGCTACGTCTATGAACTGGACGAAAAGAACTGGCTTCTTATGGTGGATTCCGCCCAGTATGAGCCTTATAATAAGGTGGGGGGAAGAATTAAGGAAGAGACGCTTGGCTGGATGAAGACCCAGCTGGAAGAGGCAAAAAAACTGGGGGTAACGGTGGTGGTAATTGCCCACCATAACCTTTTAAAAGAAAGCATCTTATATCCGCAGGACTGTACGCTGGAAAACAGCGGGGAAGTGGTAAGTCTGCTGGAAAGCTTCCGAGTCCCGCTCTACATAAGCGGTCATCTTCATTTACAGAAGACCAAAACTTACAGGCGGGAGCCTGGCGAAAAGGGGGCGGATTACCACATCAGTGAAGTCGTGGCCAATTCCTTTGCAATCAGCCCTAACCAGTACGGTGTTCTGAACTGGACCGGTGATAACCGGCTGGTTTATACAACGGAACAGACAGATGTGGAGGATTGGGGAAAGAAAACCGGCACGATGGATGAAAATCTGCTTCATTTCAACGGGTATGCAGAAAAAAGCTTAAAAGACGTGGTGTATGAGCAGGTGAGCAGCCAGATTAAGAATCTTCCGAACGAGCAGATTGAGCAGATGGCAATGCTGTATGGAGATTTAAACAGGGATTACTGCGCGGGTAAGCCCATAGATGCAAAAGAGATTAAATCCACCGCTGCATACCGGCTGTGGCAGAGGAATCTTCCGGACAGCCGCCTGTTTGCCCAAATCGATGAAATTTTAAGAGATACGTCATCGGATCATAATACCTGGGAGGGCACAACACAAGAAACGAAAGAGGATGACAGCAATGAAAATGACTGTGAATAAAAGCCTTGGAAGGGGAAGCGTATTTACTATATCGGGCGGGGTTTTATGGGGAATTTCAGGAACCTGCGGGCAGTATCTTTTACAGGTAAAAGGGCTGGCTTCCGACTGGCTGGTTCCGGTACGCTTGCTGTGTGCGGGATTATTGCTGCTGTTTTTCTGTTTTCTGAAACAGGGGAAGCAGATTTTTGCACCTTATAAAGACGGCAAAGATACAAGAGATTTATTAATCTTCGGCATGGTGGGGATGTCGATGTGCCAGTATACCTATTTTACAGCGATTGGTTATTCCAATGCAGGCACAGCGACTGTGCATCAGTACATAGGTCCTGTTCTCATTATGCTATATGTTTCTGCGCGTGCGGGGAAAATACCGGAGAAACACGAACTTCTCGCTGCAGCACTTGCCATGGCAGGAACTTTTCTGCTGGCGACTCACGGAAAACCGGGAAGCCTTGCCATCTCAGATCAGGCTCTTTTCTGGGGGCTCTGCTCTGCGGCGGCTCTGGCGGTTTACACCACCCAGCCGGGCAGGCTTTTAAAAAAGTACGGATCTATGGTAATTGCAGCATGGGGAATGCTTATTGGGGGAATTCTGCTGAGCCTGATATTCCGCCCATGGGAGAAGACGGTACCGCTTGATCCGGCAGCAGCTGCCTTCATGGGGATTATTATTCTGTTTGGCACGGTGATCGCATTTGCCTGTTATCTGGAAGGCGTAAACTGTGTGGGCCCTAAGAAGGGAAGTCTGCTGGCGTCGGTAGAGCCTGTGTCAGCTACTGTGTTCTCTGTTCTTTTTATGGGAGTTAATTTTGGATTTATGGATCTGTTTGGATTTGTGTGCATTATATCTACTGTCTTTCTTCTGACATCCGGGAAAGAATAGTCCATACTTTACATTTTATTTCATATCCTTTATAATGATGAAATAATATTACATGAATTAGAGGTAAACGATATATGCAGGAAAGTATAAGTGTGTCCGGTGTTCTCTGCTCATCCTATGATTCTTTTTTTGAGGCAGAGAAAAAGATTGCGGATTTTATTCTCTCAAATAAAAGTGATATCATTGACATGACGGTGGCAGAACTGGCTCTGGCAAGCGGAACAAGCGATGCGACGGTCTCCAGATTCTGCAGAAGATGCGGATTTAATGGTTTTCACCATCTAAAGATTAATCTGGCAAAAGAGGTGGCTGAGGAACGGGGAAATTCCATTGAGATTTCCAATGACATCAGCCGTGAAAATATAGCCCAGTCTCTTCAGAATATCCTGGCTAACAAGGTCACTGAGCTGACTCAGACCATTTCCATGATGGACCCGGAAGAACTTGAGAAGATCTTATCCATTGTGGAAAAAGCCAGATCGGTTCAGCTGGTGGCTGTGGGCAATACCATTCCGGTGGCTCTCGACGGCGCCTTTAAGTTCAATCAACTGGGGATAGCGGCTGTTTCAGGGACCATCTGGGAAACCCAGATGGCATATACCTGCAATATGGGACCGGAGGATGCGGTCATTATCATTTCAAACTCCGGCTTTTCCAAACGCCTCATGACTCTTGTGGCAGTGGCGAAGGAAAACCGTGTACCAACCATTGCAATTACGAATAACCCTTCATCCCCTCTGGGACAGGCCTGCGACCGTCACATCACGACGGCTACCAGGGAAAAGCTTCTTTTGGGTGAATTTTGTTTTTCCAGGGTTTCGGCAACGACAGTGGTGGAAATTTTATATCTCTTTTTGTCAGTCAGTAAAAAGAATTCCCATGATCATATCAGACGCCATGAAATTGCAATCTCAGATGATAAAAAATAATAGACAATCTGAAAAAATCAGAAAGGAGAACCGAAAGGTTCTTTTTTTTGATGGAAAGAATGAATTGCAGCTGTTTCTTTTGGGAACACTGGTATATGGGTAAATAGCACAAAAAACAAAAGAAAAAATTGGCTTGATTTATTACTAATTGTGCAAAGCGCCGAAATGATATAAGAAATAATATTTCTCAAACAAACTTATTGACGAAATAAAGCAATCGTATTATAGTATAGACGAGGGGATGAAATAAAATTTTATATACAGAAGGAGCAGTGATATATGATTTACACGGTAACATTTAATCCAGCTCTCGATTATGTCGTAAAAGTAGATCACTTCACTCTGGGATCCGTCAACAGAACGGAGCAGGAAGACATTTACTGCGGTGGCAAGGGACTGAATGTTTCAACGGTTCTGGCCACACTCGGATACGGGAATACTGCACTGGGATTTGTTGCAGGATTTACCGGAGACGAGATCGAACGCAGAGTGAAAAACCTGGGATTTCGAAGTGATTTTATCCATGTTAAAAATGGGATGTCAAGAATTAATGTAAAGCTCAAATCCGGTGAGGAAACAGAGATTAACGGAATCGGGCCTGAGATTACGAAAAAAGATGTGGAGCAGCTTTATGAAAAGCTTGACTGTCTTTCGGACGGAGACATGTTAATCCTGTCAGGAAGTATTCCTGCATCAATCAATGATGATATTTATGAGAGAATCATGGAGTATTTAGATAAAAAAGGAATTCGCATTGTGGTGGATGCGACCCGTGATTTACTTTCAAATGTGCTTTTTTACCACCCATTTCTGATAAAGCCCAACAATCACGAACTAGGGGAGATGTTCGGTGTGAGACTTGAAAGTGTAGATGAAATTATTCATTACGGAAAGCTCCTTCAGGAGAAAGGTGCGGAAAATGTACTGATTTCCATGGCAGGAGACGGTGCCGTGCTGATTACCCAGACAGGAGAAGTATTTCAGATGGGAGTTCCCTCCGGAACCGTGAAAAATTCTGTTGGAGCCGGAGATTCCATGGTTGCAGGCTTTGTAGCAGGCTATCTGGAAAACGGCAGTTATGAACACGCTCTGCGTCTTGGAAGCGCTGCCGGAAGTGCCACTGCATTTTCGGAAGGTCTTGCAGGGAAGGAAGATATCATGAAGCTTTATGATGAATTATTAAAGGAGGGGTATTGATGAAGATTACAGACTTACTGAAAAAGGAAAGTGTGGAGCTTGGGGTAAATGTTTCCAGTAAGGAAGCGGCCATCGACCGGCTGGTTGATTTGATGAACGCAGCCGGCAGACTGGGGAACAAAGCTGCCTATAAAGAAGGCATTCTGGCAAGAGAGGCCCTTGGCAGTACGGCAGTGGGAGATGGAATTGCCATTCCTCATGCAAAGGTAGCTGCGGTAAAAGAACCGGGACTTGCAGCGATTGTGGTACCGGATGGAGTGGACTATGACGCCTACGACGGTTCCCTGTCCAGAATCATTTTTATGATTGCAGCACCGGATGGAGAGGCGGATGTTCATCTGGAGGCATTGTCCAAATTATCCACTCTGTTAATGGATCCTGATTTTAAGGAATCTTTGATCCATGCCGGTTCCAAGGAAGAATTTTTACGCCTTATTGACGAAAAGGAAGCCGGAAAAGCCGCAAAACCAAAGGAAACAAAGAGCGGTTACCGTGTTCTGGCAGTAACAGCCTGTCCCACAGGAATTGCACATACCTTTATGGCAGCTGAGAACCTGGAACAGAAGGGGAAGAAACTTGGAATTCCTCTTAAAGCAGAAACAAACGGCGCGGAAGGTGTCGGCAATGCTCTGACAAAAGAGGAAATTGCAGCAGCGGACGGGATCATCATCGCAGCCGATAAGAACGTGGATATGTCCCGTTTTGACGGAAAACGGGTTGTTGTGGCAACCGTTTCGGAAGGAATTCAAAAAGGAGAAGAACTGATTAAGCGTGCGGTGAGCAGTGAAACACCGGTATACCGTTACAATGGTCCTGCTTCTTCCGGAGAGGATTCCAGGCAGGAAGGATTTGGACGTTCCATTTACAAACATTTGATGAACGGCGTTTCCCATATGCTTCCTTTTGTAATCGGCGGCGGTATTTTAATTGCACTGGCATTCCTGTTTGATGATTATTCCATTGATCCTTCCAACTTTGGTAAAAATACGCCGCTTGCGGCTTATTTAAAGACCATCGGAGAACAGGCATTTGGCATGATGCTCCCGGTTCTGGCAGGTTATATTGCCATGAGTATTGCTGACCGTCCTGGTCTGGCAGTAGGTTTTGTCGGCGGCCTGATCGCGAAAATGGGCGCTACATTTGCAAATCCTGCAGGCGGAAGTGTAAACTCCGGATTTTTAGGTGCACTGCTTGCTGGTTTTATCGGCGGTTATATTGTTCTGTTTTTAAAGAATGCGTTTAAAAAGCTTCCAAAGTCCTTAGAGGGAATCAAACCGGTTCTTCTTTATCCGCTGATTGGTATCCTCCTTGTTTCCGTAGTAACCACCTTTATCAATCCTTTTGTAGGCGCTATTAATGACGGTCTGACAAGTCTGTTAAACGGTATGGGCGGAACAAGCAAAATCATACTTGGAGCAGTTGTTGGAGGCATGATGTCCGTCGATATGGGCGGCCCGGTTAACAAGGCAGCTTATGTATTTGGTACGGCACAGCTGGCAGAAGGAAACTTTGATATCATGGCAGCAGTTATGGCTGGCGGTATGGTTCCTCCCATCGCAATCGCACTCTGTACCACATTCTTTAAGAAGAAATTTACAGACAAAGAGCGTCAGTCCGGTCTGGTAAACTATATTATGGGACTGTCCTTTATCTCTGAAGGCGCAATCCCATTTGCAGCAGCGGATCCACTTCGTGTGATCCCGTCCTGTATGATCGGTTCTGCAGTAGCAGGCGGTCTTTCCATGGCGCTTGGCTGTACCTTAAGAGCACCTCACGGCGGAATCTTTGTTCTTCCTACAATCGGCAATCCGTTTGGTTATTTAATCGCAATTATTGTTGGTTCTTTTGCAGGCTGCCTTGTACTTGCAGCTTTAAAGAAAAACCTGCAGTCTGAATGATCAGAGTAAGAAAACACCCCTGTCAGTATGACAGGGGTGTTTGGTTTTCTGCCAGAACGTTGTCCAAATTTCTGTTGACTTCAACAGAAGGAAGACTTTCCGGAGCTGCTTTGCGGATCTTGTACCAGTTTACGGCTGTAAATACGGCAATCATCAGGATGGCAAATGCTAAAATCAATCCGATAGCCCAGTACCTGTAATGTCTATTCATAAAATGCTCCTTTTTATCTGTATGGGATAGTGAAAGTATGGACGGATACAGTACGGATATACGAAAAAATGCCAAAAAGTGTTGATTATTAACCGGACAGGAAGTACAATTTTTCTTAGAATGAAAAAAAGAGACGAATGAAGCACTGCAGTGAGGAGGCAGAACATGTATAAAAGCTGTATATTTGATTTAGACGGAACCATTATTGATACAATAAAGTCCATGACTCACAGCATCAGCCTGACTATGGGGAACTTTGGATATGCTCCGGTTGATGAGGCACATACCAAACAGTTTGTAGGTGATGGATACCGGAGGCTTGTGGAACGGGCACTTCTGTATTCGGGAGATAAAGAGCTGGCTCATTATGAAGAAGCGCTTTCCATCTATGAAAAGACCTTCCGGGAAAACTGCCTTTATAAGGTGAAGGCTTATGACGGTATGCCTGAATTATTAACCTATTTAAAGGAAAAGGGAATTAAAATCGGCGTGCTGACCAATAAGGGGCATGAGCGGGCAGTAGAATGTGTGGAGGCTGTTTACGGAAAAGACTATTTTGACCAGATCATCGGGGAAGGAAATGGAATAAAAGTAAAGCCGGACCCGGCGGGAGCTCTTTTAATGGCAGACCGTTTTTTACTGCCGCCTTCCGCCTGTCTGTATTTTGGTGATACGAACACGGATATGAAAACAGGCAGGAATGCAGGCATGGATACGGTTGGCGTAACATGGGGATTTCGGGACAGACAGGAACTGGAAGCATTTCAACCCAAATTTATCATTTCCCATCCCAGTGAGATTCGACATGTTTTTGAATAAAAATCTGAAATAATGGAAAATTAAGGAGAGATATGTAAATGGATCTCTTCTTTTTTTATGAAGAGGATGGAGGAAACATGGCAAATTCGAATTATTTAAAGTGGGGACTGATTATCATAGCATCGGTCTGGGCTTCCTTAATCGGATCAATGATGGGATATGCATGGAACATCGCCCATATGACTCAAAAACTGCCGGAAGTGGAAATGCCTGAAATTCAAAATACCAATATCAGCATTGAGACACAGGAAAAGATGGAGGGATATTGGACGGTTGCTGTATTTGGGGTGGATTCCAGAGATGGAACTTTAGGAAAGGGAACCAGATCCGATATGCAGATGTTGTTTAATATAAACCTGGGAACCGGGGAAATAAGGGCGGTTTCCATTTACCGGGATACTTATTTAAAAGTGAATGATAAGGGGCGCTATGATAAGATTAATGAAGCTTACTTTAACGGTGGCCCTGCCCAGGCAGTAAAAGCGCTCACGGATAATCTGGATATTACTATTGATGATTATGCTTCCTTCACCTGGAAAGCAGTCGCAGATGCCATCAATATTCTCGGGGGAATCGATGTGGATATCAGCCACGATGAATTCCGGGTAATTAACGGATTTATCACAGAGACAGTGGAATCCACAGGTGTGGGCTCCCATCATTTAAAAAAGGAGGGACCGAACCATTTAGACGGGGTCCAGGCGGTTGCTTATGCCAGGCTCAGAAAAATGGATACGGATTTTAAACGTACGGAAAGGCAGAGGGAGGTTGCCAATCTGGCACTGAAAAAAGCCAGAGAGGCAGATTTACCGACCTTAAACCGTCTGGCAAATGCCATACTCCCCCAGATATCCACCAGTGTGGGAATGAAGGATATGCTGCCCATCATGAAAAATATAAAGAGATTTCATTTGACAGAGACGGAAGGTTTTCCCTCAAAGCTTGCAGATGCAAAAATTAACAGGAGGGACTGTGTAATTCCTGTTAATCTGGAAGATAATGTAAAACGCCTTCATCAGTTTTTATTTGATGAAGACCTGTATGAGCCTTCGGAAACTGTAAAAAAGACCAGCCGGCAGATTCAGGTAAATGTTAAGAATAAAAGATAATTTTACCTGCAGGATGTTAAAAACTTACCTTTTCCTTTCGAAAGAAATGTGCTATACTATGCTGATGAATCAGCCGTAAGAAAGGAAAGGCAGCAGCACTATCATGGATAAAAAACGAAAAAAACGTTTTAAGTGGAACGTGAGCCAGACTCAGTATCTGGCTTATGGTTTCTTAGGAATTATTTTAACCGGGGCACTTCTTCTCATGCTTCCTTTTTCCAGCAAGGATGGGCAGTCAGAGAATTTTATCAATTGCCTTTTTACTGCCACAAGCGCTACCTGTGTTACGGGTCTGGTGGTCCGGGACACCTGGACCCAGTGGTCATTGTTCGGCCAGATTATAATCATGACAATGATACAGATCGGCGGACTTGGTTTTGTTACAGTGGGAGTATTTATCTCCATCGTGCTGAGACGTAAGATTGGTCTTAAGGAACGGGGGCTTTTGCAGGAAAGTGTAAATACTCTTCAGATTGGCGGAGTGGTCAGGCTGGCAAAACGGATATTAAAAGGTACGTTCCTTTTTGAAAGCGCAGGGGCAATTTTATTATCAATCCGCTTTGTCCCCCAGTTTGGATTTTTAAGAGGCGTGTTTTATGGTATTTTTCATTCCGTTTCTGCATTCTGTAATGCAGGATTTGACTTAATGGGACATATAGAACCTTATAATTCTTTTGTTTCCTATTACGATGACTGGCTGGTTAATCTGGTTATCATGTCATTGATTGTTATCGGTGGTATTGGCTTTATTGTATGGGATGATATTTATAAGAATAAGCTGCATATAAAAAAATATCTCCTTCATACTAAGATTGTACTGGTCACAACTTTCATTCTTGTATTTGGAGGAGGTTTCCTTTTTTATCTGCTGGAAAGAAGCAATCTCCTGGTTGGAATGAACGCAAGCGGACAGATACTTACATCCCTGTTCAGTTCTGTAACGGCCAGGACGGCAGGTTTTAATACGACGGATACCCATGCTTTGACGGATGGCAGTAAGCTTCTCACCATCATTCTCATGTTTATCGGAGGAAGCCCTGGTTCTACTGCCGGAGGAATTAAAACCACCACATTGTTTGTGCTTTTGATGTGCGTTCATTCCAACATCAAGCAGACTTATGGAGTCAATGTATTTGGAAGACGTCTGCAGGATGAGGCCATTAAGCGGGCTGGAACTATTTTGACAATTAATCTGTTTCTGGCACTTTCCGCTTCGCTGGTAATTATGGCAAATCAGTCTCTTGGTTTTTCCGACATATTGTTTGAGACATTTTCCGCCATCGGTACAGTGGGTATGACAACCGGAATTACCAGAGATCTTAATACATTTTCCAGAGTGATCATCATATTATTGATGTACTGCGGAAGAATCGGAAGCCTGTCGTTTGCGCTTGCTTTTGTACAAAATCACAGAATTGCGCATGTGGAACAGCCCGCAGAAGCGATTAACGTAGGATAAAAGAGAGGGGAATTATGATGAAATCAATATTAATTATCGGCCTTGGCCGGTTTGGGCATCACCTTTGCATTAATATGGCAAGCCTTGGTAATGATGTTATGATCGTAGATCAGAAGGAGGAATGCTTAGAGGACTTACTTCCCTATGTTACCAGTGCAAAGATCGGTGACTGTACCAATGAAACCGTGTTAAGAAGTCTGGGCATTTCCAATTTTGACATCTGCTTTGTATGTATCGGAACCAATTTCCAAAGCAGCCTTGAAATCACCAGTCTGGTGAAGGAACTGGGCGGCAGACGGGTAATCAGCAAGGCGAACAGGGATATTCATGCCAAGTTTCTCTTAAGGAACGGAGCAGATGAAGTAATCTATCCGGACCGTGATATTGCAGAGAAGACAGCTGTCAGATACAGCACAGACCATGTCTTTGATTACATCGAACTGACTCCTGAATATTCCATTTATGAGATTCCGCCTCTTCCGGAATGGGTGCATAAAACCATCAGGGAAGTGGATATCAGGAACCGTTACCATATCAGTGTTCTTGGAATTAAACGGGAAGGAAGAGCACAGCTTATGCCGCCTGCAGATTATAAGATTCAGGCACAGGAACATTTAATGGTGATCGGCAGGAGAGAACATATTGACAGTATATTAAAAGAAATGAAGTAGCAGTTTCGGAGGGATTATGTCAGTTTGGCTGGTTGAAAACTGGGCAACAATTTTAATATTAAGTATACTTCTGGTTCTGGTATTTTTTGCAGTCCGCAGTGTTGTAAAAAACAAAGGAAGCTGCGGCTGCGGCGGCTGTGATAACTGTGCCGGCTGCGGTTCGGGCAGGAACAGGCAGAAAAAAAACAAGGATTCATGAACAATAAAAAACAGGGAACGGGCAGTGTGATATGTGAACTGCCCGTTCCCTGTTTTTATGTTCTTATTTTAAGTCCAGCTTTAAGTCACCAAATTGGATCCATCCTGCTTTTCTCAGCAGTTCTCCTGAAACCAGTGTGATAACAGCCGGAAGGAGAAAGCAGACAAACAAAATACCAAGCCACATGTTTTTCCCGCCGCCCATGGCTGTATAAACTCCGATGGGGCCCACTAAGCCGCAGGTTCCCATGCCTGAGCCGGCTGGGATATTTTTCAGCTGGAAGACCATGGTGGCTATGGGACCGGTGATCATGGAGGCAAAGGTGGGAGGAATCCAGATTTTCGGATTTTTTACGATATTTCCCATCTGCAGCATGCTGGTTCCAAGACCCTGCGCCATCAGACCGCCTACTCCGTTTTCACGGAAGGAGAGGACGGCAAATCCCACCATCTGGGCACAGCATCCCGCTGTCGCGGCACCGCCGGCCAGACCGTCAAGAGAGAGGGCGATGCAGATGGCCGCACTGCTGATTGGCAGTGTCAGTGCGATACCGATGAGAGCAGAGACCAGTATGCCCATGTAAAAGGGCTGCAGTTCTGTGGCAGTCTTTACAAGGCTTCCGAACCAGCTCATAAACCCTGCGACTCCAGGTCCTATAAACTGAGCAATTAAAACACCGGAAATGATGGTAACTCCCGGTGTTACCAGGATGTCCAGCCTGGTTTCCTTTGACACCATTTTTCCAAGCTCTGTGGCAATCACTGTTGCGGCCAGTGCACCTACCGGTCCGCCTAAGGCATTGCCTGCAATACCGACGGTGGCGGCAGAGAACAATACCAGAGCAGGGGCATGAAGGGCATAGGCAATTGCCACGCCCAGAGCTGCGCCTGTGGCACTTTTTGCATAATCTGCAATTACGTTGAATAGTTCCAGGTTGAGCTGCTGGCCCAGAGTACCGAAGATGGTTCCGATCAAAAGAGACGCAAAAAGGCCGAATGCCATAGCACCCAATGCGTCAATGAGATAGGTCTGGACGGTAATTGTGACGTTCTTCCTTTTCAGGAATTCTTTTACGCCGCGTTTTTCCATAATTAAAAATCTCCTTCTGTTGTTTGGTGCACACATTCGACCTTAAGTCAAAGCAGTTGCATGTATTTTACCATAGTATGCCCAAAATTCAAGTTTTTCTTGCATTTAAGCATAAATTTGATAAAACATTAACAATATGCAGAGAAAAACCCTGGGGCCTCTGCTTGACTTTGTTCCCTGTTTGTGACACAATAAGTAGTTGTAGTTCCTGTTAAACTCTGGAAAGAAAGAGGTATTGATTCGTATGACAAAGATTGATATTATATCCGGTTTTCTCGGAGCCGGAAAAACTACTTTTATTAAGAAGCTGCTGCAGGAAGCTGTTTCAGGCGAGCAGGTTGTCCTGATTGAGAATGAATTTGGTGAGATAGGAATTGACGGCGGCTTTTTAAAGGATGCCGGCGTGGAAATCAGGGAAATGAATTCCGGCTGCATCTGCTGTTCTCTGGTTGGTGATTTCGGACAATCCTTAAAAGAAGTGCTTACAACCTATCATCCGGACCGTATCATTATTGAGCCCTCCGGCGTAGGCAAATTATCCGATGTAATGAAAGCGGTTAAAGATGTGGCAGCTGAAATTCAGGTTACTTTAAACAGTGCGGTTACCATTGTAGATGCGCAGAAATGTAAAATGTACCGGAAGAATTTCGGAGAATTTTTCAACAATCAGATTGAGAATGCCGGAACTGTAGTATTAAGCCGTACCGATATTGCTCCCGCTGACAAGGTGGATCTTGCAGTTGAAATAATCCGGGAACTGAATCCCCGGGCAGCGGTTGTTACAACACCCTGTGAAGAATTATCCGGTAAACAGCTTCTTGAAATAATCGAAAAGCCGGATACCATGGAAGATGATCTGATGAACGAACTGAAAGCGCATCACGATCATGAGGGAGGCTGCAGCTGCGGTCATGACCACGATCATCATCATGCAGATGAAGTATTCAGCAGCTGGGGACTTGAGAATGTACCTGCAATGAGTAAGGAGACACTGGATCAGATTCTTGACGAACTTGCATATGGAGATGGTTTTGGAGATGTACTTCGTGCAAAGGGCATGATTCCCGGCATGGAAAAGGGAACATGGCTTTATTTTGATCTGGTGCCGGAGCAATATGAAATCCGGGACGGGAAACCGGAATACACCGGAAAGGTTTGTGTAATCGGGGCTGATCTGAAAGAAGAAGAGTTAAAACAGGCCTTTGGCAGATAAATGAATTGGAGGGAGTCATGAGTAATATCGACGAAATGGAAGATGATTTTATGCCGGTTTTCCTGATTGATGGATTTTTAGAGTCAGGAAAGACCCAGTTCCTTCAATTTACCATGGAGCAGGATTATTTTAAGGCGGAAGGGAAGACACTTCTCATTGTCTGCGAAGAAGGCGAAACGGAATACAGTGATGAGCTGCTGAAACGGACAAAGACAGCAGCCGTTTACATTGACAGCCTGGAAGAATTAAACCAGGAAAGACTTCTGGAACTGGAGCTTTTGTATAATCCGGAGAGAGTCTTAATTGAATGGAATGGCATGTGGAATTTAGATGATTTAAAGCTGCCTGATGACTGGAAGGTCTATCAGCAGATAACGCTGATAGATATGTCTACCTTTGATCTGTATGCTGCCAATATGAAGTCACTTTTGTATTCCATGGTGCGCAATTCTGAGATGATTATCTGCAACCGCTGTGATGGAATAGAGGATTTGTCCGGCTATCGGCGTACACTAAAAGCCATGTGTCCCCGGGGAGAAATTGTATTTGAAGATTTTGAGGGAGAAGTAAATGAAATCGCAGAAGAAGACTTGCCTTATGATATCAGCGCCGATTTAGTGGAAGTTTCACCGGAAGCATATGGAATCTGGTATCTGGACTGCATGGAGCGCAGGGACCGTTACGAAGGGAAGACTGTGGAATTTACCGCCATGGTTTTAAAGACTCCGGACTTCCCGAAGAATTATTTTGTACCCGGCCGTATGGCAATGACCTGCTGTGAAGACGATATGACGTTTCTGGGCTTTATAACCAAGTCCAGGGATGCCAAAGATCTTGAGACAAAGCAGTGGGTCCGCGTGAAAGCCAGAATTGCATATGAATACTGGAAAGATTATGAAGGGGAAGGACCGGTTTTATATGCTGAGACTGTGGAACCTGCCAAACCAGTGAAAGGGTTTGTGCAGTTTTAATGAGGTAAGATATTGTTAACCCGAATAATTGCAGTTGGAAGAGCGGTCTTATTTTTCCAACTGCTTTTTTCTTATTATTACTGGAGTGATGAAATTGAAAGTGCATAAAAAAAGACTTCTGAGAGGAATTGCTGCAGGTCTGGGATTTTTAGTCCTTTTGCTCACTGTGAATTTCTGGATTTTTAAAAGCTATCGGGAACATGTTATACAGATGACTCAGGACAATCTTATGGTGACGGCAAAATCCACTGCCAACAGCTTAAATCTGTTTTATAAAGAAAAGCTGGAGGAATTTTCTCTTTTTATTCCAATTGCAGCAGAAAATGCGGATGAAATATATCTAAAGTCCTACATCGAATTAAATAAGGATTATATATCATCGATTGAATTACTGAATGAAAATAAAAAAGTCTTCTCCTTTAGCGGGATATCATATGAAATGGAAGCAAAAGAAGCGGTTAATAAGGCGCTTTTAAATGCGGATTTCAGAGAGGGGAAGGCCGTTTTGCTGGAACCTGTTTTAACTGGACCCGGCCATTTCACCCAGTTCATGGTTTCAGAAGTAAGAACAACAACGGGCCGCTTTTTTTATGCGGTAGCTGCTATCAATACAGGGGAGGTTTATAAAAAGATAGTTCAGCCAATTAAAGCAGGCAAGAGCGGATATTCGATGGTTAAGGATTTATCCGGCGTTATTTTAATGCACCCTACAGAGGATCAGATCGGCCTGAATGCGGTAGAAGGGCGGCTGGAAAAATATAAAGACTATAACTTGGATCTTACTGGTCTGAAGGGACTGATAAAAAGACAGCAGGACAATGACGAAGGACGGGAAATTCTTGACAGCTATTGGTGGGGGGAGCTGACAAAAGCAAAAAAAGTCCTAGTTTATACAAGGGCTCATGTAGGTGATCAGCAATGGATTGTAAACGTTACCTTAAATTATAAGGAGATTGAAAAGCCTCTGGGACAGGCAGCCCGATTAAATCTGCTGGCAGCTGCAATCATACTGGTCCTGTTCTGGCTGTTTTTGTATTACTACATGAAAAAGGAGAATCAGACGAGGTCCATGGAAATAGAGGTGAAATATTTAAGAGAGTTAAACAGCACGCTGGAGGAGCTGCGGCAAAAGGAAGAACAGGTCAGGCATGGCAGCAGATTATGGGAAGTAGGAGCCTTATCAGGAATGATCAACCACGAATTTAACAATTATCTGACACCGATCCTGATTTATGGAGAACTTATACTTGGAGAGACCTGTGTGGATCCAGCTATCAGGGAAAATGTAGCGGAAATGGTCCAGTCAGCAAAACGGGCGGCAGAAATGACGAAAGAGCTGGCTTCCTTTACAAGAAAGGATTCTGCAGGAGAAAAGCTGGTGGCGGTCAATGTGAAAGAACAACTGGAACGCAGCTTAAGAATGGTAAAGAAGCTTCTCCCTGCCAATATTAGTCTGGAAAAAGAAATTACCTCTGAGGAATGCTATATAAAGAGCGGCGAGACGATGATTTCCCAGATCATTTTAAATCTCAGTACCAATGCGATCTATGCCATGAATGGTAAACAAGGCAGAATTACCGTGTCTGCAGGGCTTGTGGAAAAGAGCGGAGGGCAAATGTATGGCATTACCTTTGGCGATACAGGAACGGGCATGTCTGATGAGGTGAAAGCCCGCATTTTTGATCCGTTCTTCACGACCAAGGAAGAGGGGGCAGGAACAGGACTTGGTCTTAGCGTGATTAAAGGACTCATTGAAAAAGCGGATGGAACAATATCAGTGCAGTCGGAGTCAGACAAAGGAACTGTTTTTACCATAGAACTGCCTTTGTGTCAGAAAGAGGAACAAACCTCCTGGTTCTGCAGAAACGGTAAGAAAAATGGATTTAAGCGCATTCTGGTTGTGGAAGACCAGGAGGGAGTGGGAAAGGCGCTGGTAAAGGGTTTGGAAAAGAGAAAATACAAGGTTCAATCCTGCAAGAATCCTGTAGAGGCGCTTGGAGTTTTAAGAAAAGATGCAAAAGGAATCGATGTAATACTGACAGACTATTCCTTACCTGATATGGATGGCATAGAGTTTGCCGGTTTAGTCCGATGTATGGGAATTGATGCCAAAATCCTTCTGATCACTGCTGCAGACAACTATGAATCACTGTGGAAAAAGGCTGGTAAGAATGTAGACGGAATCTTAGAAAAACCAGTTGCAATGATTCAAATTGAGGAAGCACTGGAATCTTTAAGTTCTTAACGGTTATTAAGAAATCAGTCAAAAAATATATAGAACCTGTCCGTATATTTAAATTATTAAAATAAAAGGAGAGGTTTATTATGTTTGTGGCAACAATTGGGTTTATTATGGTTATAGCAATCGTGGCTTTACTGCTGAAGGGAAAGATGTCCCCCATTGTAGTTCTGATCACTGTTCCCACTATAGCAGCGCTGATTATGGGATACAGCGTTGGCGAAGTGGGCGGTTTTATCAAAGAGGGAGTGGGGACTACCACCAGTAATGCTATTCTGTTTCTTTTTTCAGTTGTATTTTTTGGTGTCATGTCAGATGTAGGTGTATTTGATATTATAGTAAACTTCCTGGTAAAAAAAGCGGGAGCGAATGTAGTATCCATAACGGTTGCAACGGCAATCATTGCAATTATTGCGCATCTTGACGGTTCGACTGCAACCACCGTTTTAATCAGCATACCTTCCATGTGGCCAATCTATAAACGAATGAAAATCCGGCCTCATGTTCTTCTCTGCATAGTGGCATCTGCCATGGGGGTTATGAATCTTCTTCCATGGGGAGGCCCCACAGCGCGGACGGCTACAGTGCTTGGAATGGATGCAACTATATTGTGGCATATGTTAATCCCGATCCAGGTTCTTGGTTGTATTGTTACCATTCTTTTGGCCGTGGTGCTTGGAATTCTGGAAAAGAGAAGGGGAGCCGGTCTGGTTGGAGATGCAGGAGATTGCGATGTTGCTGAGGCAGCCGCTGCACAGGTACAACAGGGCCAGGAACTGAAACGGTCCGGACTCCTCTGGTTTAATATCCTGCTGACAGTAGGTCTGATAGCCTCCCTGATGTTAAATATTACGACATCTTATGTACTGTTTATGTTGTTCTTGTCAGCAGCGTTAATCATTAATTTTCCATCCCTAAAGGAACAGGATAACCGGATTAAAGCCCATGCACCTACAGCTCTGATCATATCTGCCACCATGCTGGCTTCTGGCGCTATGGTAGGAATCATGAACGGAACAAATATGCTGGATGCCATGGCAAATGCAATTATCAGTGTACTCCCTGATGCACTTGGACGTTACATACACATTATTTTCGGAGTACTTGGAATGCCTCTTGGTATGGTAGTGGGCACGGATGCTTATTTTTATGGAATTATGCCGCTTATCATTGAGGTTGGAACAAAATATGGGATAGCTGGTCTAAATACGGCAATGGCAATGATTATAGGTAAGAATGTAGTACTGATGATAAGCCCGCTGGTTCCTGCAACTTATCTGGCGATCGGACTTGTGGATATGGATTTAAAGGATCACATCCGTTTCTGCTTTAAGTGGTTATTCGCAGTGACTATGATCATGCTTTTGGGCGGTCTGCTGATGGGAATTATCAAGCTGTAACATCAATCGTATCTGATGACATGCTGTATTTGCTTTTTTTTTCGGTTTGTTTTATACTGGAGAAGATACATGCAAAAATCGGGGAGAGAATGTGATGACAGATAGGATTTTAGTAATTGATGATGACGGTTCCGTTCGTTTATCACTGAGACAGGTTTTTGAAAGAGAAAATAAAGAGGTAACTGTGGCGGACAGCGGTACTTCAGCGATTCAGCTGCTGGAACGATATATTTTTGATTTGATTATTCTGGATGTAATTATGGATGATATGGATGGGTTTTATGTAGTAAATCTGATCAGAAAAAAAGGCATCTATACTCCTGTTTTGTTTTTAAGCGGTCAGCTGGAAGAACAGAGCAAAATACTTGCCATCACTCTGGGCGGTGATGACTACATTACGAAACCGTTCAGTCTGGAAATGCTGACAACAAAGGCCAATGCTCTCATCAGAAGAAACAAAGATTATAATATGGAATCAAAGAAGGAACTGGTTTGCGGAGAACTACGGCTGTCTTTAAGTGATTTCACATTAAGAAAGAATGGAAAGCAGATACTTTTGACATCAAAAGAGCTGGCTTTAATAAAATTTCTCATGGAAAACCAAAATCAGGTTTTTACAAAAGAACAGCTCTATGTCAATGTGTGGCAAAATTCAATTGTAGATGACAACACTATTATGGTGTATATGAAGCGCATACGGGATAAAATCGAAGATAATCCAAAACACCCGAAGTATTTAAGGACAGCCTGGGGTCTGGGATACATATTTAAAGATGAGGTAAGATAAAAGGACGAATTGCGGAATAACAGTTTGCTGTTATGCTGCAATTCGTCCTTTTGTCTCTATGCCTGAATAATATTATTACATAGGCGGAACCGGCTTAGGTCTTGCCGGATCAAATACATCAGATACATTGAATAAATCACTTAAGCTGTCAGGATAGTAAAACATCCGGTAACCATCTAAATTCCTTCTGGCCTGTCTGAAGTAATCAGGTCCAAGCTGCATCCAGACGGGCTTACTGGCATCTACGTTGCAGAAGTAGCGGAAGCCCTTGGATTTTAAATATGTAAAACGTTCATTGCTGTCTGTATAGGGAGTCCAGCTTCCGATATCGCTTCCAAAGGGAAATAGTATGATGTCAGTAGGTCCGATAATAGACGCTACATTGCGTTCCCACTTATCCGTATCAGTCTTAAAGTGCTCCATGGAAATAGTACCCATATTACGGTGGCCCCAGCTGTGGGAAGACAGCTCCCAGCCATGGTCTTTTAATGACTGTGCAACCTTTGCAGCCGCCTGCCGGTCTGCCTCATAGTTAGGGTTCTTATCTTTATAGGCTTCGTCCGTCCGATAGCCAAGAATTCCGTTGTATCCGGTAAAGGCCAGGATTCCTCTTGCGCCTTTATAGGAAAAACCCGGGTGGGTTTTTATAAAGTTTTCGAGGATCGGTACCAAATCATAATCACCTACGGAAACACTGCCGTCAGCCATCTGCATTTCACAGGTAGGATAGCCGTCCTCTCCGATAATTATACGGGTGGCAAAGCCGTCCCCCTGCATATATTCATAATAACATAAATCATCCTGGGACAGTACAAAGGCTTTTTTACCAGGAGGCAGCATAATGTCTCCATATACAAACTTTGGATTGCCGTTTTCATCTTTCGTTTCATAAGCCAGATCGTGAATTTTTACAAGAACATAACCCTTGTCATACATGGACTGCATCATTTTTATAAATTCATCTTTGGTAGTCATCATCTGGTTGTAACCGTCCTGCTTGGAATCACCGTCAAAAGCCTTAGATGTATCTATAATCAGTGAATGGAAAAAAATATGGGTGACTTCCTGAGGATTAATCCGGACAAGGGCAGCTTTAGAAGCCTCATAGCCGGTAACAGCTGAAACAACTTCCTCTTTTGATGATAATGTGGCATCAGATTTTAAAAGGTTAATGGCTCCGTCATAATCGTATTGGGATGCAAGCTTCTCTGCGTTTGATAAAAGAGCCATCAGATTATCTGCCTGTGATGTACTGGCATTGGTAGTTTCCTCAGAAGCAGGCTGTGCTTCACTTTCGGAAGAAACAGATGCCACCGATGAATCAGCAGGCAGAATTCTATGCCCCATCTTTTTATTAATAATAATACCGCAGAGTATCATAATCATTACAATCAGCAGTCCGGCAAGAATGACTGCCACTAAATTTTTTGGATTTTTTGGCCCTTTTCCAACATTCCATTTACGATAATCATTTTGATTCATAACGAAACCTCATAATTCTGTTATATTTTTGGATGTATCTATTACTAAAATAACATTCCCTGTCCAAGTATAGCATACTTTGTAGAAA
The DNA here is from genome assembly GCF_003432035.1 of Lacrimispora amygdalina. Taxonomy (GTDB): domain Bacteria; phylum Bacillota; class Clostridia; order Lachnospirales; family Lachnospiraceae; genus Lacrimispora; species Lacrimispora amygdalina. The sequence continues at coordinate 124,524 of NZ_QOHO01000049.1, forward strand.
GATGAAATGAAAATGGGGTAATTTTTTTTAGTAAAAGTGGCATATGTAAGGGAAGAAGTCCCATACAATGATAGAAAGGTATTGATCAGAGGAACGTGTATAACATGAAAAGAGTTACAGCATTTTTATTAAGCTTTTTTCTGCTATTTTCCTGTTTATGTCAGACGGCGGCAGGGCAGGTGCCGGATATAGCGGTTGCCTCGGACATGATTGTAAAGGCGGAAGAGGCACAGGCGGTTAACACAGAAGGCGGTCCGGCGCTGCAGTCTCCAAGTGCGATTTTGATGGAAGCATCTACCGGGCAGGTCATCTATGAGAAGGATGCAGATGAAAAAAGAAGTCCTGCCAGCATCACAAAAATTATGACGCTGATCCTTATTTTTGATGCTCTTGAATCAGGCAAGATTAAAATGACGGATGAGGTTGTGACCAGTGCTCATGCCAAATCCATGGGCGGATCCCAGGTATTTCTGGAAGAAGGAGAAGTTCAGACGGTTGAAACTCTGATTAAATGTATCGTTGTAGCGTCAGGCAACGATGCTTCCGTTGCCATGGCAGAATACATAGCAGGAACAGAGGATGAATTTGTGAAAATGATGAATGAGCGGGCAGCCGCTCTGGGAATGGCAAATACCCATTTTGAAGATTGCTGCGGCCTTACGGAATCCCCCACTCATGTAACCACTGCCAGAGATATTGCAATTATGTCCAGGGAACTGATCAATAAGTATCCCCAGATTCATAATTACTCTACAATCTGGATGGAAAATATCACTCATGTGACAAAACAGGGAACGAAGGAATTCGGACTTTCCAATACCAACAAGCTTTTAAAAATGGCGACCAACTTTCAGGTAACCGGTTTAAAAACCGGATCTACCTCCATTGCTAAGTACTGTCTCTCTGCGACTGCCGAAAAAGACGGTGTCCGTCTGATTGCTTCCATCATGGCTGCACCGGATTATAAAGTGAGATTTGCAGATGCCCAGACTCTGTTAAATTACGGTTATGCAAATTGTAAGCTGTATGAAGACAAAGAGATGCTGCCTCTTCCGGATATGGTTGTGGATAACGGTGTAGAAGAGATAGTTCCCTTAAAGTATGGGGGGTCGTTTTCTTATTTAAGCCTGAAGGGGGAGGATTTTACTGCGATAGAAAGGAAGCTGGAGCTGGTTCCTTCCATAACGGCTCCCGTAGAAGATGGGCAGTCGGCAGGAAGCCTCATCTATACTCTTGGCGGGAAAAAGATCGGCGAGGTGCCGGTTCTGACAGCAGGGGCTGTGCGGGAGGCGAAGTTTGGAGATTATTTGAAACGTCTGCTGCATGTGTTTAGCTTGTAGAAAAAAAGAATAATGCAGATGTTTGCATGTCTGGTTTTGGATTATAGCAGCAGGTATCCTTTTCATTTCATTCAGAGGATACCTGCTGCTATTTATGCTTTTTGTAAAGTGAATAATTATATAATTGAAGGCAGCGATAAGTCCTGGTGCTTTTTTGACTGGAAAGAAGGACTTGACAAACAGGCCAGTGCTCATGCAATCTATATCTATATCCTGAATGCAGCGATTGAACTTGCTGAAATCCTGGAAGAAAAAAAGCTTGCAAAGCAATTACAGGAGGAAAAGGGGTATTGCAGCAGTGAGGCTTAGAAGCTATGGGCTGGTGACTCCCTACATGAATCACCATTATGTGGAGGCGCTGATTCTGTGCGGAGAAAAGAAAATGGCAGTGGATTATATGAAATTTTACTGGGGTGGAATGCTTTCTCAGGGGGCAGATACAATCTGGGAACTGTATAATCCGGAAAATCCCGAAGAATCTCCCTATGGCTCATCGGCTGTAAACGCAATTGCCATGCCTGGAACTGTATTCCGGCCTACTTGCTGCGAAAACTGGAGAAGGAGGAAAAGACAGATGGAATATCTGGTAATTGATGCAGGCGGTACATTTATTAAGTATGCACTTATGAATGAGGGTGGGAAAATTATTGAAAAAGGCAAGGTTAAGACAACAGTTTATAAGAGCGATGGCCTGGAGGATTATTTAGAAACCCTGCATTCCATATACAGAAAGTATGAAGGCAGGGCAGAAGGGATCGCCATGAGTGCGCCCGGGATACTAGACAGTGAAACAGGATACTGCTATACAGGCGGGAAGCTAAGCTGTGTTTCAGGTCACAATATGGTTGAGCTGCTTCAGGAAAGATGCAAAGTGCCGGTTACAATTGAAAATGATGGAAAATGTGCGGCTCTTGCAGAAAAATGGATGGGAAGTCTGAAGGACGTTAAAAACGGTATTGTGCTTGTACTGGGAACCGCTGTCGGAGGAGGTCTGATCATCGACGGTAAGATTTATAAGGGAAATCATTTTTCGGCAGGAGAATTCAGCTACATGGCAGTATCAGACGAAAATCTGGACCAGATGACCGGATATTGGGGAACTACAGGAGGAACTCCGGCTCTGGTAAAAGCAGTGTCAGAAGAAACGGGAATTCCGAAAGAAGAGCTTGATGGTATCCGTATCTTTGAGATGGCTGAACAGGGAAATCCGCAGGTGTTAAAGGGGTTAGACCGCTTTACGAAACAGCTTGCGGTTCGGATTTATAATTTACAGGTACTTTTTGATGCGGAGCTTGTGGCAATCGGAGGCGGTATCAGCAAACAGCCTCTTCTGATTGAGTATGTGAGAAAACATGTGGAGAGATTTTGCAATGAGAATCCTCTGCGGAAGCTGTCTCCTTTTTTACCTACACCGGAAGTCACTGCCTGCCGCTATTTTAATGATTCCAATCTCATTGGTGCCCTGTATCATTATATGAAGAAAAATAAAATCGGTAGGCTTAATATAGTAAAGAAAACGGTTTATATACCGACGGCAGCAAATGTACAGGAATTTAACCGGATTTGCAGTCATTTTGACTGTGAAATGGATTTATCCCAGTCTAAGTACATGGTAGATGCAAAATCCATTATGGGAATTTTCAGCCTGAATCTGGAGGAAACACTGGAACTTACAGCGTACACGGATGAGGAAGAAGAAGTAGAGAAGGCTTTTGAAAAGTTTCTTGTAAAAACATCATAAACTAAAAATTATCTGTGGTTTTAACTCCCTTAGCCCTATTTACGAGGGCTAGGGGTTTTTTATGGGGCGTGCCCATGTTGAGCACGCAAAGCGTGGGAAATATGAACCACACGCTATGGAGGTGCGCGGTGTTTGTTATAAAAAATATCACCTCATAAGTATTTGTTATGTTTTTTATTGTTCTTCAATAAATAATAACTATTTACCGTCATTGCAGATAAATATATTCCTATAAGAGCATTGACATAATTGAAACTAAATTTATAAAAATCAGCACTCAGCGGTATTAATTGCCAAAATAGAAAAAAAATAATTGCAAATGATACAATAATATTCAAATATAATGTATTCAATAACTTGATAAATATAAAACAAAGAATATAGATCGCAATTCCAAAGATAACAGAATTAAAAGTTGATGCTTTTTGAACATCTTTATAAATAAGGCTATCAATAAATTTTAATTTCGCTTTAGCTGCAATGCTTGGCAGAAGAATACAACATAAAAGCGGTATTACGAAATCTACATATAAAAAAGACAATAATTTTCTTTGCATAAATATAGCTCCTTTTTAAATTTAGAAAAATGATATATCAATTGCATTGGATGCAATATGTTGATAGAACCTTAATTCCCATGAAGAACTTGATATTTGGCTTATAAATCCAGTACATTATAACACAAAAAAATATGAATTTTAACCAACATGTCAAAATTTAAGTGCTAAATTGATGCTTATAATTTTGCATTTTTTTCTAATAGGTGTTGACAACTAATATTATATAGCATATAATAACAATATATTATACAACATATAATATACAAATTTAAATAATATTATAAATGAAAATTAAAAAGTCAGAGGAAAGGTGGTCAATCGTGGGATCGAAACGTTTGTACCGTTCAGTGAAGAACAAAGTTTTATGTGGAGTTTGCGGAGGAATCGGGGAGTATCTGGTTGTGGATCCGGTTATGATAAGGCTGATATGGGTTCTGCTCATGCTGTTTCAGACATGGAGGCATCTGTTTCATTTGTTTACAGGCGCATCTTTAATTGGCGGAAGTATTGCCATTTATATACTCGCAGCAGTGATCATACCAAAGGATCCTGGAGAAAGCAGAGAATAAAGGAACACCCAGGCAGGAAAGATAGGAGTGGACGTATGGTTTTTAACACAGGAGCAGCATTATTGGACGCCATTGTCCTGGCGGTCGTATCGAAAGACCAGGAGGGAACTTACGGCTACAAGATCACCCAGGATGTGAGAAATGTTATTGAGATTTCAGAATCAACGCTTTATCCTGTGCTTCGAAGGCTTCAGAAAGAAGAATGTCTTGAAGTATATGATCTTGCATACGATGGAAGAAACCGCAGGTATTATAAGATTACGGAAAAAGGGCGGATACAGTTAAATCTCTATAAGAGCGAATGGGCAGGCTATTCGCTAAAGATATCCCGTATTTTTGAGGAGGCACATATATGAACAGGGATGAGTTTATGAGAGAGCTGGAATATCTGCTGGCGGATATTCCGGATGAAGAAAAAGAAGATGCAATTGAATATTACAGAGATTATCTGGAAGAAGCTGGGGCGGAGAATGAGGATTCGGTGATTCGTGAATTTGGAAGTCCAGAGCGGATTGCAGCCATGATCCGGGCTGATATGAACGGTCATTTAAAGGACGGCGGTGAATTTACGGAAAGCGGTTATCAGGATGAACGCTTTCGGGATCCTAATTTCCAGATGGCAAAGCGCTACGATCTCCCGGAGGTAACGGAGCAGCCGGAAAAAGACAGCGGGTATGAACAAACAGGAAGGAAACCAGCAGAAAGCAAACCCAGGGATGGCAGACGTCTAATTAAAATTATTCTATGGATTATACTGATCATCGCTGCATCCCCCATGCTTTTTGGCATTGGCGGAGGGATTGTGGGCATACTGGCAGGTCTTTTCGGAGTTTTGGTTGCAGCAGTGGTGGCAGTAGGAGCAGTCACGTTTGCATTACTTGCAGCCGGTTTTGCCCTGGCTGTTGCTGGTTTTACTGCCATGATCATTCATCCCCTAGACGGAATATTGTTACTGGGTCTGGGGATACTCATACTTGGTCTCGGCCTCCTCTCGCTGGCAGTGTGCGGCGTATTTTACGGAAAGTTTCTTCCATTTCTGTTTCGAAGCTGTATCAATATGGTTAGCAGATTATTGCATGGAAGGAGGGCGCGGACATGAACAAATTTGTGAAGAGATGTCTGATCGCAGGAATAATCCTTGTGGCCGCAGGAGGAGCCATGGCTGCAGCCGCTGTCTCCTATGGAGCAAATATCTGGGATATTGCGCCAGGGGAAGTGATCCACTGGAAGAATAATACATTCTCTAATTTTTCATTTGACGATATGGATTTTGAAAATCATGCAGTGGAAACAGGAGATTATTCCTACCTTGATCTTGATGAACCTGCTGAATCAGGTCGGCAGATTTATACCTCCGGCACAGCAAATAGCCTGAAAGCAGAGATCAGAGCGGGAAGAGTTTTTATAAAAGAAGATCCTGCTGTGAGCGAATTAACTATATATTGCAACAAAGAGGATGGCAACTGGCATATAGGAGAATCCGATGGAGAACTGGAACTGACTGTTGGCGGCGGGATTATGACAGATGATACAGATCTGGTCATGATAATCTGCGTGCCAAAGGGATATAGTTTTTCAGAAGTGGATTTAGAAGTATCCAGGAAGAAAGGCATGTTAAAGAGAGAGGGGGCCACTCCCATAGTAGCCTGCCGATCCCTGTCTGCTGATGATATGAATCTGGAAGTAAAAGCAGGTGCTCTTACCGTTAAACAGGGAAATGTCAATCATTTAAATATTGAATGCAATGTGGGAGCAGTGGAATATACCGGAACAACAACTGGAGATATAACTGGAGATTGCAGGGTGGGTGCAGTGAAACTGCTTCTTTCCGGGAAAAAGGAAGATTATAATTACAAGGTTCAGTCTAGCCTTGGGGCGATTAAAATTGTGGATGAGCAGATGGCCTTCGTTGCCGGCGGAGATAACTGGGATTATTCTGCAGACAAGAACATGGACCTGGATTGCAGTACAGGAGCAATTGATGTGAATTTTTATCAATAGAGTCAGCATAGTGAAAACAAGAGAGGAGATTAAATCATGGAGAAAAAATTATACCGTTCTGATACGGACAAAATGCTGTGCGGTGTATGCGGCGGAATTGCTGAATATTTTGATGTAGACCCCACAATTATACGTCTTTTATGGGCGATCCTTGCCTGCACGGGTTCCGGAATTGTGGCTTATATCATTGCAGCAGTGATTATACCAAGAAGATAGTTTTATTTAAGAAGAAAGAAGCGGTATTTTGCTTCTTTCTTTTTGTGTGCGCCTTGCGGC
>NZ_QOHO01000005.1 GCF_003432035.1 Lacrimispora amygdalina
TGTACCGAGATACAAAAAAAGGAAACTGCAGACCATACGGCTGCAATTTCCTCTTTTACGCTGCTTTATCGTTTATGCTGCTGAGCAATTCTCCGGAGCTAATTTTTTTAAGTATTTTTCAAATTCTTTATCCTCTCCATTCAACTGGACAGTAAGAATCTTGGATAAATCCAGACTTAAAACACCTAATATAGACTTTGCATCAATAAGAACTCTATTGTAAAAAACGTCTATGTCGAAATCACACCTGGAAGCAGCAGCAACAAACTTTTTGGCCTCAGCAACTGTTGGCAACATAATCTTAAACTGTTTCATAAGCAGACTCCCTTTTCTATAATAGCTATGAAGTACTTATAACATGTTTGACGTCATTTGTCAAATTCTGTTTCATATCCGATTATATTGCCTGTTTTTGTGCATTATTTGTAATTTTCGCTAAAAAAGTCCGCAAAAATTAAGCATCTTTTTACTAAGACAAATTTTATATAAGGAATTATCTTTGCATCGCCCTTTTTTACTAATTCAATTTCACGGTTTTTGTGTTATATTTTTATCAAAAACGCCAAACAAACCGCCTGCCACGCAAGCGAATTCATAGGTTAATATTACCACAAACATTCATTTATGAACAGCAGAATAAATTTTTTATTTTTTTCAAAAAACTGTTGCAATATAAAATGTTCTATGCTATACTTTCAAAGTGCTCGGGTGAGCACACAAATTGACCATTTAGGGGAATAGTTCAATGGTAGAGCAACGGTCTCCAAAACCGTAAATGGGGGTTCGAGCCCCTCTTCCCCTGCTAAATTATAAGCCCTGCATATAGCCTGGAAATCATTGAAATGCGATGATTTTACAGGCTTTTTTTTCTGATAGTATAAACAAGGTACTAATTAGTATTTCGATAAGAGGCACTCTTTAATCTAAGATCATTGTTTACATTTTAGGAAATCTCTTCTTTTTATTTATTGAATTTGCAAATTCAATAAAATAAAAAAGGAGAAAAAAATTATGGCAGATTATGATAACTCAAGATACACATATGCGCAGGTGCTTTCAGGTACCGGCTATTACATGGTGGATGATAAACTTCGTTACAGCGCAGGCGTAAAAACAATGCAGGGAAAACTAAATACTGCAGGATACAACTGTGGTACTCCTGATGGTAAATTCGGCAGTGGTACAGATACTGCTGTTAGAAATTTCCAGAGAGCCAAAGGTCTTACCATAGATGGCAAGGCAGGTAAAGCTACCCTTAAAGCCCTTGATGCAGCAGATTCAGGTGATGGTTCAACATATTGCAGTAATAGTTATTTAACAACGAAACAAATGACCGTAAATGCTCAATACATTCTTAATTATTTACGGAATAAGGGTTGGACCAAAAATGCTGTCTGTGGTATGCTTGGAAATATGCAGACAGAAAGTACAATTAATCCAGGTATTTGGCAAAGTCTAAAGGAAAACAACCTGAAAGGGGGGTTTGGTTTAGTCCAGTGGACTCCGGCAACAAAATATAGAGATTGGGCTGATAGCAAGAATCTGACGATAGCTAATATGGATAGCGAATTGAAACGTATTCTGTATGAGGTCCGCGAAAATATTCAGTTTACTTCTACTTCTAATTATAATATGACTTTCTCACAATTCACTCAATCTACAAAAAGTGCATATTACCTGGCCTGTGCTTTTTTGCATAATTACGAAAAACCAAAAAATGCTTCCCAGGATGAGACGCGGGGTAATCAGGCAACACATTGGTATAATACATTGAATTAAAGGCACCAGATTACATGATACTCTAAAACAACGATTGACCAAGAGCAAATCCTTAGTCAATCGTTGTTTTATCAATACCTATTAATATTCCAGGACCTTACCTGAGCATGAGTATCCAAATTGTGCCCCGTGATCATTATTTATCTTCCCAATAATTCTGTTTGGGCAGATAAAACTGCTGTATATCGCTGTATTTAAGCTGAGCTTCGAAGTGATCACTTCCAGTTGCATGTACAGCAGGCATACTCAGCACAACGCCATCAGGCTTAAGAAAACAGGAAATGTTATCATCTATTGCAAAAGGGTCCACTGTTTGATATTCCGGTGATTGAAGTTTGAGCATTTCCGGGAAACTGGCTTCATCATATGAAGTTATTGGATTTGCAGGAAAAAAAGCTTTATCAAAAAACACCTTTTCAAACTCAGCATTTGTTGTATACAAATCTTTAATGGTAATCTCTTTCATAGACTGTAAATCTATGTTAAGCGTGATTAGATCATTAACCGAATATGCACCGCCTTCGATATAACTTGTTCCCCAAAATACAATGCTTACTATTTTATCGTTTTGCAGCGTAACTGCAGACTGATAATCAACAGTCAGGCTGGCATCACTTGAGAATAATGATGGATCAATTTTTGCAAAACTCTTTACTTTATCATAAACCAGTGTATTTAGCGTATCATTGTTAATGAAATTTGGATATTGAATTTTTATTGAACTATTTTTATTGGGTGCATCTGTATAAATCGATATCGTGTAACTTTGATCAGCAGCTTGTGGCTTATCAATATTATTCGCATTCTGCGACTCATCTGCATTATTCGCAGTTTTCGACTCATCTGTATTATTCGCATTCTGCGACTCATCTGTATTATTTGTAGTCTCAGACTCCTGTTCAATTATTAAAGCTTGCGTTTCATCATTTACTGCCTTTTTTCCACAACTTACAATAAAAAAGCAAAATATCATTATAAAACTTAAAAGAATTGTTTTCTTATACATTAAAATACCTCCACTCAAATAGATACAAATTGTACCAAATCGCTAGCGCGATGGCTAGCCTAGGTACTTGTTTCCTCTACATTTTCTCTAAACCAAAGTTTTTCTCTTCTTGATACTTCACTAAAGAATTATATCATATGTCTACAGGGAAAATATTCCAAAAATTGACAATTGGTTTTGTATAATCAGTATAGAACATATTTACGATGCATACATGTTCTTATATAATGGATTCAGTATTGCTGTTTTTTCAACTATATTTTTAAATTTACCTGGCAATAAAGCCTGATCACCGTCACTTAGTGCCGTATCAGGGGCATCATGGACTTCTACCATAATTCCATCACCGCCAGCCATTATGCTGCAAAGACACATCTTTTCAATTAATTCCCGTTTCCCCGTTCCATGTGACGGATCCACGATCACTGGCAGATAAGATAAAGTTTTTATTGCGGCTACTGCACTTAAATCCAGTGTATTTCTGGTATAGTTCTCTGTAGTACGTATTCCCCTTTCACATAAAATCACTTTTCTGTTACCGCCATTTAAAATCGCATATCGTAAAATCCTGGGCATAAACAAAGACTAATTGTTTCTCTATATAACCATAACCTGTAATCACACCATCATAGGGAAACTCTGAATCACTATATGTCCCCCCATGTTCTGCTACATCTTTTCCAATCTCACAAAAACTTTCTTTATCCAGCAGCAGATTTAACCGTTCTATGGCATGCAGCTTGAATCTGGCATGCTGTTTCATAATATTATAAGCCATTCTACCACTTCTTCCTTTTTCATCTGAATACCTGTCTCTCCTTTATCCTGGTTTTAATAAAAAAGTAAAGCAAACACAATAGTAATGTCAAAAGCTCTGCAATCGGTATTGACAGGAACACTTTCTCATCCATAAATATAGAATTTAATACCAGAATGAACAGTATTGGTAATAATAATGACCGTAGCGCAGAAAAGATAAATGACAATCCTGGTTTTAACGTACTTGTAAAATACCCCGTAATCACTATATTTAATCCGCTGATTAAGAAAGCAGGCCATAACAGTCCAATATATGTAACTGCAAGCTCACTAATATGAGCCGCTTTGTTCTTTAAAAAAATACTGACCCATAAATCATCAAAGAAATATAATGCAGCAGCAATACACGCCCCCATGATCAGATTGAATAAAATAGAAACTTTTAGAAACCCGTTTACTCTTTTTAATTTTTGGGCACCAAAGTTAATACTAATGGGGCCATTCATGGAAGCTACTACACCATAACTAATAAGACAGCCGCTATACAAAAAAAAGTTTATCGTCGTAAAAGCAGCTACGCCATCGACGCCGGATTGTCTCATTAGTACATGATTGAATACAAATGCAACAATTCCGCTTGAAGTTTCATTCAGGAATTCTGATATACCATTAAATATTGAGAATAATATATCCTTAGAGAATTTTACCGGCTTTATAAGCTTAAGAGCACTGTTTTTATTAAAAAATGTAGGTAACAGAATAAAAAATGTCATTGATTGTGATAAACCAGTAGCAAATGCAGCTCCTCTTATTCCAAGACCAGATAAAACTATAAATATAAAATCAAGAAACACATTCATCACTGCACTTAACAGCAATGCAAAGGAAGTTAAGCCGGGTCTGCCATTCACTCTTGAAAAAAAACTGAGTCCAATCCCCATGAGCTGAAATGGTAAAAAATAAGTATAATTTACTAAATATGTAACAGTATTATCAGCGACACTGCTATCTGCACCAAGCAGATAAGCAACATGATACGGGAACATTAAAACGATTACCCAGGGTATCAGTATTAATAGAAACATTATCTGAATAAATTTAGAAAATGTTCTGGATGCATCTTCTGTTTTTTTCTCACCCATAAGTTTGCCGCAAAGAACGCATCCTCCAGCTCCCAGCATAGTTATAACACCTAATAGCAAAGATACATATGGAACAATTAAATTAATAACAGCCAATGCGTTAGAACCAATAAAGCGTCCTACAAATATACCATCTACAATCGATGCTGATGAAATTGCCACCATTCCAAGTATTGTAGGTATGGCATATTTGATAAATATCTTTATAATACTACCTGATGTTACATCTAAATCGTCTTCCACCTTAATTTTCCTCCAACATTCTCAATATCTGTATTTTAAAAATCTATCTCTTATATGCAAGTACTGCCGAAAATGGCGAAACATAAACATCCAAATCTGCATTTACTTTTAGTATATCATATCTGGATTTTATGATTGTATATTTTTCAGTAAAATATTGACTATTCAGAAAATAGTAAGGGGCTTCCACATTCAAGTCTAAATTTTCCACATCCTTATTTCCTAATTGTTTTAAATGCCCCGCTATTGTTGCAATTCTCAATTTCAATAAATGGCCGGATAAAACCACCCAGTTTCTTATTATCAATGTAAACAGAAGGAATAAAATTTGCTATTCTAGTCGTATTTCTTTTCTTACCAATCAAAAGAAGTAGCTGAAATTCTTTGTAAACACAAAGGATTTCAGCTAAACCTTTTATCTGACATACTTAATGGTTTCCGGATTATACTTCACAGGACAGTTTTCATAGTGTATGATTAATCCGCTTTGGATATGGCGGACTTTGTCTTTGTCAACTGCATGCCATCGTTTCATCAAGTCCGAAAACGTCAGACAGGCGTAATTACCAAGTATATTAGGATCCATAATATAAAAACCATTGTCATAATAGCCGCAAACAATAATGTAATGCGCATTCTTCCAATCACAGGAATAATCGATATCATCTTCCAGACGCCATGCCTGGATTGTAAGGATTGGAGTTATTCCTATATCAATATAATTCATGAGTTCATCAATACATAAATTTTCTTGCATGGTTGCCTTTAAGCCAAGTAACTCTGCAAAGTATAGAATACTTTTATAGTCCGTCCCTAAAATTGGCTGGGAATTTAGAACATCAGCCAAAGAACTTTGTCTGTAATACATACCATAACGTGCTAAAACAGACTGTAAACACGCTATACCGCATGTATATTCTGTCTCCTGATAACAAAGCGGTGTAAAAATAAAGTTCTTACAGCATTTTTTGAAAACCGGATCAGCAATAAAATCTTTTGAATTCGACATAAAAGTACTTCCCGCACAAATATTATTTTATTTATATATATGCGAATATCTGTTATCAGGTTATACTTTCCCTGCCAAAAACGTTATAATATAATAATAGTATGGATCGGGGGTAAAGGGTGGGTATGATAAACGGGAAACGGTTTATGGATGTTTTTACCCGGGTGAAGGTGCTAAAGCAGCTGTACCTGTTCTTTTTTATTGCTATATTCATTCCTGTAACAACGGTGGGAGGCTACCTGATTTATCATACCCGGACCCAGTTGTTTGATCACTATTCCAAACAGACTTATTCCGATAATCTCCGGGTAAAATCCCTGATTCTTGATCTGACAGGCAATATCTACAACAAATCCCAGACACTGGTCTCAGATCCGGATCTGATTGCACTTTTAAATACCACATACCCATCCCAAAACGCCAGCAAAACAGCCATGAGTGCTTATCATGGACTGGAAACACTTCTTTCCGGTGATGCCTCTCTCCGCGACATCGCCGTATATACCTGGAATCCCACCATAGCAGACAGCCCGCGCATCCATCCCATAACAAACAGTATCCAGGCTCAGCCCTGGTTTAAACATGCTTCCTCCTCCGTGACTCCTTTCTGGACAGAGGAGCTGGAGAAAAGTGAGCGATACGGCACTGAAACGCAGAATCTCTGTCTGTATACCCGTATCTTTCTGCCCCAGATTCACAGTTATGCCATATTAAAACTTACAATCAGCAGCAATCACATCCGCAACCGGATTGAAAACAGTTCCATGCATACTGTCATATGGCTCAATGACGACGGCATATTTTATACCAGTGACAGGCAGATGAAAACTCCCGGTTTAGAGAGGTACGGCAATAATGCCAGAGGAACCGGCACTTATACAGGAAAAATAGAGTTAGAAAATGAAAAGGTTATCGGCAGCATTTCGTCACTCTCTGCTGTCTGCAGCGAAGACAATTTTTACATGGCCTCCTTAAGCTATGATGGCTATCCATATCTCAATCGGATTACCGGTATTTATACTGCAATCCTGATAATGGTGCTGATTATAACCAGTGTATTTATCTGTGCTTTCTCTCATTATTTCAGTTTCCGTATCAACACGCTGCGGGAAAGCATGCACAGGGCCAGTCAGGGAAACTATGAGATTGCAGACAGTTTCCGGGGCGAAGATGAAATCTCTGAAGTATTTTCCGATTTAAAACTGATGATCCATGAGATACTGGAAAAGGAAACTTCCGTTTATCAGGCACAGCTTAAAACCCGGGACTTAATCAATAAACAGCAGCAAATGGAATTTAAAATGCTCTCAGGCCAGATCAATCCTCACTTTCTCTACAATACACTGGAAACCATACGCATGCGTTCACTGAAAGCCGGCAACACAGAGGTGGCAAATGCAATCAAGCTCTTAGGCAAATCCATGCGCTATGCACTGGAAAACACCACCACTGCCGTCACCTCCCTTGCCAGGGAGCTGGATTATATTGAGACTTACTTAAGCATTCAGAAATTGAGATTCCACGACCGCGTCAATTATTCCCTGAAAATATGCCCGGGGTTAAATCTCCGGGATTACCAGATTATGCCTCTGCTATTACAGCCCATTGTTGAAAATGCACTTCTCCACGGATTGGAGGATGTAGAGCAGAACGGAAAAATAATCCTGAAGATCTGCCTGGTAAACGAAGCACTGCGCATTCAGATATTTGACAATGGCTGCGGCATGACAGCAAAGGAACTGGAACTGATGAGCCAGCGGATCTGCCAACATCCCAGCGACTCCTCCAGCGGTATCGGTCTTTATAATATCCAGCAGAGAATTAAACTGTGCTATGGAACCGGGTACGGTCTTGGAATTAAATCAAAAAAATCAATGGGAACCATGGTAAATGTGGTAATTCCGGCACAAAAATATACAGGAGGGGCTTAAAACATGAAGATTATAATCGCTGATGATGAAATAGATGTAAGAGAAGGCATCCGCTGTCTGTTAAACTGGTCTTCACTTGGCTTTACCATCTGCGGAGAAGGGAAAAACGGCCAGGATACCCTGGATCAGATCCGCAGACTGCATCCTGACGTTGTTCTGATGGACATCCGCATGCCTCGTTTAAGCGGTCTGGAAGTAGTAAGGCTTGCAAAAGAGGAGGGATTTTCCGGTATATTTATCATTATCAGCGGATTTTCAGACTTCTCTTATGCCCAGGAAGCCATGCGCTTTGGGGTTACCAGCTATCTCACAAAACCCATTGACGAACAGGAGCTGGAAAAGGCGGTGCTGGACGCCAGACAGTTTCTCACAGAAGAACTGGGGAAACAAAAAAAGCTGGTACAGTACCGGAATCGGGCGAGAGAATCTATTTTATGTGACATTCTTAATAATCAGGCCTCTTACCCATTGCCTGACTGCCATGATCTGCAGTTAGATGCCCCGGTTTATCAGGTTGTTCTCTATACCAGCTATAATCAGGAATCCCCTCAATCCACCTGGGATTTCGCCGGAATCCTGCGACTGGCTAACCACAATCACAATTCCCTGGACTATGTCCGGATCGGAAACCACAATGTTATCATTTTAAAAGGTGATTTTGCATTAAGACGTTTTGAAGAGCTTACAGACCACTACATCAGCCAGCCTCAAAAAGGCTCTCCTCTGGACGCTTTATTTCTTACTTACGGGCGCCCGGTCTGTTCCATTGAACAGATTCATATATCTTACGACGATGCGAAACGGCTTATGAAACGGCGCTTCTTTTGCAGCTTCAACCAGCATGTACTGTGTTATAAAGATATGCCGGTTGAAATTCAGTCTCAGGGAACGGGTTTTGTCATGGAAAATACATATTCGCAACAGCTGTCGGACTACATACAGTCTGGAAACCGCCATATGATGCTTAATGTTCTGGAAAAGCTGAGCCAGGCTCTTTACTGTTCCAGTCTGGAAATTTCAAATATCAGACATTATCTGGCGGATATCATGATCCAGATAAAATCCAGTATTATTTACGCTTATGGTAATCTGGGAACACTGTTTCCCAATAATGCGGCTATCATTTACACAATTGAGGAGAAATATTATCTCTACGAAATTCTGGGTTTCTTCACTCTGCAGTTTGAGATGTGTATGAATGCCATTGGCTCTCCCACCCGGGACAGTGTACTATATAATATCCGTCAGTATATCCGTCACAATTATCAGGAGGATTTAAAGCTGGGTACCATTGCAGAGCTGTTTGGCTACAACAGCTCCTATCTTGGAAAAGTTTTCACCAAAACCACAGGAAGGAATTTTAATGCCTTCTTAGATGAAGTGCGGATTGAAAACTCCAGGCGTCTCTTGTTGGATGATAATTATAAAGTATATGAAATCGCCCAATTGGTGGGATATGGAAATGTGGACTACTTCCATAAAAAGTTCAGAAAATATACCGGGATCAGCCCGGCGGAATACCGGAGAACGCACGCCGGAGCAGACATAAAAATGTCTGCTCCGTAAGTCATACTGCTCTTTGCAGTTATCTTATTTGCCTCGGCGGTTATATTCATCGATTGCTGTTTTTCTCGTTGCTGCGCGGTCTTTTGCATTCTTTAGATCCACTTCCAGTACCCGGTCATAGCCCAGACCGCGGACGGTATCCTGCATATGCTGCAAAGATGAATCAAACTCATCCTCATTCGATGCAAAAACCATTTTCCAGGAATCATCCACGATTACTGCCTTGCACTGTCCCCGCAAAGTTGTAATATCAGAGCTTTCCTTCGGCTGAATATAGGAAGTACCTGGTGCCACCGAAAGAGCCCCCCTCTTTTCCAGTAATTCGATGGTTGTTTTCGCTCCTTGTGCATATTTCTGCCAGTCAGTATCCACCGGTGTATGATTCATCTCAAGCACGGAGCTCCACATTGTGGTTAGGTACGGTTCATTTGTCAGAGGATCAATATCCACCACTGCTAACGGCTTGTAATTTAAGGCGCTCACACCGTCCTTCCAGCTGCCGCCGCCCCACTCCTCCGGTACGGGCACATCATTGTTAGGAAGAGCCTTCCATCCATAATCCGTATAAACTGCCCTTTTGTCTTTCATCTCCCAGGTCAGACCCTTGGGACCGGCTGCACCATTGGCCTGGCCTACCAGCTCCATTCCTTCCGGAGAATACAGCCAGTCGATAAAATCCGCAAGACGCTCCGGTTCTTTTGCCTGACTGCCAATGGCAATAACGGCCTTGCCGTTTCCCATGGAATAACAGCCATCTGTATAGGGTGCCATATCTTCTATAAAAGCAGGCATAATGCCTTTTCCTTCCTCTTTGCGTTCGCGTGTATTGTAGTAACTCTGTCCCTGCCAGGACCATAAAGATGTGAGCACCTGCCCGTCACGATACTTATCTGATAAAATATCATAATTCTGAGTCGTGGATTCCGGATCGACCAGCCCTTCCTGGTTGGCGTCAAAGAGGAAATGCAGAGCTTTTACATAATAACTGTCAGAATCAATGATATTCTGGAAATCGCTTCCATCGTATTTTTCCATTACAAAGCCAATTTCCTGATAACCATATAAGGAAGCATAGTTCTTGGCAATCATCATCATGTTATCATCCCAGTCCTTAAACAGAGAAAGAGCATAGGTTTTTTTACCGGAATCACTTTTCGGGATCTCCTCCTGCAGTTTCTTCATCACAGGTATCATGTCCTCCAGCGTTTTCATTTCGGGATAACCAATTGCCTTGTAGCCGTCCCAGCGAAGATAAGGTGCTACCAGAGGCTCAATTCCTTCTGCAGATACCTTGGGTGACTGGCTGGAAATTTCGCTTGGAATGGCATAAACGCCCTCCTTTTCCAATCCCTTATTCATATTTAAAATGGCATCTTCATAATCCTTATATACATTTTTTTCCTTTAAAAGCGGAGCCATATCCATTAAAAGTCCGGCTTTTACCATATTTTCAAAACGTCCGTTCTCGGTTTTGGTAATAATCAGATCGCCTAAATTGCCGGCAGCGGAACGGGTCTGAAACAGTGTATCTCCGCCGCCTGCCACATTGGGAGCAATGATATTTAACTCCATATTGAATTTATCTTTCACAATCTTTGCAAACCATCCGCTCTGGATTCCCTGGTAATTGGCAAGGGTATCAAACACATCCACAGTGATGAATTTATCATAGCTGCTGTTGCCTGTCATGTTTCCTGATGCTGCCTCTTTTCCGCATCCGGATAAAATGGCGGTGACTGAAATTGCCGCACACAGGATCACACTGATCTGTTTCATTCTCATCTTTTCTCTCCTCCTAACCTTTTACGGAACCAATCATGATTCCTTTTACAAAGAATCTCTGGAATATGGGATAAATAAATAATATCGGCAGCACTACAATCACCGATACCGTCATTCGTATGGAGGACGGTGTCTGCTGGCTTGCAAGAGCTGCTCCGCTTATTGCACCTGTCCCTCCGCTTCTCACCATTGCTGCAAGCGAACTGGCCTGATTAATGTATGTATACAGTAAATACTGCAGGGAATACAGTTTCTGGTCCGTCACATAGATTAACGTATCCTGAAAAGAGTTCCATTGGGAAACCGCTGCAAAAATGGCGACAGTCGCCATAATCGGCTGTGCTGCTGGTAGAATAATCTTTGTAAAAACTGTAAAAATTCCAGCCCCGTCAATCTCAGCTGCTTCCTGCAGTGATTTTGGAATCGACTCGATATACGTTTTCACCAGAATGATATAAAACGGCTGTACGACGGTGGGGATCACATACACCCAGAAGGAATTGGTCAGATGCAGTATCTTCATGGTAATAAACATGGGAATCAGCCCTGCGTTAAAGTACATGGTAACCACAAGGAAACGGTACCAGAATTTCCTGTGCCACATTTTCTCCTGTGTAAACATAAAACCTAAATAAGCTGAGGCAAACACAGTACATGCAGTACCTAATACCGTTCTGGCAATGGAAACTGCCGCAGCTGCAGAAAGTCCCCGCAGCCCCATCACCTGTTTGTAGTTTCCCAGATGTAATCCTTTTGGCAGGAAATTAACAAATCCGTTGGCGCTTAAATCATTGGCGCTGATGGTATTGATAATCATATAATAAAACGGGTATGCACAAATCAGAGTGATGATGCCAAACATCAGATAGTTGACAATGTAAAAAATTTTGTCGCACAGCTCGTTCTTTTTTCGTTTCTCAGATATTACTCTCACTGCTCTCCCTCCTATATAATGGTTTCACCCCTGGTTTTTTTCGAAACAAAATTTACAATCAGCAGCAGGGTGACACTGACCAGGCTTTTAAGCATACTGACAGCTGTTGCCAGTGATAAGCTGCTTCCTGTCATACCGATGTTATATACGTAGAGATCCAGCACCTGGATATGAGTCTTATTAAAAGAATTCTGAAATACATAATACTGGTCCATACCATTGTTTAAAAAATTAGCTATGGACAGCATTAGCAATACAAAGAACGTAGGCAGCAGACAGGGAATTGTGATGCTCTTCATCAGCTGGAACCGGTTGGCGCCATCCACACGGGCCGCATCATAAAGCTCCGGATCAATCCCTGCAATAGCAGCCAGATACATGATCGCTCCCCAGCCAAGCCCTTTCCAGAGATTCCACAGCGTCATCCACAGATACGTATGTGCATCACTGTCAAGAAATTTGATCGGCGCCTGAATGATCCTGTGATTGAGGAAAAAGGTATTGACCATTCCACTGTCAGTAAACAGGCAAAACGCCACCGAGTATACCAGCACCCAGCTTATAAAATTCGGCAGGGTAGTCAATGTCTGCACCAGATTTTTAAACCACCTGCAGTGAATTTCATTCAAAAAAACAGCAAATCCAATGGGCAGAAATGAAGTTGCAATGCCAAGGAGACTCATGGCAAATGTATTCTTCATAACCTGTAGCATCTGCCCTACCTGAGTCTTGTTAGCAAACAGCGTTGTGAACCATTTCCAGCCGACAAACTCACACTGGGACAGCTTTAACGGAGGCTTATAATCAAAAAACGCGTAAATCCAGCCGTAAAGCGGAAAATAGGAAAACAGAAAACATAGAATGATAAATGGTACAATGCAATAGAACAATCTGCGGCTCTGGATCGTACTTTTTGGAGTTTTTCCGGCTGGCGATAATCTCATAGTCCACATTCCCCCCTGCGCTTCTTACTTTAATAATACCATTATAGCGAAGGGGGCACTTTCCGATTACCATCATAATCAGCGGAAAACTGCTGTACTTTTTAGAGGTCGAGGCGTATCGGTTTGTCTGTATCACAAGTTTATTAATCACAAAAACAGAGCAGAAATCCATACAATCAGATTCCACCCTGTTTTTTGTGCAATAAGTATATATTTTTTGTCATTTCTCAAAGATGAATATCCGCATAATTCAAATAACAATTCCAGTCATATTCATCCATATCATGATTCCCTGTCTTATAATGGTGTCCGATCCTTCCCTGATAAAGCGGCTGCTCCGGCAAAGGCTTTCTATCGGTCTCCAGTCCTTCGATTCCAAACAGGCGGTACACCGGATCTGCCTGTACCAGGGACTCAAACTGTCCCTCCGGATCCGCCCATTTATCGAAGGTCTTGGAGGAGGTATAAACCAGTCTGGGAGCAATTAACCCAAGCAGCATATGCTGGTCAAAAGGAAGTGTTTCTTCCTTATCTATGTACTTCTGATAATTTTTGCAGAACCAGTAAGGAAAACGGGTTAAAATATCTTTAAGCCTCTCCCCTTTTGCCCCTCTGGAAAGCGCATCTCCGCTGTTACCTGCACAGCTGCTGACAGCCATGGCAAAACGTTCATCCTGTGCAGCGCCCCAGAGAGCAGTCTTGCCCCCTCTGGAATGCCCCACCAGCGCCACTCTTTTTTCATCAATCAAAGGCTCTGTCTCGAAGTAATCCATAATCCGGCTTGCTGCCCAGGACCATACGGTGATTGCTCCCCATGCATCGTCGGGCCTGTCCGTTACAAACTCGGGGAACAGCCTTGAAAATCCGGTGGTAAAACCTTCCTCATAATCGGGGGAAATCTCCTGGGTCCGGAAGGCAGCACAGGCGTATCCCCTTGAAACAATCGTCTCAACCGGATAAAACGGACTTAAAAAATGCCTTGCAGGATCACTGTCCTTAATTCCTCTGTTACATACAGTTACAAAAGCAGGAACGGGTTTTACGGCATCAGCAGGAATAAAAACAACAAAACAGAAACTGAAATGGATTCCTTTTCGGACAGCTAAAACCTCTACGGTCTTTCTGACCGCCCTGCCTTCCAGGATATCATCAGACTGCCTGGAATCTGCCACCCGGATTTGAAGCTTAACATCACTCATATCCGGCAGACGTCCGTATTCTTCTCTTTTAAAAAGCTCAAGCAGTTCCGGTCTGCGTTTCGTCACCCATATTTCCCAATCCGTCACCTCTGTCCCATCCATACAAGTCAGAACAGAGGGCACATTTCTTTTATTTTCCGGTAATTTCATCTGCTTCTCCTTCTTTCTCACTTACTGTAAAGTTTGATATCACTGGGTGCATAGCCAAACTGTTTTTTAAATACCTGGAAAAAATAGGAGTAATCACGGTATCCCAGCATATGTGCCACTTCATTTACCCGGTTCTGCGGGTTTTTAAGAAGAATTCTGGCATTCTCCATTTTCACCATGGTAACGTAATTAACGAATCCGACCCCTGTCTCTTTTTTAAAGCACTTACTGAAATAAGAGGTGGAAATCAACAGCTCCCGGCAGATAGCTCCCAGGGAGATATTATGCTGGATATGCTGGTCAACATATTCCAGCGCTTCTGAAACTGCGGTAGAATATTCCTGTTTTTTCTGCCTGATAAAGCGGATTCTTTCTTCCAGCGTATCCGGCACTTTTTCCGTTTCAAACCGGTCTTTTTTGAGAAGCGTACCGGCTGCTTTTTCCAGTGCCTGTTCCAATTCTTCCGTCATTACCGGCTTCAGAAGAAAATCACTGGCACCATACCGGATTGCCCGCTGGGCATACTCAAACTGATTGTATCCCGATATAATAATAAACTGAATATCCGGCCTTTTCCCCTTGATCTTCTCAATAATATCCAGTCCATTGAATCCCGGCATCTGAATATCAATAATTACGATATCCGGACATTTTTTATGAATCAGTTCCAATCCTGCAATGCCATCATAGGCAACTCCGGTCACCTCACAATGAAACGCTTCCCAGTTGGTTGATTTTACAATTGCAGTTACTGCGATTTTATTATCATCTATGACGACTACCGAGTACATAACAATCCCCTTCCCCTTAACTAAAGCAAAGGAAACTCCAGCCTGACTTCTGTATAACGAAGATATCCTGACTCGATCCATACACCGTAATCAGGTCCGTACATCAGCTGAATCCGATCCTTCACATTCTTAATCCCGATCCGTTTTTTTGCTTCATTGGTTTCAAACAGTGTCTTAAGCTTTTCCGGAGGAATGCCAAGACCATCATCCCATACTTTTATGACAAGCCGTTCATCCTCACTGTAGACGGAAATGCGGATTGTGCAAAGCCCTATCTTCGGCTCCATTCCGTGAACAAGTGAGTTTTCCACAATAGGCTGCAATATACAGCTTGGCACCATCATGTCAAGAAGTGATTCATCTACATCCCATTCCACTTCCAGCCTGTCCGGATAGATATTTTTATAAAGTTCCGTATAGTTTTTAATATATTCCATCTCTGCGTTTAAGCTGCAGGTGTTTTTGCTTCTTTCTATGTTTCTTCTGAAAAATCTGGCCAGCAGACCGATCAGCCTGCTCACCTGTTTATCACCGTTAATCTGTGCAATTCCATGGATCGACTGAAGTATATTGAACAGAAAATGGGGATTAATCTGAGCCTGAAGTTCATGATACTGGAATTCCAGCAGCTTATATTCATTTTGCTGCTGTATCTCCTTTGCACTTCTGATCTCATCCATCAGGGTCTGAATGCGGCCGGCCATCTGACTGATATGTTCAGAAATCAGGTCCATCTGGTCCCCTTTGACAAATGAAGTTGGTTCCAGCTCAAAATTCCCCATTGATACATGGGTAATATTACGCAGCAGTATCCGGAGATTGCCGGCCATATTCCCGAACATCAGCCATAAAAAAATAATAATAAGTACAAAGATAAACAGTCCGATAAAAGATATAAAATAAAGCAGATCAGAAAACCGCTCATTTTTTGCCTTTAAGTCTACCTCATGAGCAATCTTAATTCTTCCCCGGTTGATCTGGTATTCGGCATATAGATAACCGCCTTTTTTTTCTTTCTGCGCCCTACCGGCCTGTAGATAATTTCTTTCACTGGTTGTAAATAAAAGATTGCCGTTTATGTCATAAAGTGCAAAGTTGCCTACCTTACTGCTGTCTATATCCTGAAAAATCTCTTTTAAAACAGTATTTTTAAGTTCTGCGATAACACAGCCGCTGAATTTCATGGTATTTTCATCAAACATATACCGCATGACGATAATTCCGTCTTCGCTTGTACTTTTTGTCCATATGGTATTGCCAGGGCGGTGTGATACATCCTCTTTATTATCATAAAACAGCTTCAGCACAGATTCTTCAGCAGGTCTTCCCTCTTTTGGTCTGCTGTCCCGGCATGCCAGATATACGGTATCAGACATATCCACTACAGAAATCCAGTTGATGTCATAATTGGTGCTGAGCATTTCTTCCAGCTGTTTTCTCACTCTGGGCTTTAAAAACGGGTCATTTGCTTTGCCCGGTCCGGTCACAGTTCTAAGAAGCGGGGTCAGACGCTGGTTAGTGGCTGTCAGGGGAATGGTCCCTTCCATCAGTTCCGTTAAAGATATATCCACATTTTTACAAATCTGCTCCGTCAATGTATCGGACTGATAGGTCAGTTCTGTCTTAAACCATTTACAGGTGACATGATAGATACATATGAGAGCAAGAAGAAATGTGGCCCCCAGCAGTGCTGTTACTGCAATCATTTTAAAATAAAGCGTTTTTCTGAAATGAATCCGTTTTTCTGCAGATTCCATAATATACCCCCCCCTGTCTTTTCCCACTATAGCAACTTGGTAAAAGAATGTCAACGCCGGATCGGGGGCAGATTTTGTAACATCATCCTTTCACCGCACCCTGGGTAATTCCTCCGATTATATATTTCTGCAGCATCAGATACAGCGCTAATATAGGAATAACAGAAAGTATAAACAGCGCAAATGCCAGTCCCAGCTCAATGCTGTTTTCTCCGAAAAAGAAATACTGGGTCAGGGGAATGTTCCTGACCTGTTTTTGCTGAAGCAGCGTCAGAGACATCTGAAAATCATTCCATACATTGAGCGCGTTTAAAACAATGGAAGTCAGAACAATGGGCTTCATCAGAGGAAACACAATCCGAAAGAAAACGGAATACAGGCCTGCACCGTCAATGGCTGCAGCTTCCTCTAATTCCTTTGGAATACTTTTTACAAACCCCGATACTAAAAGCACTGTAAATGCAATCTGGAATCCGATTTTTGCAAAAATAAAGCCATGAAGCGTATTTAACAGCTTCCACCGTGTCATGTCAATATAAAGCGGAGTCATGATTGACTGAAACGGAATAATCATAGCACCTACAAAAAGATAGTAGATCAGGTTATAGAACCGGTTATTTTTTCGTGCGATAATATAGGAAGCCATCGTACAGGTCAGCGTGATGAATAAAACTGCCAGTACCGTTGTAACAAGGCTGTTTCTCAGTGCCAGTCCAAAATTCGAAGTTTCAATGGCTCTGGTAAAGTTATCCCAGTGTATGGTTTTCGGAAATGCCAGGCGGTCTGTTACCATCTCCTGCTTCGACTTCACGGAATAAATCAAAGCAATATAAAACGGACTGATCACAAGCAGCGTCATTGCCAGCTTTATAAGCACCGACAAATATTTCTGAATTTTTTTACTCATCAGATCTCCACCTCCCTGGCTCTTAAGGTTTTTGAAACCAGCGTGCTGACTGCAAAAATAGAAATGGTAAACACCACTGCAATCGCCTGCCCGTATCCCGCCTTAAAATAAGTAAACAGATTGTTGTAAATCAGCATTGCCACCGTTTCCGATGCTCTTCCTGGACCGCCTGCAGTGGCTGCCATGGGATAATCAAATACCTTCATTCCCCATGCCAGCAAAAGGGTAAAATTAGCGGTAACTGCGGGAGCAATCATTGGAAATGTAATTGCTTTAAATTTCTGCCAGGAAGTGGCACCTTCAAGCTCTGCCGCCTCATAATAATCTTTTGATACTCCCTGAATGGCTGCGATATAAACCACCATGCAGTATCCCGCATCCCTCCATATAGAGATAACAGCAAGTCCAATCATAACCCAGGCTGTACTTCCAAGCGGGCTGGCAATCCCAAATTTGTCGTAAAACACATCACTGTAAACGTATCGCCAGATATAAGAGGAAAGCACCAGACTGAGGCAGTAGGGCATAAAGATACAGGTTCTTAAAACGTTATTCAGTTTTGATTTCTTTGAAATCATCAGGGCAAACAACAAACCGAACAGATTGGAAAAAACCATTGTAACAGCCGTAAACAGCAGGGTATTCTTAACGGCATTCGTTACATTTGCATCCTGAAAGATTCTGATATAGTTTTTAAGCCCGACATATGCCTTGACAGGACTCATGCCATCCCATTTGGTAAAAGAGATGGGAAATCCCTGCAGAAACGGATATGCTACAAATATGGTAAACATAACCAGTGCAGGCAAAATAAAAGTAAACTCCTGAAGCTGTTTTTTCATTTTTCGGTTCATACTGCCTCCAACTTGGAATAAAAAAGCCAGGGAGTCATATAGCTCCCGCTACACTGCCACCCTGACTTTCTGAATTTATATCATTTCTTCAAAAAATTACTGTCGAATGGATGCGATCTCATAATCAATGTCCTGAAGCAACTTGGCAACATCACGCTGGCTGTCATCTAATGTGACAAATTCCTGAAGTTTGGTACGGAACGCGGTGCTGTACTCAGATGTATAATCCGGAACCTGACTCTTGGATACTATCATATCGTTATCGATGTAAGATTTGATTTCTTTAATGAACTCATCGGAATCATCCGTTGACACATTCACATTGCTTGTCATAAGCTTTGCTGTTTCCATCCAGATCTTTGAGGACTGCTCGTTAGCGAAAAAGCTCAGTAATGCCATAACTTCATCCTTGTGCTCTGTCTGGGAAGATACCACAAATACATCATCAATACCAACCCAAAGCTTATTGTCCTCCGGCTTATCAGACCATGGGGTGGGGAACATACCGAATTCTCCGTCAGGGCTTGCAGCCATTACATCACCCATCAGCCATCCGCCGTTCATATACATCGGTCTCTGTCCTGCTGCGAAGTTCTGAATTCCCTGGGTCTGGTCAACAGCAGTGTCTCCCGGATCTTTATAAGAAGCAAACTTGGAGAACATCTCCATTGCATCTTTGACAACTGCGTTATCAGATAACTCTTTTGTTCCCTCCTGGGAATCTCTCCAAACCGTCTTATTGTCTGTTCCCACAGCCATGGAGGTAAAGAAGGAGTCTAACTCATGGAATACTCCATGAATGAAATTATATGGATGGATAAACGGGTTAATTCCTTTTTCCTTAAAGGTATCAGCGACTTTAAAGAACTCTTCTCTGGTCTTTGGAACCTCTACTCCCGCTTCCTTAAACATCTTTTTATTATAGAAGCATGCCTTTACCTGTGCATCCAGAGGGAACCCGTAAACGCCTCCGTTTACTGTACATTCATCCTTTAACATAGGGAGAACGTTTTTCATGCACTCTTCATTGGAAATATCCATGAAATATCCGCCATCTACGAATTCCTTCATCGTCTGGGGTTTTCCGAACATGATATCAGGAGCTTCTCCTGCTGCAATGTAATTCTTATAAGTAGCAATATAGGAAGAGGAAGCTACTACCTCCACTTCAACATTGATGCTTGGATATTCTGCTTTAAATGCTTCCAGCATGGCATCCAGTGCATCTCGCTTGGACTGCTCTCCCATATAGTGTACCAGACGCAGTGTTACGGCATCCCCTCCTGCAGTTTTGCTCTGGTCTTCCGTTTGCTTTACCTCTGCTTTTGTGGTCTGCTCTGTTGCTGCCACTGTGGTTTCATCCTTGCTGCCTTTGGAGCATCCGGTGGCAGATGCAGCCATCAGACCGGCCAGCAGAAGAGCAGAGATCCGCTTAAAATACGTTTTTCTCATAATACATCCTCCTAATAACTATCATATTTAATGTTGCATGATAGTTATATTTTAGCAGACGAAAGCGTCAGATTATATATGAATTTTTAGCTGTATTATTATATATCTTGTCATTTTCTGTAGTCATACAGCGAAAAAGGGCAGGTTTTATAACTGCAATGCAGATACAAAACGCTGTCCTTTAAAGCTCTCTGTTTCTTTCATTAATTTGAAATGCCAGCAATTGCTTCCCTTACATTTTCCACGCCGATCAGCTTAATCCCCTCAACAGTTCCCATCTTCTCCAGAGAAATCTTTGGCAGAATGCAGGTATGAAATCCCAGCTTCTTTGCCTCATTTACTCTCTGCTGTGCCATGGAAACTGCTCTCACCTCTCCAGATAATCCCACCTCTCCGAATATGATGGTTTTGGAATCAATGGCCCTGTCCTTCATGCTGGAAACAATTGCCATAAGAATTGCCAGATCCAGTGCCGGTTCATTCATGCGAAGTCCTCCGGTAATATTCACATAAGCATCAAAATGGGACAGATCATAGTGTCCCCTCTTTTCCAAAACTGCCATCAGAAGATTTACCCGGTTATAATCTGTACCTGCCGCCGTACGCCTTGGCATACCAAAGGCAGTGGGGGTAATGAGAGCCTGTACCTCAATCAGCATGGGCCTTGTTCCCTCCATGGAACAGGCGACTACTGCCCCGGAAGCATCCTCCGGCCTTCCGCTTAACATAAATTCAGAGGGATTCTTCACCTCAGCCAGTCCGCTTTCAACCATTTCAAAAACACCGATCTCGTTGGTGGATCCGAACCGGTTCTTTACTCCCCGGATGATCCGGTAGGATGCACTTCTCTCCCCTTCAAAATATAAAACCGTGTCCACCATATGTTCCAGCACTCTGGGACCTGCAACCACGCCTTCTTTTGTTACGTGGCCTACGATAAATATGGCAATTCCTTTGCCTTTTGCGATCTGCATGAGCAGATTGGTGGATTCCCTCACCTGGCTTACGCTGCCTGGAGCAGATGAGATCTCTTCCCGGAACATGGTCTGTATGGAATCAATAATCACAACATCCGGTTTTTCCTCATGAATGGCGGTTTCTATGAGATCCAGGTTTGTCTCACATAAAAACAGCAG
The DNA here is from genome assembly GCF_003432035.1 of Lacrimispora amygdalina. GTDB lineage: Bacteria > Bacillota > Clostridia > Lachnospirales > Lachnospiraceae > Lacrimispora > Lacrimispora amygdalina. The sequence continues at coordinate 21,342 of NZ_QOHO01000005.1, forward strand.
ATCTCCCTTCACTTCTCCGATCCGGTTCGCCCGCAGTTTAATCTGCTTTAATGATTCTTCGCCTGATATATATAAAACCTTCTTCTCTGATAATGCCAGATTCCGGCATACCTGCAGCAGAAGGGTGGATTTTCCGATACCCGGATCTCCGCCCACCAGGACTAAAGAGCCTCTTACCACACCTCCGCCTAAAACCCGGTCTAGCTCCTCATACCCGGTTTTCATCCGGTCCTGTTCGTCAAGTACAATCTCAGACAGTCTGGCAGGTTTTATCTTCCCGCTTATCCCTCCGTCAGCTGCGATCTTTGAAATCCCCCGTTTTGCGGAAGCTTCTGCCTTTGATACCGGTTCCTCCACAAATGAATTCCATTCACGGCAGACCGGACACTGGCCAAGCCATTTTGCCGATTCGTAACCGCATTCCCTGCAAAAAAATGCAGTTGTTTTTCCTTTCGCCATTGGTACCTCCTGGTTAAACAAGAAAAATCCGGGTCCGAATCTCTTTCAGAAAAAGAGCCGGACCCGGACTAAAGTTTCATTACTTTCTGCTGATCTTTACCTTCACTGGTGTTCCTTCGTTCAGTTCCACACTGGCTGACAGCTTCCCGCTCATGTTCGTTCTCATGCCGCCTGCTGCTGCGCCGTCGACAAACACTTCATACTCGGTATCTTCTGCCAGCTGGACCGTCAGCTGAGCATCCTTATCGCCTTCTACATCAAATTCCACACCGTCATCAGATACTGTAAACATCTCCACTGCAGTCCCTGGTACGGATTCGTATACAAACATTCCGTTACGCTCCAGCTTGGTTATCTCATAAAATGTCTTGACTTTATATAAATCACCATCGTGCTCAAAATCCTGTAATTTTGACTTTGTTCCTAATTTGTAATTACCAAAGCTGATTGTACCGTTCTTTTCTGTGCGGATTAATTCTTCAATTACCGGCATCGGTTTGCCCTCCTAGTATTTTCTTTACTTATCCCTGTTGGCGAAGAAAAGATCCTTTCGCTTGTAGTTATTATACACGAATTGCAATCAATTGGCTAGCTGTTTATCAGCTCTCTTACAGAAAATTTCAGTCCGTCATCTCCTGCAGTAACCAAAACTGTATCGCCTGTTTTTACAGTTCCGGAAAGGATCTCTTCTGCAAGCTTATCCTCTAAACTGCTCTGAATGGTACGCCGCAAGGGTCTCGCACCGTATTTTTCATCATAACCCTTCTGAATCAAATAATCCTTAGCCGCCTCATCAATCTCAATTGTGATGCTCATCTGATCGGAAGTACGTCTCATAATATCTTTCATCATAATGGTCACAATATCTTTCATATGAGTCTTATTCAACGGATGGAACACAATAATCTCATCAATTCTGTTAACAAATTCCGGTTTAAACAGCTTTTTGACTTCTTCCATAACCCGGTCTTTCATAAGCTTGTAATCAGCCTTTTCATCGGCTGCAGCACCAAATCCCAGACGTTTTGGAGAGATGATATTTTCTGCTCCTGCATTGGAAGTCATAATAATTACGGTATTTTTAAAATCAATCTTTCTTCCCTGGGCATCTGTGATATGACCGTCATCAAGCACCTGAAGAAGAATGTTGAATACATCGGGGTGAGCCTTTTCGATCTCGTCAAAGAGAATTACGGAATAAGGGTTTCTTCTTACCTTTTCACTTAACTGTCCGCCTTCATCATAGCCCACATATCCTGGCGGGGAACCGATAATTTTGGAAACACTGTGCTTCTCCATATATTCAGACATGTCGACACGGATCAGAGCACTGTCCACGCCGAACATGGCTTCTGCAAGGGCTTTGGAAAGTTCTGTCTTTCCCACTCCCGTAGGTCCAAGAAACAGGAAGGAACCGATGGGGCGCTTAGGATCCTTAAGCCCTACCCTTCCTCTTCTGATCGCTTTTGCAACTGCAGTAACAGCCTCTTCCTGACCGATCACCCGTTCATGAAGAATGGATTCCAGATTCCGCAGGCGCTCGCTTTCTCCCTCTTCCAGTTTCTTTACGGGGATCTTTGTCCAGGTGGATACAACATCTGCAATCTCCCCTTCATCAACAGTTGGTATCTTAGTTGCTTTTTCTTTCTGCCATTTATCACGGATCTTATCGATCTTTTCTCTCTTTTTCTCCTGCTTTTTCTTTATAGCACCAGCCTTTTCGTAAGCCTCTGACTTGATGGCAGCTTCCTTCTGGTCTTCTAAAAGCTCAATTTCTGCCTCCAGCTCCTTGATTTCAGAGGGCTCCGTAAAGGTGGCAAGCCGAACCTTGGAGGAAGCCTCATCAATTACATCAATGGCTTTATCCGGAAGGAACCGGTCATTGATATAACGGGAGGATAACTTCACTGCTGCTTTTATGGCTTCATCCGTAATTACAACCTTATGATGCTCCTCGTATCTGCCTTTCAAACCTCTTAATATACCCACCGCTGCCTCTTCGGAAGGCTCTTCCACAGTCACTGGCTGAAAACGCCGTTCCAGGGCGGAGTCCTTTTCAATGTATTTGCGGTATTCTTCAATCGTGGTTGCACCAATTAACTGCAGTTCCCCTCTTGCCAGAGACGGTTTTAATATATTAGAGGCATCAATGGCACCTTCCGCCCCTCCTGCTCCGATGATGGTGTGAATCTCATCGATGAACAAAAGTACTTCACCGTCTTCAATCACTTCTGCAATCACTTTTTTGATTCTTTCTTCAAATTCCCCACGGTATTTGGAACCTGCCACCATGCCGGATAAATCCAGGGTGAGAAGCCTTTTGCCTGCAATCGTCTCCGGTACTTCTCCCGATGAGATCATCTGGGCAAGTCCTTCCACTACAGCGGTCTTACCTACGCCAGGTTCACCGATCAGACAGGGATTATTCTTCGTTCTGCGGCTTAAAATCTGAATGAGACGTGTAATCTCTGATTCTCTTCCGATTACCGGATCTAACTTACCCTTCGCCGCAAGCTCCGTTAAGTCACGGCTGTAGCTGTCCAGAGTCGGAGTACTGCCCTTGCTTTTGCCAGATTTCATTAACTCCTCCTTGTTGGCAGGTGCATCCTCTCCCATGGCTGCCAAAACATCAATGTAGAGTTTCTGAACGCTGATGCCGATGGTATTAAGCAGTCTGGAGGCAACGCAGTCGTTATCCCGGATAATGGAAATAAGAAGATGCTCAGTTCCGATTAAATTGGCTTTAAAACGGACTGCTTCCCGGTAACTGTTTTCCAAAACTCTTCTGGCTCCTGGTGTGTAGCCGCCGTCTTCCCTCACCCTTACGGCCTGGTCCGGAGCAATCAGCTGGCTGATCAGACCCAGAACCTTATCTTCTCTGACACCATTCTCAATGAGTACTCTGGCTGCAACACCGCTGCCCTCTTCCAGCAATCCCAAAAGCAGATGCTCGGTTCCCACATAGCTGTGACCCAGCCGCCCTGCTGCCTGTTCTGCCAGATTAATGGCCGTTCTGGCCTTTGTCGTAAATCTGTCTATCATAAATGCAATCCTCCTGTCAATTTAATTCCGGCAGTTCCTCCCGGATGAATTCCGCCCTTGCCATATCAAGCTCCTCCTTATTCAGAGGACGATCGGAAATCTTCTGTAAATTTGCCGGCCAGATGCCAAGCATCAGGCGGTAAACGTTAAACTCTTCTTTTGTATGAATCAGACCATCCTCCAGTCCGGCCATCATCTGGGATAAAAAAATCATGGCATCTCTGGAAGTCAGTCTTCTGGCATATTTGAGTACACCGTAAGATTTATAGATCTCATCTTCTCTTTCAATTTTCCGGCGCTGCAGGGATAACTTTCTCACCTGCATCTCCTGATTGGTCAGCTGAATGGCTGCTTTTGTGACAGTATCAATAATTTCCCGCTCCGTCTGTCCAAGTGTTTTCTGGTTGGATACTTCATAAAGAGCTCCGAAATTATCTTCTCCTTCTCCGTAAACCCCCCGTACAGCAGCTCCGAAGCGCCCCATCTCTCCAATCAGACTTGAAAATTTACGTCCCTGGGAAAGCATGGGAAGATGTACCACGACCGATGCCCGAAGCCCGGTTCCCACATTGGTTGGAAAGGCCGTCAGATAACCGTACCGGTCATCAAATGCATATGGAAAACGTTCATTCATATAATCATCAATACCGCTGGCCTGCTCCCACATTTCTTCCAGATGCAGCCCTGTTTTTAAAACCTGAATACGGATATGATCATCTCCGTTAAAGACAATCTCTGTATCTTCATTTTCTGAAAGCAGAATTCCTACAGGCGTCTTTTTGGCGGCAATGGAAGAATTTAAAACCCTTCTTTCTTTAAATGCCACCCGGTCCAGTTCATTTAATTCATCCAGCATGGAAAAGACCATGGGTTTACCAAGTTCTTCTCCCAGATCCTTTAAACCGAATTCCAGCCGGTGAATCATCTCGGTGCTTTCCTTATCATCCAGTTTAGAGGGAAATTTATACTCCTTCCAGTTTCTGACCAGACGGATCCGGCTGCTTATTACTCCAGATCTGCTGCTGTCAGTCTGTTCAAACCATTTAAGCATCGCCTTCATTCCCTTTCTTTAGTTCTTTTATCCGGTCCCTGCAAACGGCAGCCGTCTCGTAATCCTCAAACCGGAGCGCTTCTTTCAGCTTTGCATCCAGTTCAAAGAGTTCGTCATTCTTACTGCTTATATCAGAACCTGCTTCATCCCGGTTCTGGCTTTGATCCATATGGTCCATTCTTTGATAGACCGGAGTCTTTCCCGTATGCATAAGACTCCCCTGCAGCTGTTTGATGCTGTCCTCCATAAGAGGACCAAACACACTGTAACAGTCTGCACATCCAAAACGGCTGTCTTTCACAAACTCACTGTAGCTGGTGCCGCAGGTGGGACAGGCGATCTGGGAAAGCTTATCCGGTCCTTTTTCCGTATCTTCAATTCCTAAAAGACCTGATAACAGCTTGCCAAGGGGAAACTCCCCGTCAAATATGGCAGCATAGACACCAAAATCCATCTCTTTTGCACATTGGGCGCAGAAGTGGTGTTCTCTCTTTACACCATTCACCACTTCCGTATATTGAATATTTGCTTCGCGAATCTTACACTTCTCGCACAACATATAGAACCTCCAATCCAGGGAATCACTGTTATCTCTGGCTTTTTATAAAAGACTGAAAAATCTCATCAACCAGCTGGTGAACCTCATCACACGAAATATTTTTGCAGATGCCTCTTGCTAATACTACGCTTAAATCCCTGCGCATCTCATCAAGAACCTGTATTTTATCTACATCCAGGGAAACAACCGCTCCTTTCCTGCGGTCCAGTTTCACAAATCCCTCCTGTTTTAAAACAGAGTACGCCTTATTTACCGTATGCATATTAATGCCTATATTATCGGCCATCTGGCGAACGGAAGGCAAGGGGTCTCCTTCTCTGATACTTTCTGTGGCGATTCCTATGATTATCTGGTTCCGAAGCTGAATGTAAATGGCTTCATCACTGTTAAAATCAATTTGTAATATCATCTTTTCACCATCTTTCGTTATATCTGTTATACACATAATAGCACACGATAAGGCATTTTTCAATATATAATATATGCCAATACTCAAAACTCTGTTTTTAAAAGGCAATTTTTCTTTTAATCTCAGACAATCATTATAACAAACCAATTTACGCTTTTCAATAGCAGAGGCTTTACAGGAATTGATGATTTTCCCTTAAAAATCTTAATGATAAAACAAAAAATGCTGCTTCATCGCAAAATAGCGATGAAGCAGCACCAAATCTCCCCTTAGTAAACTCTTAAATTTAAAATAATTAATACCTAACTTATAACAACCTTTGTACATTGGTTCAAAATCTTTTCAGGAATATCCTGACCGATACCAGGACGGTCAGGTATCGTAATATAGCCATTAACCGGCTGATCTTCATATGTTCCCAGGCTCCTGGTAAAATCGGTCAAATTCCCAACATGATGTTCATGAATGCAAAAATTTGGAATAACCGCTTCTATCTGCAGTGCAGCTGCGTTAGAAATAGGTCCTCCGCAGACATGCGGCTGAACTAACACATCATAAATCTGAGCCATATCACATATTTTCTTTGCTTCGGATATTCCTCCGCAATTGGCAACATCAGGCTGTATAACGTCCAAAGCTCTGCTCTGTATAAATGGCTGAAATCCATATCTTGAGTATATACGCTCCCCGGCAGCCAGTGGTATGTTTGTTTTTTCTTTCAATCGTGACATTAACTGGGGATTTAACGGGCCGCAGGGCTCTTCCATATAATAAATATTCAGATCCTCAACAAGCTTACTGATTTGTAACGCTGCGTTTATGTCCGTCTTTGCATGAAGCTCCAATATAATATCCATTTTATCGCCAACAGCATCTCTGATGGCTACTAACCGGTCTTTGCATAAACTGAGTTTCTCCCCTCCCAGCAAACCATCGTTCCGGTAATTCTTTTTTCCAAACTCATCCCTTTGTAACGGGTCAATTTTCAGGGCTGTATAACCATCTGCCTTTGCTTTTGCCGCAGCTTCCCCATACTCTTTCACCCCTCCTAACGGATGGGAATCTTTATCCCAGTCAAACTGGATCTGACTGGCATATGCCCTTACTTTATCGCGAACCTTTCCACCCAACAATTCGTAAACCGGCGCACCTAATACCTTTCCTTTTATATCCCAAAGCGCAATGTCAATTGCACTTATGGCGGAAAAAATCACGGTACCGCCTCCCAGCCCCCAAAAAGTTTCTTTATGAAGCTGATTCCAGATTTTTTCTATTTGCATCGGATTTTGTCCGATGATTAATTTAGCAAAATCCTGAATCTGCCCAATCGCACCCAGTTTGGAATTTCCATAGGCCAGACCGGCCTCACCTAATCCGTAAACCCCTTCATCGGTATTGATCCGGATAAATATGGGTTCATTTGGTGCACTTTTGTCAAAATCTGCGCAAAGCACTTCCACATTCGTTATTTTCATTTCAATTCCTCTTTAATTTTTTATTTGCAGCAATTCATCATTTACGGATAGTTCACCTTTGCCTGTTACCGAGATATCATTATTTGTCGTATTTAATACCAGAACGATAATACTGGTATCATATCCATTTTCTTTCACTAAATTTAAATCGACATCAACCAGCCGGTCCCCGGAATGAACCATCGCTCCTTTTTCCACATAAGTTTTGAATCCTTTACCATCCAGCTTTACAGTATCAATCCCTATATGAATCAGGATATCCCTTCCGCTTTTGGTTGTTATTCCAATTGCATGTCCAGTTGGGTAAATCATTGATATCTGGCCTTCAACCGGGGAATAAACAGTTCCTTCCGATGGCAGAACAGCAACTCCGCTTCCTAATGCACCTGACGCAAACGCCTCATCCTTTACTTCTTCCAGCGGAATCACGGTACCACGAGCTACACTTTTTAAAGTCTCATTTGTTTTATTATTGTTTTGAAGATTCGTTTGTTCTTCTTTTTCTACTTTTACAAATATAAAGGTCAGGACAAATGAAAGTACCAAAGCGATTATTGCAGTAATAACTGCATTGATTATATTTTGAGGATTTTCGCCTATAAATACAGGTAAGGATAAAAATCCTGCTGATGCAATTGCATATCTTACTACTCCGGTAATACCAGCATAAAATCCTGCAATTCCACCGGAAATCATAACACAGGCTAATGTCCTCTTGTATTTTAATGTAACACCATATAATGCAGGCTCTGTAATACCGGATAATGCTGTTATAGCAGCAGAAACTGCAACTTCCCGTTTTTCCAGTTTCTTTTCTTTCACAGCAATTGCTAACGCCGCTCCGCCCTGGGCAACGTTACTTCCCAGCATTCCAGGACCCATAAGCGTCTCATAACCTAATTGGGATACAGACAATACTGCAAATGGAGTGATTGATAAATGCATGCCTACCATGACCAAAACAGGTGCGAAAATACCCATTAAAGTTGGTACAGCCCAGGGAATGTTTTCATCAATATTCTTAATAACAAAATAAATTCCATCTCCCAAATAAGCGCCGATTGGTCCAATTACAATCAATGCAACAGGTGCGGTTATGATTAATAACAGCATAGGCCTTAACATGGTCTTTATCATTTTGGGTGTGAATTTCTCAACAACCTTTTCTACGTAACTCATAAACCATACAGTCAGAATGATCGGGATTACACTGGCTCCATACTTCACGGAGTGTACAGGTAATTGAAACAAAGCAATTTTATCACCATCAGCTACTAATTTCAAGAAATTCGGATGAAGCATGACACCGGCAATTACCATTGCCATATAGCTGTTTGTCTGAAACTTCTTCGCAGCACTGTTAGCGATATAAAACGGCAGGAAATAAAATGGTGCGTCGGATATCAGTGATAAAATTTTATAATTTTGAGTATCATTGCTCATACCCATAATTACTAATACGGCAAGTATAACTTTTACCATACCACCAGCAATAATGATGGGAAGAATTGGTGCCATGATACCCACAATTGTATTTAAAACAGCTTTCAAAGCACCTGTTACGCTAAACGGGGTTTTTGAACTTACTTCCCCGGTATTTTTCCCGATCCCCTGAGTCTGCAGATCATTGTAGAATTTATCCACATCTGCTCCAATAATTATCTGGGATTCTTCTCCGGACTGAACCGTATTAATAACCCCTGGGATTTTTTTCAACTCCGCTGAGTTAAATTTTTCTTTATCAATCAGATTAAATCTTAATCGGGTCATGCAGTGATATAAATCACTGATGTTCTCCACTCCACCAACGTGTTTAATTATTAAATTAGTTATCTCTCTCTGGTTCATACTAATCCTCTCCTATACATCAAAATATTTGGAACCCCTGGACCGTGTTACAGAATTCACTTCAATCAATATCCATTTTTCATTAAATCTGCCACTACCGGATCTTTTGTCTCCACCCCCTGATTTTTTAACTCAGCTATTTTTTCTTTAAACTGCGGAAGATATTTTTCATGCGCAACCAACAGTTCATTTAATACCTGCTTCGCTTCACCTCCCTTTTGTATTAAAGGATTTATGGTAAATGCCTGTAATGCCATTCCATAATCGCCTGACAATGCTGCACTGATTGTACATTCTTCCATTGCTTTCATAATCTGAAGCTGTCCTTTTTCAAATGAACCCATGTCTCCCCATGCCATAGGCGTAGCTCCTTTTGCGGAAATCAAACAGGATACTTCTACTACCGAATCCGGCTCCAGACAGGTGAGGGCTCCATTATTCTGTGTACTAACCACCATATGAATACCTTTATTATTATAGATTGCATTAATACATTCACAGGCAGCCTCACTATAATAAGCGCCCCCCCGTTTTTGAAGCTCTTCCGGCTTTTTATTCAGATCCGGATTTTTATAAATTTCAAAGAGGGAAGCCTCCACCGCCTTCATCTGTTCTGCACGGGTTCCGCCCTGTCTGAATTCTTCCAAGCTATGCTCCAGCATCTCTTTTTCCAGATAATAATAACGATGATATCCGCAAGGCAATAAATTAGTCGAATGCAGCAATTCCAATGAAAATTCAGCCTGATAAATATTGGCGGGTGTTCCGCCGCTCTTTTCATTAATATGGTCTATCAGCTGTCCTGTTACTTCTCTGCCTTCTTCATCAAATACTCTGTGCCAATGGAAATGGTTCAGGCCTGCAAATTGGTAATTTAACTCAGAAGTCTGTTTTCCAATAACCTTGGGTTCATTCATCATTGAGATTACTGGTACATTACACAATCCAATGCATTTTTTCCAGCCAAAGTGTTTTATAACTGCTTCTGTTATTATACCGCTGGGATTCGTGAAATTAATCAGCCAGGCTTCCGGACACAATTCCTTCATATCCTCAACAATTTCTTTCATTACCGGAATTGTCCGAAATGCTTTGAACATTCCGCCGGCACCATTGGTTTCCTGTCCCAGCATTCCATGAAGCAGCGGGATTCTTTCGTCTTTAATTCTTGCATCCAGCAGCCCCACCCGGAACTGAGTTGTTACAAAATCAGCATCTTTTAAGGCCTCTCTTCGATTTAAAGTTGTAATAACCTTTACCGGATATGGTGTGGCATCCCACATGCGCTGAGCTAATTCTCCAACTATTTCCAGCTTTTCTTTTCCATCTTCAATATCAACTAACCATATTTCGCTTATAGGCAATTCTTTATACCTTTTAATGAAACCTTCCATTAATTCAGGTGTATAACTGCTTCCGCCTCCGATAGTTACAATTTTTATAGAATTATTCATTACATACCTCCTGTTAAGTTACAGTAATGGAATACTACCCATTTATCATCTGTATCTTATCTGCTTTCTTCTGTTAATTCAATATATGTAAGCGATTCAGGCTCTTTTTTCCAAAAAAAGCACCAATTTTTTTTGTTTTATTGAAACTTTTTGATACTTTTCTTTATTTCTTTCTCTATGGTATAATTAACTTGTACAATGGAATGATAGAACAGATCGTAAAATTTACAAAAATTAATTAAAATAGAAAAGGTGAATAAGAACATGCTGCTAGAAAATACCATAAAGCTTTGTGAAACATTAACTCCTGTCGAGAATGATATTGTAAAATATATATTGGCAAACAAGAGTTTAGTAGTGGAAATGACTATTCAGCAGCTTTCAATTAACATTTCCGTTTCCAAGTCAGCCGTTCACAGGTTGTGCCGGAAATTAGGGCTGAAGGGTTTTAATGAATTGAAAGTAAAGCTGGCTCAGGATTTAGCAGATATTGAAAAAGGACAGGAAGTTATTGACGTCAACTATCCATTTGAACAGCATGACAGCCCAAAAATGATTGCCAGTAAGCTGATGAAATTATATGAAACCACAGTACGCGACACATTCGATTATATAGATGCTGTAGAACTGGAAAAGATCTCAACTTTACTTTATAATGCTGAGGTGATAGATATCTATACGCATGCGCATAATCTAAATCCTGCAGAGAATTTTCTCGATAAAATGCTGACAATCGGAAGAGTCGTAAACTGCCCGAGTTCGTTTTACAAACAGCGTATGACTGTATTAGCTGCAACTAAAACTCATGTTGCCATGGTTCTTTCCTATTCCGGGAAAGCCTCTTTTATTTTTCCGATTCTAAAACAGCTTTATGTAAGAAAAATCCCTGTGGTCTTTATTGGAAAAGCGGGGAGCAATTTATACCCCAATTATGTAACCCATCATCTTCCTATCAGTGATAAGGAAAATCTGCAGGATCGAATATCCCAGTTTAGTTCTCATATAGCATTGCAATATATGTTGGATGTTTTGTTTGGATGCATTTATAACAAAGATAGAAAAAGAAATATCAGATATCTTCATGAATCGATCAGTTTTATGGATGACAGGATTTAATACGAAAATGATTATGACCACTAAAATAATAACGAAAGCGCCCGTGAAAAAGGGCGCTTTCGTTATTATTTAGATTTATATAATTGATCAGTCATCCAGATCCATGAATTCAAAGTCATCATCCTCATTCTCATTCATCTTTGGATTTCTTCGGGCATTGACTGCCCTTTCCTTCGGCTGCGTCTGATGTTTCCTTACTTCTGGCATTAAATTCAGCTCCATCTCTTCCAGGCTTGACTCTTCCATAAAATCATCCTCTTCCTCATAAACAGGGGTCTTGGGGATGAACGTATCAGGCTCGTCCATGATATCATCTTCAAAACCGGATTCCAGTCTGCCGGTCCGTTCTCTTTCGCTGTATTCCTCTCTGCTGTAACGTTTTACGTTCGCAGGCGGCGCATCTACCGCCCGGTTCTCCCTGCGGCTCTCAGGCTCGTCCTTCCTCTTGTTATCATGCAGGGGTTCATCAGGCCTTAAATCCGGTCCGCCGCCTCGTTTAATCAGGAAAATTACGATTACCAGTAATGCCAGAGCCAGTACGCTGACTGCAATTAAAATATAAAACTGTAAGTGATAATCCTTAAGCAGATCACTGTAGGTTTTCGCCAGCTCCACATATTTGTCATTGGTGACTCCGGAAGCAAAATATCTCTGGACTGTCTTTTCTGAAAGATCATACCGGTAGAAATTCTTTTCTCCATTCCAGTTCATTCCATAGAACAGGCAGTATTCGGCTTTGGATTCTGTATTGGCAACCCAGCCGGTTACTTTAATTCCGTCAATTTCAATCTGCTGCTCTTTAAAGCCTTCCGGAACCGCTGTATCTTTATCAAGAGGCATGATCACAACTGCTTTTTCTGTTGTTTTTACCTCAACAAACTGAGACCAGCTGTCCGCACTTTCATTATAGATAAAGAATCCGCCGTTACCGCCCTCATCCTTTAAGTATAATAAAAGAATGTCTTTCTCCAGTCCCTTTCCAGCCATCACCTCAGTTCCTTTATACTGATAGGTTTTAGCCTCAAAGCCTTCCGGCAGTGTGGATTCATCGAATGAAGAAGCGATGCTGTACACAATATCATGAATGGTCACGGAGGCGGAGCTAAACTTAGCTTCACTGGTCTCTCCGCCATCACTGGCTGCAGGAGTGGTTTCTCCGCCTTCCGGTTTCGTGACTTTAATCGTATAATTCTTAATTGTCTGCCCATCTTCTGCCGTAACCTTGACAACGACCTGATTCTCTCCGGCTTTCAATCCTTTTTCACCCTGAAGGGTAACATGCGCTCCCGCATTGGAAGCAACTGCATTGACAACAAGATCCGCTGTGCCCGCATCAACCTCAGCCGTATAGCTGTCCACAGATGGGGAAAATGCAGGAGTTAATGTTCCGGGAGAAATCTTTAAGGATTTTAATGTGGCATCCTTTGAAGTTGTTGCAGGTGATGTAACTTTCACAGTGGAGCTTCCCTGCTTTGATAAAGTAACCGCACCGGAATTCACATCATAAATCTCCTGGGAGGTAACGCTTATCTTTCCGCTTCCGGCTTTTAAAGTTTTAAATTTTAAAGTAAAATTAAAGGCTTTCTGATCTGCAGAATCCATGGTACCAAGAATCTTGATGGCCCCGGCTCCGCCGTTGGCGTTGGTTCCGCTTACAAATTCCAGTATTCCCGGATCATAAGACAGCATGATTTCTGCAGTCCCCAGTGCGGTATCGCTGGTCACTTTCATATTCACGGTCACATCATTGCCCACCATAACGGAAGGGTCGGAAAATGAAATCTTCGCCTCCGCTGCTAAGGATACGATGTGGCCCCAGGGGCTTAATACAGCCATCATACAAACCAGCATAAAGCTGGTGATCAGTTCTTTCAGTTTCCTGTTCATATAGTCTCCTATTTCATAAACTTACATTCCAAGTACTTTCTTCTGCATAAGAAGAAGATCCTGAGAATTCACTTTTCCGTCGCCGTTTAAATCGGCTGCTGCTTTTCCAGCCTCTGATAAGGCCTCCAGGCCAAGAATATATCTCTGCAGCTTCAGCACATCCAGACTGTTGACTTTTCCGTCGCCATTGATATCGCCGCTTCCCTTTGAAACGGTACCTGCAGAGGATGACTGGGTCTGCTGTGCCTGAGTCTGAGCCTGTGTCTGGGCAGGACTGGTAACATCTGCCGACTGCCCCGGTCCCTGTGTAACTACTCCGATCGATGCCTGAACCGATATGTTGGAGGAACCATCCGGCGCTATGGTAATGCTGCTTCCGCCTGGTGTTCCTGCTCCATCTCCCGAAGAAGAATTGGAAGCTCCCGGTCCCCTGCTGCCGGAGGAACTGTTGCTGCCCGAAGAGCTGCTGCCTCCTGAGGAGCTGTTACCGCCTGAAGAACCGGGGTTTGCCGGGGTACTGCTTCCGGAATTATAGGTAGGTCCGTTTGCCTGACGGACTACATGAAGGATATACTCCCTCACATTACCGTTCTGTGCTGTAACTGAAACTTTAATATCATTATTGCCACTTTGAAGCGCGATAGTCCCGGTTCCGCTTACGGAAGAAGCAGAATTCAGTGCTGAAGCGTTCACCTTAATACTGGTCACACCAGAATCCACAATCAGGTTATATTCCCTGGTATCCCGGTCAAAGCTTGGTGTCATAACAAATCCATCCACACTAAGTCCTGACAGCTTGTTATTGGGATTACCGTCACCTGTCGGCTGGCTGCATGGATTTTCAGGCATATTATTATAAACCGGTATTTTAAATTCAAGTGCGGTCTGCTTCATATCACTGTTATATGCCTTTGAGTAAACCGCTGCTTCGGATGCCGCACCCTGTACATTGGTCATATACTGATGTTTATACAAATTTGACCCCTGTACATTATATTTCTTCAGATAAAATGTATCCTGCCCAACTTTTACGTAGTTATTACCATAATATAACGCACCGCCCAAAATTGATTTTTCCGGTGTATTCCACGGGCGCTCGTAATTGCCTGCCTGAGATGCCCACCACAGGCCTCTTTGCACAGCAGTCATGTTACCTGACTGGTATGCTTCAATATTAAAGAAATTGTAATAACCGGCATAGCCTGATTCTGTGCCGGAAATGCTTTTGCCGGTTCCTGCCGATCCCTGTTCCTGTATGATCATGGCAGCCAGTACATAAGGATTCACACCTGACTGAGTGGCTGCATTCATAATCATATTCGTATAAGAGCCGCTTCCTGTGGTGGTTCCTGTTGCAGGTGAGTCGGCAGAAGGTCCCGTAAGACTCGCTCCTGGCCCATATTCCATAAGAACAGCTGTATGGTTGGGTGTGATGGATGCCTGAGGTGATTCCAGGCTTACATTGCCATTACCGGAAGAGGAACCCTGAGTTTCTGTTTTACCGCCAGGCCCTATATTGGCTCCCGGGCCGGTGCTGCTGCCCGAATCTGTAGAAGATCCGCCTTCCGGCGGGGTAACTGCAGATCCCTGGGAGGTGCCGGTATTCGAGGTGCTTCCTGACAGGAATGTCCCCTTAACCATGGTATTTAATCCTTCCAGTGTATGTTTGCTGCTGTCATATGTATGCGTCAGAAACTGAAATACATTGGTCTCATCCAGGAAATTTCTCGGATCCATATAATACTTCACAATATCCTGGGATGCGGTAACCCAGCTGCTGCCATCGAAACCGACCCAGGTGCTGTTATTCCAGTCATAAGCTCCGTTTTCCGTGGATTTCCAGGAGGACATGCTGTTGGTATGTACCAGGGTTTTACCCACCAGACTTTCTTCCTTCACTGCGGTATTCCAGTCTAAATTGGTTTTCTGTGCAGTAAACACCCAGTTGGGATATTGGGCATGAAGCGCTCTTAAACGCACCTTATAGCTTTCAGGAAACCCCTGTGCAGACAGTTTTGACTCAAAATCAGCATTGCTTGTATAAACTGCGGCAAATTTCAGATAGCTTTTTGTAACATAACCCGTCACTGCCTGTCCGTTGGAATTGTTAAAACGTATCTCATACCACAGCGCTCCGTCAGATCCGTTCTTTTCATTGACCACAGTGACAGAAGCACCATTGGTCAGTTTCGTAACGATTGAATAGGAAGTCCCCGGTCCGCTTCTCACATTCAGTGTTGTAGCGTTTACCGTTGCCGCCTTATTCGTATAAGCATACGTATCTATGTATGGTGATATTGGTCCTGCAAAAGAATTGATCACCAGAATACCGGCAAGAATAGCTGCCATCTTACCAGCTTTTTTATACTTTCTCATCTGTTTCTCCCATGATACACTCAAGTATTTTTATTTCCAGTTATATGTAAATCATACATTATTTTATTATAATGACAAATGATACCATGTGTCAACAGAATCAGTTAATCTTCAGCCAATTGGAAATATTTGTAAGAAAATCTTTCATTTTATACAAATGACAAAAACAGCAGGATGCACAAACACCCTGCTGCCGTCAAAACCTGCTGATCTTAATTTATAATGTTCTTACCTGCATGATTCAATGGCGGATTCCAAAATAGCAAGCCCGCTTTCAAGCTGTGCATCCGTCACAACTAACGGGCACAGAAAACGGATCACGTTGGAATATGCACCTGCACTTTCCACAATTAAGCCATGGCGGACACAGTAGTCAACCAACTCTCTCACCAGAACTGTATGAGGCTGTTTGCTCTGTTTATCCGTTACAAACTCAATTCCCATCATACAGCCGATTCCTCTCACATCTCCTACTTCTTCAAATTTATCCTTCCACAATTCGAACCGGCTCCTGCATACATCTGATATCTCACCGGAACGGGAACACAGATCCTCCCGTTCCATGATTTCAATTACTTTTAAAGCAGAGGCGCATGCAAGCGCATTTCCCCCGAAGGTTCCTCCTATAATCCCGCCTTTTACACCGTCAAATATTTCGGCGGAAGCAGTGACCGCACTTAAGGGCAATCCTCCGGCAATTGATTTGGCGGAAGCCAGAATATCCGGAGCGCAGCCGGCATCCTTCCAGTAGTTGGAAACGAACATTCTGCCGGAACGTCCAAAACCGGTCTGAACCTCATCAGCGATCAGCAGAATCCCTTTCTCGTCACAGATTTTCCTTAACGCCTTCACCCATTCCATGGGAGCCGGAACAAAACCGCCCTCCCCCTGTACCGGCTCTACCACAATTCCAGCCACAAATTCTGCAGGAGAAGCTTCTTCAAACACCTTCTGCAGTTTTTCCATATAATAGTCAACCGCTGCAGCATCGCTTAATCCCACCGGCTTTCTGTATAAATACGGGAATTCTGCACGGTAAATTCCATCTGGAAACGGCCCGATCCCGAACGCATATGTTTTTTTCGCAGTCATCGTGGCAGCAAGAAGGGTTCTTCCATGAAACGCTCCGGAAAATACAATAATATTGGGTCTTCCTGTATAGGATTTTGCAATTTTTACCGCATTCTCGATAGCTTCAGCTCCGGAATTTGCAAACATGGTTTTTCTTTTTTCTGATTTGAGAGGAACAATTTCATTCATTTTTTCGGCAAGCTCTATGTATCCTTCGTGTGTGACAATATTCATCATCCCATGAAAATATTTTTCCGACTGCTCTTTAACCGCTTCTACAATTTCCGGGTGGCTGTATCCAATATTCAATACACCGACACCGCCAACCCAGTCGAGAAACCGGTTTCCATCCAAATCTTCCAGCATGGCGCCTTCTCCCCTGCTGATCACGCAGGGATATACCGATTTAATGGCACCTGGCACCGCTTCCTCTCTCCGTTTTAAAACAGCTTCTGCTTTCGGTCCCGGCAGGAGAGTTTTTATTTCTGGTAATGCATCTCTCAGCATAAGATCCTCCTTTTTGCCATCATGAGGCAATTTATATTGATTTTGTATAAATACTGTTTATCTCTTCCCGGCTAAATATGACCGGATGATTTGCAATACTGGCGGCAGATATCTTCATGCAGTTTTCTGTCAGCCATGGTACGTCAGATTCCCTGATTCCCATATCTCCCAGTGTTTCTGTCAAATGAAGTTCAGTAATTAAATCCCTGATCTGGCTGACAAAATCAGTCTCATTTTTCCCTCCCAGCATTTTTGACATGGCTGCAAATTTATCAGGCGAGCCTTTTATGGAAGCTTCATAGACATAAGGAGCCAGTGCAGCCAGCCCTCTGCCGTGAACCGCATTTTTAAGCCCGCTGACCGGGTGTTCCATTCCGTGAAGTGCAGTCACTCCCGCTGTGTTAATCACCATTCCGCCTAAAGTACTTGCAAGACACAGTTTGTCCCAGCTGTCTAAATCATCCCTGTCTTCACAGACTCTCTTTAAGCTTTCTGCAGCAAGCCGGATTCCTTCCAATGCCATCAGTTCGGTAAGCGGCTGGGATATGGAAGATATATAAGCATCCATGTTGTGGCAGAGGGCATCAAAGCCTACCGATGCCAATACTGCTTTTGGCATGGTGGTCATCAGCAGTGGATCAATGATGGAACATGCAGGAACAATGGCACTGCACCGGAGTGATTTTTTATCTGACGTATCCGGGTTTGTCATAACGGCAAAACCATTGCCCTCACTTCCGGTCCCGCAGGTAGTGGGAACTGCCAGAACCGGAAGTGCCTTATCGCTGACCTTTCTGCCGAAAATGTACTCGTTGATATCGCCTCCGTTTACCGCCTGAAAAGCGATTCCCTTTGCTGCATCCAGACTGCTCCCTCCTCCAAGAGCGACTACAAGATCACAACCTTCTAAAGTAGCGATGCCGGCCCCCTCATATACCGTAGTCGTTAAAGGATTGGGCTCGACTTTATCAAACAGTACACTGGAAACTCCCTGCTTTTTAAGCAGTTCCTCCGTTCTGGCAAGAAGACCGGATTCTTTTGTACTCCTGCCTCCCGTTACAATTAATGCTCTCTTTCCAAGTCCGGCCGCTTTTTCTCCGATTAAATCCGCTTTCCCCCGTCCAAATATCAGATTAACCGGCAGGTAATATTGAAAATCCATATAAATGCCTCTCTCTTTCACAACTATTTTACGTTCTTTGTTTTCCCTTCCTCTGCTCCGACAAAATAATCATCAGTCAGACCATAGGATTTTAATATTCCTGACAATGTACCGTCTTCTTTCATTTCATTCAGACACTTGTTGATTTCGTTTAAGAAATCCTTATCCTGGAAACGGACTGCAGCTCCGATCTGTCCGCTGGCCTCCGCTTCGTAGGGCGCTAAAAGCTTCAGCTTTAAAGAACTGTCGGAAGAGAGTGTAAAGCCTGCGACAATACCGTCAGTCACAACTGCATCAACCTTCCCCGTATTAACTGCCGTCATCAGTGTTGCCTGATTGTCGAATGCGAGAAGCTCCCCTATTTTTCCTTCATCCAGCCATTTTTGTGCAGTTTCGTAGAATGCAGTACCTGGCTGTGCACCAATTTTTTTGCCTTTTAGATCCTCTTTGCTTTTAATGTCTGAATCAGCGGGTATTACAACTGCCTCACCCTCCTGATACCATTTATCTGTAAACGCTGCAATTTCCAGCCGCTCATCCTTTACATACATACCATCCACTACCATATCAATATTGTTGTTATTCAGTTCTACCAGAAGATTGGAAAAATCGATCTCCTTCATTTCGATATCTCCAATCCCCAGCCGTTTGCAAAGTTCTTTTAAGATTTCGATATCAATTCCCTTTAATTGTCCGCTTTCCACATCTTTATAGCAAAATGGCGCATCGTTGGAAGAACCAATCAGTATCGATCCCTTCTCCTTTATTTTCTTTAACATGGCAGACTCTCCTGTACTCTGGCCGGAAGCGGTGTTTTGTGTCTTGCCTGCCTCTGTGCCTTTTCCTGCCGCCTCCTTCCCGCTGCACCCCGTAAGTAAAACTGCGGTCATCATTGCCAGCACTGCGATTCTTTTTCCTGTTTTCATTTTTTTCATAATTCTCCTGCCTTTCTTTCCTTGTTGATAGATTCATATAAATTTACGGCATACGCTTGAGTCTTCGTTCCAGAATCCCGGTTAACTGGGAAAGGGGAATGCTGAGTAATAAGTAGACAACTGCCAGAAGAGTATAGGCCTCTACCGTTAGAAATGTCTGGGAAGCGTAGGTTTTTGTACGAAGAAGAAGTTCCTGCACAGATATCATTGCCAGCAGGGACGTATCCTTTATCAGCATAACCAGATAATTTCCAAAGACCGGTACGGAATTTCTCAGTGCAGGAGGTATGATAAAATGAAACATTACCTTCGCTTCGCTGAACCCCAGTGCCAGCCCGGCCTCTCTCTGCCCCGGGTCTACTGCAAGAATTGCGGAACGGATGACTTCTGACATGTAACAGCCGTAGTTAACGGCAAATCCGATGATTCCGCAGGTGGATGCTTTCAGCTGTATATTGGTTTCGTACCCTGCCATGGCGAGGATTCCGTTTAACAGAGTCGGAATCACATAATAGATATAAAAAAGCTGAACCAGAAGCGGTGTTCCTCTGATCAGTTCAATTAAAACCGATAAAATCCGGCTGACCACCCTGTTTTTTGAAAGGCGTCCGATTGCAATGATAAGCGCCGCTGCCAATGCACAGAAAAAACCGGAGAGTGTTATATAAAGAACAATTCCCACTCCTCCCCACAGGCTGGGGCCTAACGTATGAATTGCTTTTCCAAAATTCAATTCCATCCCTTCACCTCCTTAGAGTACTCTGGACAAGAATGTCCTGGTTCTTTCATTCTTTGGATTCGTAAATATGTCCTTGGGAGCCCCTTCTTCTACCACAAACCCGCCATCCATAAAGATCACACGATCTGCCACATCTTTTGCAAATCCCATTTCATGGGTGACCACAATCATGGTCATTCCCTCTTTTGCCAGCTGTTTCATTACCTCCAGCACATCCCCTACCAGCTCAGGGTCCAAAGCGGAAGTCGGTTCATCAAAGAGAAGTATCTCCGGCTTCATTGCCAGCGCCCGTGCAATGGCCACCCGCTGCTGCTGTCCGCCAGATAATGCGGAAGGATAGGCATGTGCCCTGTTTTCCAGCCCCACCTTTCTAAGAAGATCCATTGCCTGTTCTTTTGCCTCTTTAACAGGAACCTTATTGAGTTTTACAGGTGCATACATTACATTTTCCAGGGCGTTTTTTAAAGGAAACAAGTTAAATCTCTGAAATACCATTCCTACCTGTTTTCTGTAATCTGTAACCTTTTTCCCTAACTGTGTGATATCCTCTCCCTGATACAGGATCTCTCCTCCTGTAGGGTTCTCCAGCAGATTAACGCAGCGCAGAAGCGTACTTTTACCCGATCCGGAAGGTCCTATAATCACCACTACTTCACCCTTTTCTACCGACAGATTGACATCTCTTAAAACTTCCAGATCTTCAAAGCATTTAGACAGATTTTTTATTTGCAGCATGATGAACCTCCTTTTTATCCTTTTTGATACAACAAAAAAGGCAATGTCTTTTTTTCAAAAGCTCCATTGCCCGGAAAGTTATATGCGGATATTTTTTTACAGCATATTCTGAAATTTTTTACGGATAATCTCTGTTAAGATTTCACAGGTGCCTTCCACGCCCAACAGGCTGGAATCAATCATAACATGTTTATGCTCCTTATCTGACATGACATAACCGCAGTAATGCCTGTGATAGGATTCTCTTGCCTTGTCAACCGAGGCGATCATCTTCCTTGCCTCATCCGGTCTCATATTCAGGCGCTCAACGCAGTTTTTTAATCTTGCCTCATATGGGGCGTATATAAAAATGTGGATGATATTCTTATAGTCCTCCAGAATATGATCCGCACATCTGCCTACGATGATACATGATTCCCTCTCAGCCAGATCGATGATTATCTTTTTCTGGACTGCAAAGACAGAATCCTGAATGGCGGTGGTCCCCATTCCAAGAGGATAGTTCATATTAAAGAATGCTGATTTGGCACTTTCTTCCACATCGCTGACAGCAGAGACCGGAAGATTTAAATCTTTCGAAGTCATTTCAACAATATCTCTGTCATAATATTCGATACCAAGATTCTCACTGACCATTCTGGCGATAGGTCTCCCCAGGCTGCCAAACTGTCGTGTTATGGTAACAACAAACTTTTCTTTCATATGGTACACCTCTTTTCTAAAGGTATTTGTTATAGCGTTTATTATACTCCCTCCCTGTTTCCCCTGCAATGTTTTCAGATTCCAATCTTTTTACTGGTTATTGTACTTTAAGTACAATGTGTGATATACTTACTCTCAATCAGAAGGGAGGTAACTACAATGAGAACAAGGGTTTCTGATCTCTATCACTCTGGCATTGATCAATACAGTCTCATCCTTCACAGCGGCGACAACGGACTGTCAAACTCAGTCTCCTGGATCTATCTGGCAGAGGATATACAAAATATGTCTTTTTTAAAGGGAGGGGAGCTGGTTATCACCACCGGTCTCTTTACTCAAAGCGGAACCTGCCTGTTGGATTTTATCCGCTCACTGGTGACTTACAACTGCAGCGGACTTATCATTAATGTGGGGAAATATTTAGAAACAGCAGACATCACGGCTGAAATTCTGGAATTTTGCAGAATCAGCAGATTCCCTTTAATTACCATGCCCTGGAAAGTCCATCTGGTTGATATCATGCAGGATTACTGTAAGGCTCTCCTCCAAAACACGCAGAGTGTGGACCATTTGAATGCTGCGTTTCAGGGTGCTCTCTATCAGACCACGCTTCACGAAACCACTCTTATGACCTTAAACCAGAACGGTTTCCCCACTGCATCCGACTACCGGATCATTGTCATTTCCAATCTGCGCAATGCCACCAGAATTACCTTCTCCTTAAACCGTCTTCAGTTAAAATACCATCTTTTTGAACATGATAATCTGCAAATCTTAATTTATCTCGCTTCCCAGTCTGCGCCTACCCTTAGTGAAATCATGGATATTCTTATGTATTATGACGGCATCACACTGGGAATCAGCAACGAATTCCATTCCCTGGAAAAAACAGGGATCTGCTATAAACGCGCCCGGTTTGCACTGGCCGCCTCCTTATTCTGGAGTATTCCTTCTGTTAATTTCGATGAACTGGGATTTTTTCAGATACTTTTTTCATCTTCTGACCCGGTATTGCTGCAGTCTGTCTGCCAAAAAAGCCTGGGAGCGCTGGAAGACTTTGATTCGGCCCATGATACGGATTACATGGAAACGTTAAAAGTCTTCCTTCTGTCTGACTGCAATCTACTGAAAACAGCCGATAAAATGCACACCCACAGGAATACGGTCATATACCGATTGAAAAAAATCAAAGAATTGTTAGGAACTGAAATGGACGATTCCAAAATTAAATTCGATTTGCTGATGGCTTTTTACATCAGAGAATATTTTGCCATATGATCGATATGAAGAGAAAGTCTTTTGTCATTCTTCTCTGCCTCCGGCATCAAAACGCTCCAGATTAACGCACATATGCTCCATAACTCTGTAAAATACATCAATATCTGCCTGAGAGATTCCCTCACTGACAATCTCCTCGAACTGCTCAAATACTTTCCGTATTTCCCTCGCTTCCTCATATCCCTTCTCTGTCAGGCAGATGGAAAATGACCTCCTGCAGTCAGGATTGCTCTCCCTGACAAGCAGCCCCAGTCCCTCCAGCTTATCAATGTTTCTTGACATTGCTGCAGCATCAATTCTGCATCGGTCTGCCAGTTCTTTCTGGGTAATGCGGTCCTCCTGCTGAAGATGATATAATATTTTTGCCTGCCCCTGGCCGGGCGTCAGCCCCAGATCAGACAACAGCGGGAAAAAGATCTGCTTCCTTGCCTTTTCCCCCCGCACCAGCAGTTCCCTGATATTTTGTTTCTTCACAATCTGCCTCCTTCTTTCTTTTATTCCAGTTCAAACTGACCTGTATAGAGCTGATAATATTTTCCCTGCTCTGCAAGCAGTTCTTCATGATTTCCACGTTCAATGATCTCTCCTCTTTCCAGAACTAAAATGGCGTGGGAGTTCCGGACAGTTGAAAGTCTGTGGGCAATGACAAACACGGTCCGGCCTTTCATCAGTGTATCCATGCCCTTCTCAATCAGCTTTTCGGTCCGCGTATCAATGGAACTGGTGGCCTCATCCATCACCAGCACAGGCGGGCGGGATATGGCAGCCCGGGCAATGGCGATTAACTGTCTCTGCCCCTGTGATAAATTGCTGCCGTCATTTTCAAGCAGAGTATCGTAGCCGGCAGGAAGTCTTCTGATAAAGGAATCCGCATTTGCAATTCTTGCAGCCTCCCGTACATCGTCCTCAGCCGCATTCAGCCTTCCATACCTTATATTATCGGCAATCGTGCCCGTAAATAAATGAGTATCCTGGACAATCAGGGAAATGGAACGCCTTAAATCATCCTTTTTTATCTGGCGTATATCAATTCCATCATAGGTAATCAGCCCTTCATTTAATTCATAGAACCGGTTGACCAGATTGATGATGGTGGTTTTTCCCGCTCCGGTAGAGCCCACAAAAGCAATTTTCTGGCCAGGCTTTGCGTACAGGCTGATTCCGTTCAATATGGGGTGTTCCCGTTTGTAGCCAAAAACAACTTCATGAAAACGAACATCTCCCTTAAGAGGCACCAGCCGGTATCCATCTTTTTCATCAGGCAGCTTCCATGCAAAACGTCCTGTATAAACCTGGGATTCCACAAGAATTCCATTCTCCCCTTCTCCGGCCTTTACAAGCGTTACGTTACCTTCGTCCACTTCCTGTTCTTCTTCCATCATCAGAAAGATTTTCTCCGCACTTGCCAGCGCTACCATCAGGAAATTAATCTGCATGGTAAACTGGTTCATGGGCATGGCGCTTTGTCTTACATATACCAGATAGGAGGCTAAAGTGCCCAGATTAATCAGCCCTGAGATTGCAAACAAACCTCCCACACAGGCAGATACTGCATAGTTAAAATAAGACAGCGCAACAATTGTGGGAACTGTAATACCTGTGTAAATGGCTGCTTTTGTAGAGGAAATCCGAAGTGCTTCATTTAACTCACAAAACTTTTCAAAATCCTGCTTTTCATGGCGGAAAATCTTTTCCTCTTTCTGCCCTTCCACCATTTCTTCCACAAAACCATTGATGCTTCCAAGATTCCTCTGCTGCTTTGCAAAGTAATTTTTACTTATCGTTCCGTTATGGCGGATATAAAGCAGCATGACTGTAAGAAAGAAAACAACAATCAGGGAAAGACGTACATCAAGAACCAAAAGCATGATGATGGTTCCTGTAGAAGTAATGAAGCTTTGAATCAGCAGCGTAAAACTGTTGTTTAACGCTTCCGAGATGGTATCCACATCATTGGTAAAATGACTCATCAGCTCTCCGTGGGTGTGGGTATCAAAAAAAACAAGAGGAAGCTTCTGCGTGTGACGGAATAAATCCATCCGGATCTCACTCACTACCTGCTGGGAAACATGAACCATCATTCTGCTGTAAATCAGACAGGATAGTGCTCCAGCCAGATACAGACAGCCCATGATAAAAATCATACGGATCAGCCCGGGAATATCTCCCGGAATAATATAGCGGTTTATTACCGGTTTTAAAAGATAGGTACCCATAATTCCGGAAAATGCACTGATGCATACCAGAACTGCGATCAGCAAAATGGAAAACCTGTAGTGCCCAATGTAGTTTAACAGATGGATCAGGGTCTTTTTTGCATCCTTTGGTCTTGCACGTCCTGTCTGTTTCATGAGGAAAGCCCCCCTCCTTTCTGCTGGGATTCAAAGATATCCCTGTAGATTTCATTATCCCTTAAGAGTTCTTCATGGGTACCGACCGCATTTACTCTGCCGTCATCCAAAACAATAATCTGGTCTCCATGGGAAACGGAAGAGATTCTCTGACTGATTATAATCTTGGTCATATCCGGAAGCGCATCTTTTAATCCGTCATTGATCTTCTGCTCCGTGGCTGTATCCAGTGCACTTGTTGAATCGTCCAGAATCAGGATTCTCGGTTTTTTTAAGATCGCCCTTGCTATGCACAGCCTCTGCTTCTGCCCGCCGGAGAGATTAACGCCTCCCTGTCCCAGAACTGTATCATATCCATCTTCCAGACGGTCAATAAATTCGTCCACACAGGCAATCCGGCATGCTTCTTTGATCTCATCGTCAGAAGCATTCTCTTTTCCCCAGCAAAGGTTTTCTCTCACTGTTCCTGAAAATAACGTGTTTTTCTGTAAAACCATACCAATGGCTTCCCTTAAATGATCCTGGGTATACTGATAAATCGGCTGTCCGTCTATCCGAATTTCCCCCGAGTTTATCTCATACAGCCGCTGTATCAGCTGGACCAGCGTGCTTTTTGCAGCACCGGTCTGCCCGATGATTCCCACTGTCTGCCCTGGCAGAATCTCAAAGGATATATCCGAAAGCACATACTCTTTTGCAGTTTCCCTGTATTTAAAATATACATGATCAAATTGTATGCCTCCCATGGTAATCTCCAAGTCGGAAGCACGGTCATCGCGGATCGCGGGTTCTTCCACAAGAACTTCTGAAATTCTTCTCCAGGAAGTCAGGGATCTGGTAAATAACAAAAACACATTGGAAAACATCATAAGAGAATTCAGGACCTGTAGCACATAGCTTAAAAAGCTGGTAAGTGCGCCCACCTTCATATGTTCTCCAATTACAAGGTTCCCACCAAACCAAAGAATGCTTAAAATAGTTCCGTACATGATAAACTGCATGGCAGGCATATTAAGAGCTGCCAGTGAAAAGGAACGCTCAGAGGTATTTTTTAAATATGTATTGACCTCTGCGAATTTTTCCGTCTCATAATCTCCCCGGACATAAGCCTTTACCACACGGATGGCTCTTAAGTTCTCCTGTATGGTACGGTTTACAAAATCCATGGCGCCCTGCATTTTCCCATAAAGAGGTCTTACATTCTTAATAATAAAAAATAAGATCACTGCCAGCAGGGGAGCGGCAATAAAAAATACCATAGCCAGACGGGCATTCAGCCGGAACGACACGACCAGTGCTGTAAGCATCATTACAGGAGAACGAAATCCAGGACGCATTCCATTGGTTATGGAATTCTGGATGGTGGTAACATCACTGGTCAGCCTTGTTACCAGGGATGATGTGCTGAAACGGTCCGTGTTGGCAAAGGAATACGTCTGCATCTTCTGAAATTCCGCTTTTCGGATCTCAGCACCAATTCCATTGCCGCAGACTGCAGTAAGACGGGCGCAGGCATGCCCCAGTAAAAGAGCAACTGCTGCAAAGGCAATCATCTGTCCTCCCTTCATCAAAATGTAGCTTTTGTTGCCGCTTGCAACACCTACATCAATAATGTCCGCCATTATCATCGGTATGATCAGTTCAAATACGGTCTCGGCCTCGATGCAGATAATTGCAAGAATCAATTCATTTCTGTACTTTTTGGCATAATGCAGCAGATTATTCATTTTCTTTTCTCCACATTGATTATTACAATAATTGTATTTGCAACTATTGACTATACAACTATTATATTCTCTCTGACGGAAATGTCAATAAAAATTCCGTCAAAAAATCAGGCCCGGCGCGCCCCCGTAACGGGGCATTCCAGGCCTGATTTTTTAAGTTTATTAAACGGGATATGTCTTATTCTGCTTATCAGCCAGAGTGGAATCCACACCTGTCTGCTGTGCTGCGCGGTATTCAAAGAATTCCTTAGCAACACTGGGGAACAGGGCATAGGACAGAACATCCTCATCCTGCTGTTTCCACTGTGCACATTCTTTCTCAAACTGAGGAAGCTGCGGTGCAATTAAGTCAGCCGGACGGCAGGTAATCGGCGTTTCATCACCAATAATCTTTTTTTGAACTTCCGGATTAAATGGCTTTACTGTCTGTCCGAATTCACCCATAAGAATTTTTTTGGTCTCCTTGGTTACCATCTTGTAGCGCTCACCGCTGATTACATTTAAAACAGCCTGGGTTCCTACAATCTGGGAAGACGGAGTAACAAGAGGCGGCTCACCAAAATCGGCTCTTACTCTTGGAACCTCTTCTAATACCTGTAAATATTTATCTTCCTGTCCTGCTTCCTTTAACTGGCTTACAAGGTTGGAAAGCATACCGCCTGGTACCTGATACTGCAGTGTCTTAATATCCACACCCAGCACCTTGGGATTTAACCGGCCGCTCTTTAATGCTTCTTCCCTGATTGGCTGGAAGTGAGCTGCAATCTCAGCCAGCAGGTTCTGGTCATATCCTGTATCATAAGGCGTTCCACGGAAGGTTTCCACCATAACTTCAGTCGCTGGCTGGCTGGTACCTAAAGCCAGTGGTGACATTGCCGTATCGATAATATCACAGCCTGCTTCTACTGCCTTCAAATAGGTCATGGAAGCAACACCGGATGTATAATGGGTATGAAGGTCAATCGGAAGTTTGGTTGATTCCTTTAATGCTCGAACCAGAACATCAGCATTATACGGTGTTAAAAGTCCGGCCATATCCTTAATGCAGATGGAATCTGCACCCATGTCCTCAATTCTCTTTGCAATGTCTTTCCAGTAGTCCAGAGTATAGGAATCACCCAGTGTATAACTTAAGGCAACCTGGGCATGACCTTTTTCTTTATTACAGGCAGTCACTGCAGTCTGCAAGTTGCGCATATCATTCAGACAGTCAAATATTCGAATGATATCAATACCGTTTGCAATGGATTTCTGAACAAAATATTCCACTACATCATCAGCATAATGATTGTATCCCAGAATATTCTGACCGCGGAACAGCATCTGCAGTTTTGTGTTTTTAAATCCGTCTTTCAGTTTTCTCAGTCTCATCCAGGGATCTTCTTTTAAGAAGCGCAGGCATGAATCAAAGGTAGCACCGCCCCAGCATTCAACTGCATAATAACCAACCTGGTCCATCTTCCCCACGATCGGAAGCATCTGTTCAGTTGTCATTCTTGTAGCAAGCAAAGACTGATGAGCGTCACGAAGAACTGTCTCTACAATCTTAACCGGCTTTTTTTCTATATCTGCCATTTTCTTACCTCCTGGTTATAGTTCATTTACTTTGCTGCCGGAAATTGTATTCTCCGGT
Organism: Lacrimispora amygdalina; assembly: GCF_003432035.1. GTDB lineage: Bacteria > Bacillota > Clostridia > Lachnospirales > Lachnospiraceae > Lacrimispora > Lacrimispora amygdalina. The sequence continues at coordinate 49,858 of NZ_QOHO01000005.1, forward strand.
CATATTATTTCACTCCGAAAATAGCCATGAATGTACCGGCTGCAACCGCAGTACCGATAACACCGGCTACGTTTGGCCCCATGGCATGCATCAGCAGGAAGTTCGTCGGATCAGCCTCAGCTCCCACCTTCTGGGATACACGGGCTGACATGGGAACTGCGGATACACCGGCGGAACCGATGAGCGGATTCACTTTGCCTCCTGTCAGCTTGCACATGATCTTTCCGAACAAAACACCTGCAGCTGTTCCAAATGAAAATGCAACCAGACCCAGGAAAACAATTTTAAGTGTATTGGAATTTAAGAACGCTTCCGCACTGGTGGTTGCACCTACTGATGTACCAAGAAGAATAACCACAATATACATCAATGCATTGGATGCAGTCTCCGTTAACTGTTTTACGACTCCGGATTCTTTAAATAAATTACCAAGCATCAGCATACCGACCAAAGGAGCAGTTGTTGGCAGGATCATACAAACAACAGTCGTTACGATTATCGGGAACAGAATTCTCTCAAGCTTGGATACCGGCCGGAGCTGTTCCATCTTAATTTTCCGCTCCTTCTCAGTTGTGAGAAGTTTCATAATCGGCGGCTGTATAATCGGAACCAGTGCCATATAGGAATAAGCTGCAACTGCAATGGGGCCCATCAGTGAAGTCATTCCCAGTTTACTTGCCAGGAAAATAGACGTAGGACCGTCTGCACCTCCGATAATGGAGATCGCCGCTGCTGCTTTATCGCTGAATCCCAAAAAAATCGCCAGAAAATATGCGGTATAAATGCCAAACTGGGCTGCTGCCCCTAACAGAAAGCTCTTAGGGTTTGCAATCAGAGGGCCAAAGTCTGTCATGGCTCCAACACCCATGAAGATAAGCGGAGGAAGAATCCCCCATTCATCCAGTTTAAAGAAATATTGCAGCAGTCCGCCGCCGGCACCATCCGCTCCAACTTCTTTCATAATATCCGGATAGATATTTACAAGCAGCATACCAAAGGAAATCGGCACCAGAAGCAGGGGTTCAAATCCTCTACGAATCGCCAGATATAAAAACAGAAAAGCGACGAGGATCATAAGCATGTTACCTGCAGTCAGGTTGAAGAATGCGGTCTGCTGAAGAAGATTGGTGAATGTATTACTAATATAATCCATGTTAATCCCTCCATAAGGAATCCGCGCTATTTATTGTTTTAGCGGATCTTTCCGTACTAGTTTAATGTAGCCAAAGTTGCGCCTGCTTCTACGGAATCACCCACAGCTGCCTGAACGCTGGCAATTGTTCCATCGGAAGGTGCTACGATTTCGTTCTCCATCTTCATGGCTTCCAGAACAAGAAGGACTTCGCCTTTTTTTACAGACTGTCCTGCACTTACCTTAACACCAAGAATCTTACCTGGCATGGGTGCAGTTACTTTTACGGAACCTTCCGGTCCTTTTGCGGTCTCTTTCTTAGGTGCTGCAGCGGGAGCTGCTGTTTTAACGGGAGCGGATACCGCTGCCGGAGCAGATGCTGCTGCTGTACCAGTTGTTTCTTCTACGGTTACATCGTAAACATTACCATTCACTGTAATTTTATAATTTTTCATGATGACAATCCTCCTGATTTTATGCTTTTTTCCAATTACCGGCTGCTGCACGTTTAATGGAACGGACAACAAGGCCGCTTGGTGAAACTCCTTCAGATGCTGCAATCGCTGCTGTTATTACAGCGGCCAGTTCCAGATCATCCTTCAGCTCATCTTCCTTAGCAAGGGGTGTGGCAAATACCGGTTCGGCTTCAGCAGCCACCTTTGTCTCCGGTCCTTTTCCCTTATTAAGCATTTTCTCTTCAAATATACTGATATAACGGAACCCGCCAATCAGCAGACTGATAAAGATCAATACCACAAATACCGTTCCCATTCCCATCAGTGTATTAAAACCGGCCTTTTCCATCTTTTCAGCTATATTATACTGTGGAATAAATGCAACACCGGTTATCTTGGAAAGCTTATGGTCAAAGGTTACGGTGAAATCCATATTTCTCTTTTCAAATACGGTATTGACCGTAGCAGTGTATCCATCCTTGCTCTCTTCCAATTTTACAGAATCCGAAGCCGAAACAAAACCGCCTAAATCACCCTTTACATTATTCCAGGAATCGATTCCCTCTGCCAGCGCAGCCACCTCATCCTTTTTAGCCAGGCTCTTTCTCATCTGCTCGGTATCTTTGTCCTCAAGACCGGTGTACAGCTCCAGATACGAGGCGACGGGAATCTGCTCAAGCTGCGCTTTCATATCAGCATCGATGCCTTCGGATTTAGTACCGGCAGCACCGCATGCAGATAATGAAAAGAGGCAGACTGCCATAGTAAGACCCACTACTGCTCGTTTCAAATTTAATTTCATATACCTGTCACCTCATTCTATATCGTGCCATGTTTTTTCGCCGGACGATCCTCTCTCTTTGTGAATAACATCTCAAATGCAGCGATCACTCTGGCTCTTGTTTCACTGGCATCAATGATATCATCAACATATCCTCTTTTTGCTGCTGAAAGTGCACTGGACTGAAGGGCACGGTAGCTTTCCGCCTTCTCCTCCATCACTGCCTTTCCGTCTTCTCCTTTTGCGATCTCATCCGCATACATGATCTTTGCAGCCTCAACCGGATCCATCATTCCTATTGCTGATTCCGGCCATGCATATACAATATCAGCACCGATGGATTTGCTGTTCATGGTAAGATAAGCACTTCCCAGTGCCTGTCCAATCACAACGGTTACTTTCGGTACGGTTGCGTTAGCAAATGCATAAGTGAGTTTTGCTGCTGCCTTAGCAATGGTTTTTTCAGATCCTGTTGTGTTCTCATACCCGGTTACGTTCACCAGAGTGAGAAGCGGGATGTCAAATGCGTCACAGAAACCAACGAATTCAGCCGCCTTCTCACAGCCTTGACCCGTTAATTTCGCTTCATAGGACATCGTCTTTAAACCATTGTCGTCATAGGATTCTGTTCGATTGGCAACACAGCCCACAGTAATACCGTTTAAACGGATAAAGCCGGTAACCATAGAGGAGCCATATTCTTTCCTGGTCTCCATAAAGAAATGATTATCAGAAATCTGTGTGAGCGCAATTTTCGTATCTCCAACATAGTTAGCCAAGTCGGAACATACCCGGTTTAAATCATCCGTGCACTCATCGTAAGACATGTCATCCTCGCTATTGGCAGGTAAAATCGTAACAAGGGTTCTGATATTATCAAAAATCTCTTCTTCCTCTCCGATAAAATCTACCAGTCCTGCTTCCCTGCTCTGAAATCCAGCGGAAGCGGTATTTAGTTTTTCCGTATAGTTGTCCTGAATGGCATTGGGTGAATTGACAAACAGCTTTGCAGACTTTCCTTCCATAAAAGTGAAATCTGCCATAGCTGCAGAGACAGCCATTCCGCCGCCGCAGGTGCCGAAGACCGCCATGATCTGGGGTACCACTCCTGATGCTAAAGTCTGGCTCATATAAATCTCACCAAAGCCATTTAAGGCATCTGTTGCCTCCTGAAGTCTTAATCCGGCACAGTCGACCAAACCGATCACCGGTGCTCCCATCTTCATAGCCATGGTGTAAAGTCGTGTAATTTTTTTAGCATGCATCTCTCCTACAGCCCCTCCGAAAACAGAAGAGTCCTGGCTGTACACATACACAAGGCAGCCCCCGATGGTACCGTAGCCGGTAATAACACCGTCAGAAGGAGTTTCCCTTGCTGTCATGTTAAAGTCAGTGCTTCTTGCTGTTACATAACCGCCGACTTCAACAAAACTGTTTTCATCAAGCAAAGCGTGAATTCGGTTACTTGCTGATGTTTGTGTTGAATTACTCATTTTGCAATCCTCCATTTTGTAATATTTGCATAGCCTCCGTTATAAAAATAACGATAAGACTATATAATAACACCAATTTCTGCCAATTATAATTGTATAATTAATCACAAGATATTTCAAGTTCTTTTTAGTAAAAAAAGAGCAAAAAACTATGGATTTCTTACAATCCATTGTCTCTTGCTCCTAATTTCCGTTGGCATTTTATCGATTGGTGTAGATTTTTCCGGCATTTTGTACATTTTTGTCGAACTTTTTTGTATGTTGTATACAAAGTCATTCTTTAATTTCCGTGATTCCGATGCTTCCCTCGGGCGTTTCCTGGAATATAATCCTGGATGCTCCCTCTCCCAGCACGATACCTTCTTCGGTTTTCTTAAGTGTAGCTGTATCCACCTTGGCCACAGAAACCATTAAATCATCCCCAAACACCATATCCGGATTCTGCTTTAAGAGATCCTCCTGCTTTTTTAAGAGTATTGTTTCCTGATCACCGTTAATAAATACACATGGATAGGTAATAAGTTCTGCCAGCGCCTCTAAATTCCGGTCTGAAACTGCTTCCTGTATTTTTTCCGCAAAGGCTTCCGCCTGCTTTCCCGGTCCCTTATAGGTCTCGTCAGCCAGCGGTTCTCCCTGATCGTCCGTAAGTGCGCCCGGCTCTTCTTCCTGGGAATCAGCCGTTCCTTCTGTACCGCTTTCCGTCAAGGATTCTTCCATAATGCTGGCCGCAGTCTCCGATTCAGTCATCTGCGCAGCTTTGGAACCGGCGGTTGAATCTCCCTTTTTTCCGCAGCCGGCTGCAAAAGATACAGCCAGTGCAATGACAAAACAAATGATACCGAATCTTTTCCTGAGCATCTTTTTTCGTTCCTCCCTGCGTCCATTTACTGCTTCGGGCACAGTATAGCACCGGTAAAGATTGGAAGTCAATAGAGTTTCCAAAACCGTAAACCTTAGTCATTTTTCCGTAAGATATTTGTCCGCATTTTTAATTATTTGTATTCTTTATGAAGCGTAAAGCCTCTTCCCCTCACCTCTGTTACCTGGTTGATAATCATAAAAGCATGAGGATCCAGTTCGAGAACCAGTTCATTCAGCTTAGACAGCTGCCTGCCTGAAATCACAGTGAGAACAGCAAAAGAGGATTCCCTTAAATGGCCTCCTTCACTGGCAAGCAGTGTGGTTCCTCTGTCCATCCGCCTTTGTATCTCATGGCTGATCTGGTCATATTTTTTACTGATGATCTTTACCTGCATCTGATTCCGGCCAGTCATAAGAACTTTATCCAGAACCATGGTGTATAAAAGAACAAGAAGAATTCCATACAGGATCTGCTCCATGCCGGAAAATATCATCTGGGAGAGAAGTATCAGGCAGTCAAATAACGACATTGTGAGAGAAATTGACAAATTCCACTTTTTATTAATGATGAGAGGCGGTATATCCATGCCTCCTGTGGACGCTCCAGCCCGTATTACCATGCCGATACCCGCACCGATTAAAAGTCCTGAAAAAACGGTCGCAAGCATTCGGTCCTGGGTAATGACCATATTGCCAAAAAGATTCTCAAAAATCCCCAGAATAAACGGATAATAGAAGGTACTGATTAAGGTTGTCAGTGCAAACGCCTTTCCAAGTACAAATGCGCCGGCTGCAAACATGATGATATTAAATACCCCTACAAACAGAGCAATTGAAATTCCAAGTTTTGCATGGGCAACTAAAGCGAGGCCTGTCGTACCTCCTGTAATCAGCCCGTTCGGAAGAATAAACAGGGAAACAGCAAGCGCATATACGGTGTTTCCTGCCAGCACCGCAGCTATTTTTTTCAAATTCATACTTCAGTAACTTCCTTTCGTATACTTATTGCGCTAAAAACTTTGCTCTGAGCGCATCCCTTTTTTCCTGAGTCACAAACAGCCGTTGTGTCAGATACTGGTCTATGGTTCCAAAGGACTGTTCTATGGAAGAAAAAGCTCGTAGAATATAAGACTCCGAAACAGTAAATAATACTCTGACACAGTCTGCAAGGCCTCTGTCCCCAGTCTCCTTTTCAATCAGGCAACAGGTGAGATTCACCTGCTCCATAACATAATCATTGGTCTTTACGAAATCCTTTATAATGGTTTCCCGCTGAACCCCAAGTGCAGTAAGAAGCAGTGCAGTCCCTACTCCCACCCTGTCCTTTCCTGCTGTGCAGTGCCATAGAACCGCCCTGTCATCTGCTTCCAGCAAAAGATCGAAAAACCTGGAATAGGAGTATGCGGCATGGTCATTTAAAACAAGATCTTCGTAAAGCCTGTCCACATACGATTCCGGCTTTCCCCCTAAGGAAGAGGCATGGAGAAGGATTGATTTTATTGCATCAGGTTCCCCTTCCTCTGCCTCCTGTTCTTCTTCAAAGGTAATCCCCACTGTCTTTTCGTCAAGAATGGGATTGAATATATTACGGACTCCCGGCATTTCAGGATCCGGCTTCTGCTTTCTTTCCGTCGCTGTTCTGAAATCAATGACGGTTCCAAGGCCGCACCCATCAGATAATATCCGGATATCTTCACCGGTTGCCTCGTATAAGGTTCCGCTCCGGATCAGCCTTTTAGGCAGTATCCTCTTTCCGTCCTGGGTTTCTAATCCGCCTAAATCTCTGGTATTATGCAGCTTCTCAAGCTTTATTCTCCCCATGGAACCGGTATTTTTCTCATTCATTTTATCATTTCCTCCCATTTTTCCTGCAGTACATTACGTCGTAGGAAATTGTATTTTGTCAAGTATATCATAATTTAACTTCAAGAGGAAGCGAGTATTTCCGTAAATCCCGGCATGGAAAGATAGCGGGTAATAATATTTTTAAAGCACCAGTAAACAGTCAGGCGTTTTGTCCCTTCTGTTAAATAAACCGGAAACTCCTTTACTGCTTTGCCATTTAACCAGTATGTAACAGCACCCACTGCCTGCCCTTTTTTAACAGGAGCCTCTAACTTATCTGGAACGCTGGTCTTTACTGTCACCTTCTCATCATCTGCCAGCAGAAGCTTGATGCTTTTCTCCCTGTCATCTGCCATGGCACAGGCTATTAAAACTGGCCGGTCAAGCCCTCCTGTTAAGGGAATCCCTTCATTTATCAGCACTTTAGGCAGCTTTACTTCTTCATATACATCCCGGTAATGGAACCGGTCCATACCATACTGAAACAGCTTTCTGGCATCGGACCATTTCCAGGTTTTATGGGGAGGCCAGCCGCAGCCTAAAAGAGCGATGGTAAAGATTCTTCCGTCGCTTTTAACAGCTCCCACATAGGAGTAGCCTGCCCCGCCGGTAAATCCTGTTTTCCCGGAAAATGCCCCGCCCAGGGAATTTAAAAGGGCGTTGTGGTTTGTGCAGCTAAAGGATCTTTTACCATTTACATCCGTAAAGGAATAGTTCTGTGTTCCCGTTATTTCCAGGAATTGCCTGCTTTTTGGAGATTCACCGATACAGTAATTCATGATTCTGGCTAAATCAGCCGCAGTGGTAGCATGCTCTTTTATTTCTCCGTCTTTTTCTTCCTTTGCGTCCAGGCCGTTGGGGGTAATAAAGTATGTATTGCTGCACCCTAACTCCTTCGCTTTCTGATTCATGAGCTTTGCAAATCCCTCTCTGCTTCCTCCTATATGCTCTGCAATCATCATGGCTGCATCGTTGTGGGACTCAAGCATCAGACTGTAAAGTAAATCTTTTAAACAGATTGTTTCTCCTTTATAAACTCCCAAATGAACCTTGGGCTGGTTTGCCGCATTCTGGCTGGCAGTTACCGGATCAGACAGATTGCCGTTTTCAAGAGCAATAATACAGGTCATGATTTTTGTGGTACTGGCCATGGGACGCACCAGTTCCTCGTTTTTCCCGTATAAAATCCGGTTGGACGAGGCATCCATTAATACTGCTGACTGGGCATAAAGATTCAGTTCATCGGTTGTCTGCAATGGTTTTTTATGATCCGCTTCTTCTGAAGTCACTGATGTATGGTTTTTAACGGTCTCTTTTTCTGCCAGCTTACCCGCAAATGTTCCTATAAGAAAAAACAGCGCGAGTCCTGCTGCTGCCAGGAGTATTCCTTTGGCTTGCCTCATAAAAGAGCCTCCCCCTTGACTTTATTTTATCCTATTCCGCGTATTTTTTAATTATTCCCCTTTACTTTCCGAACGTATTTTCGGTATAATAAAAGAAAAAAGGAGAATCGGATATGTCAACGGAGCCACTCATTTTCCATATTGATGTAAACTCTGCATTTTTAAGCTGGGAATCCGCAGACCGCTTAAGGCAGAATCCAGAAGACCTTGATCTACGGACGATAGCCTCTGCAGTGGGCGGTGATGCCCAGTCAAGACACGGAATCGTGCTGGCAAAATCCATGCCTGCCAAAGACTATGGAATCACAACCGGAGAACCCATCGCCCAGGCACTTCGCAAATGTCCGGGACTCACTGTGGTTCCTGCCCGCTTCGATATCTATCTGGAATATTCCCGAAGGCTGATGGACCTCCTGTCCGACTATACTCCGGATATTGAACAGTTCAGCATTGACGAAGCGTTTCTCGACATGACCTCAACCATCCATTTATTCGGCTCTCCCCTTGATACTGCCAATTTAATACGGGAGAGAGTCTGGCAGGAACTGAAATTTACGGTGAACATCGGCATTGCCCCTAACAAGCTGCTGGCCAAGATGGCATCTGATTTTAAAAAACCAAATCTCTGCCATACCCTTTTTGCCCATGAGATTAAAACGAAGATGTGGCCCCTTCCTATTGGAGAATTGTTCTTTGTCGGACATTCCGCCAGACAGAAGATTGAGAGCATCGGCATTCATACCATCGGGCAGCTGGCTGCCTGCGATGTAAAGTATTTAAAGCACCTTCTCGGGGAAAAATATGCGGTTTTAATCCACGGCTATGCATGTGGAATCGATTCTTCCCCTGTCGCCCACCGGGAACCGGCGAATAAAGGCTACGGTAACAGCACCACACTGTCAAAAGATGTCGAAGACATGGAAACTGCCCGCTACATCCTTTTATCCTTAAGCGAGACGGTGGGGGCCAGGCTGCGGAGAGATCACGTGATGTGTGACTGCGTCTGTGTGGAGATCAAGGATTGGGACTTTCATACCCAGACCCATCAGACCACGTTAAACAGTCCTACGGATTCCACCAGTGTCATTTATGAACACGCATGCAGGCTGCTGGAAGAATTTTGGGACAGGACACCTCTGCGTCTGTTAGGAGTCCGCACGACAAAGATTTCAGATGAGGGTTATATGCAGATGAACTTATTTGAGTCAGAACAATCCAGAAAGATAAAAGAGATGGAAAAAGCTGTGGATCATATCCGCAGCAAATTTGGTACCGACAGCGTGAAGAGAGCCAGTTTTTTACAAAAGGACCGGATGGTGGATCATGCAGCGGGAAAGGAGAAGCATATGAGAAAATAATGCTCTCCACTCCTTTCCTGCCTGCCACTATAATCAGTTAAAACTGCCCGTTTATGGGTTTAAAGCCTTCCCCATAAACTTCATTGGAATCGGTTATAATGAGGAATGCATCCTTGTCCGTCTCATGGACCGCCCTGCGGACTGAGACAACCTGGGAGTTATTGCATGCGCACATAACCACATTCTTTTCATTTTTAGTGAAAGAGCCCTGGCCTTTTAAGAAAGTGCTGCCTCTGCCGGTTGCCTCTTCGATTTTACAAGCCACCTCTGCCTCATGGGAGGTAACTACAAATACCAGCTTGCCGGCTCCTAAACCATACATGATTTTATCAATTACCATGGTTGTAACGATGGAGGAAACCAGACCGAGAATAACTGCATCGATGTTTCGAAACACCAGTCCGCCTGCCAGGATTACAACGGCATCCACCACAAGGGAGATCTTCCCGATGGTGAGATGGGGAAACATCTTTCTGATGGCCATGACCAGGAAATCAGTCCCTCCAGTGGAACAGTTTCTCAAATACACAATGGTTAAACCCAATCCGGAAAAAATACCTGTACATGCAGATGCATAGAGAGGATTTCCCTGATAGGCCGGCAGCATGGGCACAACATAATCCAGAACCAGCGCAAAGATCAGCATACTTTTCATGGAACGGAGGAGGAAGCTTCGTCCAAGAAGTTTATAGCTGACCAGTATAATGGGGATATTTAATACAATGCTGGTAATACCCATAGGAAGTCCGAACAGATAGCGCAAAATGAGCGCAATACCTGACACTCCTACCGGTGCAAACTGTGCATTAACAGCAAAGTTATAGATTCCCACATTAAATAAAAATGCTCCCACAAGATCACATAACAAGTCAATGCCAAGCTCTCTTGGGGAATATTTATCACGGTCTCCCTTCATGTGTATACTTCCTCCGTTTCTCTGCCAATTGTTTTACAGAAAATAATCATTAATCTCAAATTCTTTTTTCCCGATCTTTATCTGCTTAATTAAAACACTGACCTCTCCATCCTCGTCGGTGCAGATTCCGGTTGCAACGATCTGTGTCTTACCATAGGATTCCGTCAAATTCAATTCTTTATCCAGAATTCCCTTATCTGCCAGCGCTTCCGCCAGATCAAGCAAAACCTCTTCTACTTCTTCCTCGATATGATTTTTTTCAAACTCTGATTCCAGTTCCTCATACGTTTCTTCGTTAAACATGTGATATCCCCCTTTCCGTTTTACAAATTAATTATACTCTCAAGTCCCTTCTTGTCAATCATGTTCCTTCATGATAGAATCGGCTTATGAAAATGACCATGAACTATACAATCACAGAAGCATCAAACGAGAAAACCATAGAACGGTATCTCTTAGAACAGGGATACTCCCAAAGTCTCATCCGGTACTTACGCAATACGGAGAATGCGATCACAGCCGGTGGCAGGGCAGTATATACCACGCACAGACTGATATCCGGGGAAACGCTAACCATTACCTTTCCTGATGAGAAAAATTCTGAACATATTGTTCCAGCCAGGATGCCCATAGATATCCTGTTTGAAGATGAGCATCTTCTGGTTATCAATAAATCATCCGGCGTTCCCATTCACCCTTCACAGGGTAACTTCGACAACACCCTGGCCAACGGACTGGCCTGGTACTTTAAAGAAAAGCAGGAGTCTTTCACCTTTCGCGCAATCAACCGGCTGGACCGTGATACCACCGGTCTTTTAATTGTTGCCAAAAACCCGTTAAGCGCCTGCATTTTGTCTGATATGGTAAAAAGACATGAAATTCACAGACGGTATCTTGCTGTTGTTCAGGGTGAGCTTCCTATAGAAGGAATTATCGACTCTCCCATTGCCCGGACCCACGACTCTACTATAGAGCGCTGTGTGGACCCGGTTAACGGAGATCCCGCAAGAACCTTTTTTCAGCGTCTTTTCTATGATCCTGCTACAAATCACTCACTCGCAGGACTCCGCCTTGAAACCGGGCGCACCCACCAGATCCGGGTTCATTTAAAATCCATCGGCCATCCTCTTCCAGGTGATTTTCTTTACAATCCGGATTACCGTTACATAAAACGGCAGTCACTCCACTCCTTCCGGCTGGATTTCATTCATCCGGTTACCAGAGTTCCTCTTTTTTTCGAAGCAGCCCTTCCGGCAGACATGCAGTTTATCGGAATTACATCCACCGAAGGCCTTTGGGATAATGATTTTTAAGAATTCCGGCCGCCAGTTTCCCAAACCCGATGGAAAAACCATCTGTCAAGATAAGCACCCAGCCTTTCTGCTCCAGTCTGGCCGGCCAGGAAAAGGGGGCAGAAAGGGTCTGCCCTTTTAAATATTTCATCATATCTTCATGATCTGACGGTATGTCTGCCCACTGAAGAACATCTTCCTTTTTTAAACAGAGAGCCAGTGCATGGGAAGGTTCAAACCGGTTCTTTTTTATGGTTCCCATATGAAGTCCCGGACGAACTGTTTTTATTCCTTTTAAATCAATCATTTCCGGCGGAAGAAGGTAGAGCTGTTCTCCAAACAGTATATACTCTTTCCTGTCTGTAAAAACTTCCGGCTTTACAAGCAGCTCCTTTAAAAACACCTCCGCTTCTTTCCACACAGATTTATCCTTTAAATAGGATGGACAGGACCTCTTTCTCTCAGGACCTGCTTCCCCGCCTCTTTTTAATACTGCCAGAAAATGACCCTCACCCTCTGACTTGTGAGGCCAGATGCGATACGTCTTTTTTAGTTCTTCTGACCCCGTTTTGCTCCATAGCGCCATTCCGGGAGAAAGTCCCGGACGTTTACCTCTGTCCACAATGGAAAAATCGGGATGGGAAAGTAAAAAACCTTCCATCACCTGTTCATTTTCTTCCGGTGAAAAAGTGCAGGTGGAATAAACCATGGTTCCACCCGGCTTTAACATCTCTGCAGCGTGAAAGAGAATCTCGTTCTGTCTCCTGGCACACACAGCCACATGATCCGGGCTCCATTCCAGCCTGGCAGCCTCATCCTTACGGAACATTCCTTCCCCAGAGCAGGGTGCATCCACCACAATCCGGTCAAAAAACTCAGGAAATTTAAGGGAGAGGGACTGGGAATCCTCGTTGGTAACTACAGCATTGCTAATTCCCATACGCTCTACATTCTGAGCCAGAATTTTTGCCCTGGCGGGATGAATCTCATTGCTCAGGAGGAAACCGTCTCCTTTTAATTTACCTGCAATATGTGTGGTTTTACCGCCGGGAGCCGCACATAGATCCAGAATCTTTTCTCCCGGCTTTGGATCTAAAAGTTCAACCACTGCCATGGCACTTGGTTCCTGAATGTAATAAACGCCGGCTTCATGATAGGGATGCTTTCCCGGCCGTTGTCCGGCCTTGTAATAAAAACCTTCTGATGCCCAGGGAACCGGTTCAAGCAAAAAAGGGGAATTCTTAACAAATTCCAGGGGCTCGGCCTTTAAGGGATTGATCCTGAGACCCAAAGCCCGGTCCTCCTCATAGCTTTTTAGAAAAGCCCGGTATTCATCCCCCAGCAGTCCTTCCATCTTTTCCATAAATTTATCCGGTAACTGAATCATTCTTATTCCTCTTCCTGTCTATTTTTAAAATCCCCATAATTCTATGTTATTTTTTCAAGTTAGTGGCAAACTATAGGAAAGAAATACCGGGAGGTGTCTTATGACAATTTTAACCATAACCGCTTATATTATCATCCCTGTTTATACTATATTATTTGCCTGGGGAACCAACTGGTTTACCCTTAATTTTTCCGTTCTTGGAAGTCTGGCTGACAGAAAAAATCTGTTTCTCCTATGGGGTATTATCGTTGGTACTTATTTTTATTATATATTAAAACGAATTATCCGCACTCTTCCCAGAAATAAAAAGGAGACAGCATTCACCACTTCTGCCCTCCTTCTTTTAGCCCTGGCCGTTACGACTCCGTACCTGCCAGATTCACAGCCTTTTCACGCGGTTCTTCATGTGTTTTTGTCATTTGCAGCCTCTATTTCACTTCTGATCAGTCTGTATCTGGTGATTTGGAAACTTTTCTGCATGAATCAGGCTGTCTATCGTTCTTATTTTATGAGTCTTCTGATCATTACAGCGGTTTGTGCTGCACTCTTTTTCCTGACCGGTATCGTCAGTTCTGTTCTTGAGATATTCTTTGTTTTATCAGGCACCTTTTTGCTGCATAAGCTTTATTTAAAGGTGTTCAGCCCTGGCATCATGTGGAACCATCAATGATTATAAAGAATCAAAGCGCAGTCAGGATGAGAGCCGTTTGCTGTTACGGCCTGATAACGAGGCGGGCGCCTGCCATTTTTTCTGTTATCTCATACATGTTCGTGACAGTACCGACACAGAGTTTTTCTGACAGTCCATAGTAATTCAGACAGGTTCCGCAGGTTAAAATCTCTACGCCCTGCGCTTCCAGTGTCTTTAAATCTTCTAAAGATGCAGAACCCATGGTTGAAAGCCTGGCACCTCCATTGTAAAGCAGTATGGTTTCAGGCAGTTCCTCTAACTGGGTCATGGCATAAACAAAGCCTTTCATCAGAATGCGGCCAAGCTCTTCACTTCCGGTTCCCATCTGATCAGAGGAAATCACAGCAACCAGACCTTTCTTTCGGCTGTCAGGTACGCATTCCTCTTCTAAAGCATTGTGCTGTAACGTCACCGCTCCTTTTTTCATGTAAAACACTACCTGATATTCCGCTTCTGACAGCTTTTGGGAAGTAGGATTAAACCCTGAATAATTACCCAGTTTCATTACGTTTTGAACTGCAATCTCATTATCAACCAAAATGGTCAGAGTACCTTCTGTCATATCTTTCATGGCTTCCCTGGTCTTTATCACCGGCTGCGGACACACCAGTCCTCTGGCATCAACTATCTTATCCATGCTTCCATCTCCTGTTCTTCTATTCAATAAAATCAAAAGCCGGGACCGGCTCCATATCCCGGACCTTTCCCGACTTTTCATTCTTAATTCTCTTATTTCTCTTCTTCCTCGTCTTCGCCTACCAGTTCATCATATTCTGCTTCATCTAACAACTGATCAAAGGCATCTGCTACGATCTCATATTCATCGTCATCTTCGATATTTGCAAGATCCGGCTGTCCGTCTTCTTTCTCAGAATAACGATACAGATAAACTTCTCCTTCTTCTGCCTCAGGGCCTTCCATAGGAAGCAGAGCGATGTAGTCTCTCTCAGCTGCTGTGAAAATTGTAAGTACAACGCACTCCAGTTCTGATCCATCATCCAGGGTCAGTGTCACTGTCATTTCCTCCTGGGGTTCCATATCATCGCGCTCTAAATTAGGATCCTGTGCCATCCTGATACCTCTCTTTTTCTATCTTAATATAGGTGTTTGTTTACACCTTTCTTCACTCTATCAGACAATCCGGCAAAAATCAAGGGATTTTGACCTTAATATTCAGGTTAATATTCAATTCCCCGTCTGGCATTTACACCCCGGTCATAGGGATGTTTTCTCTTTTTTATTTCAGATACATAATCAGCCTGATCAACCAGCCTGGAGGAAGGATTTCTTCCTGTGAGCACCACTTCCAGTTTCTCTGGTCTGTCAGTAAGAAAGCGGAGAACCTTATCCTCATCCACCAGCCCATAATTGCACACAGCCATAATTTCATCTAAAACCAGCAGATCAAAGGATTCTTCTGCCGCTTTTTTAAGCACTGCATCAAGAAGTTCTGAATAATAAATTCCGGCTTCCTTCTTTTGTTCCTCTGTCATATTGGTAAAAAAGCCAAAGCTCCGTTCACAGGGTATGACTGTGATGCCGGAAAGAGAGTGAAGCGCCAGTACCTCTCCGGAATGATCCGTCTTTAGGAAACGGGCGATCAGCACCTTTTTATTACATCCGCTGGCACGGACTGCCAGGCCGATGGCCGCCGTCGTTTTTCCTTTTCCATCTCCGCAGTAAATGTGAACACAAGATTCCATAAAAGCCATTCCCTCCTTAATTTTTACCAAGATACTCCCTTACAAAGCGGGATACCTCCTGCTTCTTTCCGTACCGTTCCGTGACATAATTTACATGAAGCCGTTCCTCTGCCCTTGTCATCGCCACATAAAACATCCTTCGTTCCTCTTCTAAATCAGCGGAAAGTACCGCCTTATGATGAGGCGTTACCCCTTCGTTGGCATCTAAAATATAGACAATTTTATATTCCAGTCCCTTGGAGCTGTGCATCGTCATCAGTGCCACGCCTTCAGCCTTTGTCTGCCCCGACTTTGCCCGGTTATTAAGTTCTTCCCCATACTCTTTCATATGGACAAACCACTGGTCAAAAGTCTGGAAGCCTGCCGCACTTTCCTGCAGCTGGTCCGCCACTTCCAGAAGTTCTTCCGGCTTCATTCTCCGGTACTGGGCATACTCTTTTAAATAATCATCATATCCCACCGCTTTCCTGATATAATTGACGGCTGCCACGGGTGCCATGTTTTTAATCATCCGTAAATCATATTCCAGCTGCTCAATCCGCTCCACCATAAATCCGCGATCCTGATAGAAAGATTTTACAGACTCCCAGTTTACCGGACTGCCCTCCAGCGAATCCCTGCTTATGTAACGGTTTGGACGGTTGATGATCTGGAGAACATTGGCTCTCTGGCGGTCTCCCAGGGCTGTTTTCATATAGGAAACCAGATTCCCGGCAATCCAGTGGTCATATAGATTAGGTACGGAATCTCTGGTGCTAAACGGAACATTATATTCCATAAACTTCTCAATCAGAAGTCTGGGACCTAAGTTAGTCCGGTATATTACAGCGATATCACTGAGCTCATATCCTGCTCTTCCATAATCCAGAATCTCCCTGACAATTTCCATGGTTTCTTCCTGAGGATCCTTCCACATTCTGGTAACTACAGGTTTCCCAGGTCCTTTTTCCGTTATGATTTTTTTAGAAAAACGCATCTCGTTCTGTGCGATCAGCTTTCCAGCCGTTTCCACAATGTCTCTGGTGCTTCTGTAATTCATATTTAACAGCACCTTCTTTGCATTTTTATAATCTTTTTCAAATCCCAGCATAATTTCCGGCTTTGCTCCCCGAAAGCGGTAGATGGACTGGTCATCATCTCCCACGATGAAAAGATTATCCTCGGGCTTTGCAAGCATACGGACAATTTCATACTGAACCCGGTTGATATCCTGGAATTCATCAATCAGAATATACTGGTATTTCTTCTGCCATGCTGAAAGGATATCCTTTCTCTGGGTGAAAAGCTCATGGCACATCACCAGCATGTCATCAAAATCAATTAAGTTTGATTTTCTCAGCCTGTCTTCATACCCCTGATACAGCTGCTTAAATATCTCCTCAGAACAGTTTTTGGAATAATAATGATCTAACGGAATCATATCTCCTTTCACCGAACTGATTTCTGATAAAACAGAGGTCACAAACTCCACTTCATCCTCCACTTCCACACCGCAGCGGTCCATCTCTTCCTTGATAAAACTGGTTTTCTGGTCTTCCCTTATAATATTCCTGGCATCATAGCGGTAGGCAAATTTAAGGATACGGAAAAATATGGCATGAAACGTTCCAAAACTGACGAAAGGGGCAGGCTCTCCCATCAATGCATCGAAACGCTCCTTCATCTCCGTGGCTGCAGCCTTTGTAAATGTGATGACCAGAATACGGGAAGGATCCACTTTATATTCTTCAATCAGATGGCAGACTCTGTGTGTGATGGTAAAGGTCTTTCCTGATCCCGGTCCAGCTAATACTAACATGGGTCCATCCCGGTGAAGAACCGCTTCTTTCTGGGCGCCTTCATAGGTCACTTGTCGTTTCATGTAATCCTCCGTGTAAAATGAAAAAGCAGGAGTCCGGTCATATACCATCCCCCTGCTTTCCACTTCTTATCTATAAAGTCTCTTTGCTTAAAAGTTCAATCCCTTTTCTGATTCGATTTAAGGATTCTTCTTTTCCAAGGACCTCCATAATTTCCGTCGCACCTGCGGGAGTCATCTGCTTGCCTGATACAGCAGTGCGGATGGGCCACATCACATAGCCTGTCTTAAATCCCTTTTCAGAAACAAACGCGGAAAGTGCTGCATAGAGCGCATCATTGCTGTAATCCTCCTGTGCCTCCAGAATAGGAAGTATCTCCTTTAACAGTACGAGGGAAGTTTCGCTGTCCGTCTTCATCTTCTTATTGGAATACATGGAACAATCATATTCCGGGAGTTCCTCAAAGAAATCAATATGATTTTCTATATCTGGGAATACTTCGATCCTGGTTTTAACCATAGCAGCGATCTTTCTTAAATCCAGATCTTTTTTAATCACCGCTTTGATATAAGGCTCTGCCATATCATAGAACTTATCAAAGTCCATGGCTTTCATATATTCGCTGTTCATCCACTTTAATTTGGTCATATCAAACACAGCCGGTGATTTGCTGATGTTGCGGAAATCGAATTCTTTAATTAATTCCTCCAAAGAAAAAATCTCCTGGTTTCCCACCGGGGACCAGCCAAGTAAAGCAACATAATTAACGACTGCCTCAGAGATAAATCCCTGTTCAATTAAATCTTCATACGAAGCATGGCCGCTTCTTTTGCTTAATTTCTTGTGCTCCTCGTTGGTGATCAAAGGGCAGTGTACGTAAACAGGAACTTCCCAGCCAAATGCATCATAAAGACGATTGTATTTGGGAGAAGAGGATAAATACTCGTTTCCTCTTACCACATGGGTGATTCCCATAAGGTGGTCATCGACTACATTGGCGAAATTATAAGTTGGATATCCGTCTGATTTAATCAGAACCATATCATCAAGCTCGGAGTTGTCAACGGTGATATCTCCATAGATCTCATCGTGGAATGTGGTGGTTCCGTCAACCGGGTTATTCTGACGGATTACATACGGCATTCCTGCTGCCAGATTCGCCTGTACTTCTTCCTTTGAAAGGTGCAGACAATGCTTGTCATAAATCATGATCTCCTGTCCGTCTACCGTTTTCTTCAAGGTATCCAGGCGTTCCTGGGTACAGAAGCAGTAATACGCTTCGCCTTTTTCCACCAGCATTCTGGCATAGTCAAGATACATTCCAAGAGCATGACGTTCACTCTGGACGTAAGGACCAACTCCGCCATCCTTATCCGGTCCTTCATCATGAACAAGTCCGGTTTCTTCCAATGTTCTATAAATAATCTCCACAGCACCTTCAACAAAACGTTCCTGGTCGGTGTCCTCAATACGGAGAAGGAAATCTCCTCCTTCATGTTTTGCAATCAGGTACGCATACATGGCAGTTCTTAGATTCCCTACGTGCATACGTCCTGTGGGGCTTGGGGCATATCTGGTTCTAATTCGATTCATTATAAACACACTCCTATATCTTCATTCTCGTGATGTTTCAGACAAATTTCATTATATAACGAACAACTGGAAAAAACAATGACTTCCCCCTATTTTTATTCCATTCCAGGTCCGACAGCCTCTGCCTGGGAATCATCATCTCCGGGTCCGGCCCCAGATGCTTCGCCGGATTGCGGGTCTTCATCCCCTGGGAAAACAGGGGTTGTCGTCTCTCTCGGCTTTGTCATACCAGGTCCGATTTCCTGAGGCTTCTCTGAATCGGCCTGTTTGGGAAGAGACTGAACGTGGCTGACCGCTTCATCAAGGGCCTGTTTTAAGCTGTCATAAGTCTCTGTTCCGTTTAACTGCTCCAAAAACGATCTGGCTGAGGCAATCTTATCATCGGTAGAGCTGTCACGCTGGTCCATCCCATTAAACTCTGCAATAAGCGCCTGTAAAGAGGCTGACGCCTGTTCCAGTGTCTGCCTGGCTGCATCCGATGCCGCCTGATTCATCTGATCCTGGGATTCCTTAAGCTTACGGGCTTCTTCTTCTTTCCATTTTCTTGAATCAGCCTTAGCTGCCGCTTCTGCCACAGATGAGAATAAATCCTTGTTTCCTGTTTCCTGATCTGTTTTTTCTCCTCTGGAATCCACATTATAAAAAGATACGGTAGAAGGCATATCCCAGTCCAGAGGCGGCAGGTCCTTATTGATTTCAGTCATAAAATCATGCCACATTTTACCGGAATACGTCTTTCCGTAAACTCCCGGCATCGCTCTTGGATTATCATAACCCACCCAGATCGCGGTAGTATAATATCTGGTATATCCGCAGAACCACGTATCCTTACTGCTGTTTGTGGTTCCTGTTTTTCCTGCTGCCGGGACATTAAGCCCAAGACCGGAACCTGTTCCGTATGGCTTATCCAGGGTTCCCTTTAATACATCGGTGACCATATATGCAATGTCTTCCGTAAAGATTCTTTCATCCGCCTGGCTTCCTTCATAGATCTCTCCGTCATACTGGCTTTTCATGCTTGTTATGCAGCTTTTATTGCTGTATTTCCCCTGATTTGCAAGAACGGAATAGCCTTTCGCCATATCCACAACTCTGGCTCCCTCAGTAAAACCTCCGATACTCATACTGCTGTTACCATTGTCCATATAGCTTAAGCCGACAAAATGCATTTTCCCTAAATAACTCATACCCTTATCCACGCCGATATCAGTAAGAACCTGCCACGCCACAGTATTTAAACTCCGGTTTAACGCTTCTCTAATGGAAACGATTCCATAATATTTGCCTCCGCTGTTTTTCGGTCCACCTTCAAACAGATGATCATTCACCAGTCTGGAAGGATAATAAAAACCGGTTTCAAATGCGGGGGCATAGTCAATCAGTGGTTTAATGGTGGAGCCTGGCTGCCGTCTGCTTAAAAATCCCCGGTTATATTCATCATCCGTTCCCCGGCCGCCTACAATGGCCACCACATATCCGGTCCGGTTGTCAACACAGACAGCCGCACCCTGCAGAGCAAATTTTCCATTGTCCTGCTTTTCTGTAAAACCTTTTAAATGGGTATCAATGTTGTCCTGAAGCACCGCCTGCAGTCTGGAATCCAGGCTGGTATGAATTTCAAAACCTCCCTTGCGGATCATATCGCTCTTTGCCTGATACTGCTCCTGATATTCTTCCTTATAGGAATCATAGGAAGACTTATTGGGAAATACATACCGAAACACAAAACCGTCATTCTTCATCAGCTCCACCACCGCGCAGTGAATGGCGTAGCTGGTCTGATAATTTTCCTTTGTTCCGCCTTCATAAACCTTGGCAACCGTAAGGGGCTGTGCCTTTGCATTTTCCTGTTCTTCTTTTGTTATGAATTTGCAAAGGGCCATATTATCAATTACCTGATCCCTCTTCCATTTGGAGGTATCTGGATGAGCCACCGGATCATATCTTGACGGATTATTACTGATTCCGGCAAGGGTTGCCGCTTCCCAGACGGTTAAATCCTTTGCTTCCTTGTCAAAGTAATAGCGGCTCGCCTCAGAAACACCGTAACACCGGTTTGCATAGAAATTGGTATTGCAGTAAAATTCCATAATATCCTGCTTGGAGTACTTGTCCTCCATCCTGGGAGCTGCAAAAAATTCCGTTATCTTTCTCTGAATGGTCCGCTCCTGGGTTAAATAGGTATTTTTAATTACCTGCTGGGTAATGGTGCTGCCGCCCTGGGTCGCCACCCCTTTGTTTTTAATAAAAACCAGACCGGCCCTTAAAAGCCCTTTGTAATCAATTCCATGATGCTTATAGAATCTTCTGTCTTCCTGAGCTATGTACGCATTCTGAAGATTTTCGCTGATCTCCTTGACCGGTACATACTCGTAGTGACCGGAATTAATGGTTCCGATTAAATTTCCTTCTGAATCATAAACTCTTGTATCCATTGGTTGTGAGAAGTCTGTTCGGGAAGTCTGGCTTATAATTGAGTCAGCCTTTTCCTTGCATGCCATGATCTCATCCTGATATTTTAAAAATACGACGCCTCCAGCCAGGCACCCTATCACCATTGCCAATAGAAATACGAAGAGAATGATCTTTATGGGACGGAAAAATATATTCCATGCACTTTTCCGTTTCCTGCTTTTCTTCCCCATAATAACCTGCCTCCTTCTTTTCTTTTTATGATATGACAAAAACGGCAAGCCTCTTGATTAAGACTTCCCGTTTGTTACAAGCTGATGACGGGACTCGGACCCGTGACCTCCTCACTACCAATGAGGTGCGCTACCACCTGTGCCACATCAGCATTTCTCTGGTTCGTCGCTCGAACCTCGTATATCATAGCATGGGAAAATCTATTTGTCAACGTTTTTTAGAAGTTTTTTATAATATACATAAAACTGCAAAAATTCTACAAATACTTCGCGAATATGCCTGTTATTCACCCTGGAAAAAGACCGGGAAAGAACAGGTACGGCCCATCCTTTCCCGCCTCTTTTTTTATAAAATACCCTGAAAGCTCTCTCTTAACGTATCGCAGGATTTGCCAAACTGTTTCATCTCATCCTCTGTAAGAGAAAGGGATAAAACCCGCTGAATGCCGTTCTTGTTTATGATACAGGGAACCCCGGCATATACATCATTCTGACCATACTCCCCTCTCAGCATGGTTGATACGGTAAAGACACTGTTCTCATCTCCAAGTATGGCTTTTGTGATCCTGGTCAGAGCCATACCGATACCGTAATAGGTTGCCTGCTTTGCGTCAATAATCCGGTAAGCTGCTCCCCGTACCTCATCCTCAATCCGTTTTAGCTCTTCCCTGCAGACCATGTCATCTTCCCCGCCGCTTCCGCAAAGAGACAAAATGGGTTTGGTAGCAATCATGGCCTGACTCCAGGGAACGAACTCGCTGTCCCCATGTTCTCCCATGACGTAGGCATGGACATTTCTCGGATCCACCCGAAGGGATTCTCCCAGCAGATACCGCAGTCTTGCCGTATCTAAGGCTGTACCGCTTCCAAGAACCCGCTTGGGATTGAAACCGGAAAGAGAATAAGTAATCCTGGTCATAATATCCACCGGGTTGGTGGCAACCAGGAAAATCCCGTTGAATCCGGACTCTGTTACAGGCTGCACAATGGACTCAAAGACGGAAGCATTGCGCTTTAACAGATCAAGTCTCGTTTCTCCCTGTTTCTGCGCAACACCTGCACAGATCACCACAATATCCGCATCGGAACATTCCTTATATTCTCCTGCATAAATCTTCATATGATATCCGGAAAAAGCCAGTCCGTGGTTTAAATCCATGGCTTCTCCCTCTGCTCTTTTGCGATTAATATCAATCAAAACAAGTTCATCACAAATTCCCTGATTCAGCATGGAATAAGCATAGCTCATCCCTACCATTCCTGTACCTACAAGCGCAATTTTTCTTTTATCTGTTCTCATTTTTTATGCCACTCTCCTGTTCTTATTATAGATAGTGTTACTGCATGAAATAAAAACTATGCGTTTGAAATTCCCCGTTCGATTTTTTTTGACATCAGTTCACTGTTACTGCTGTAAATGATTGCATTTTCTTTTGTGATCTTACCTTCTTTATAAAGATTCAGCAGACTAGAATCCATGGAACGCATTCCTTCTGCCTGACCGGTAGCAATGACTGAATCAATCTGGTGAGTTTTGGATTCCCGGATCATGTTGCGGATTGCATTGTTAAAAAACATGATTTCAAATGCCGGATATACGCCCCCGTCCACAGTGGGGATCAGCTGCTGGGAGATGACCGCCTGCATCACCATGGACAGCTGCATCCGGATCTGCTGCTGCTGATTGGGAGGAAAGCTGTCAATAATTCGGTCAATGGTATTGGCTGCTCCTACTGTGTGAAGCGTTGATATCACCAGATGGCCGGTCTCCGCTGCAGTCATGGCAATGCGGATTGTCTCATAATCCCTCATCTCCCCCACCAGAATTACATCCGGTGCCTGGCGAAGGGCAGACCTTAGTCCGGTCACGTAACTGTCCGTATCCGTCGTCACCTCCCGCTGGGTTACCACGCTCTGTTTATGGCGGTGTAAATATTCCAGGGGGTCTTCAAGGGTGATAACATGGGCATTTCTTGTATTATTAATTTTATCAATAATGCAGGCAAGGGTGGTTGTCTTTCCGCTTCCTGCAGGTCCTGTTACCAGCACAAACCCTTTCGTCAGCCTGGCTGCATCCATCACCGGCTCCGGAATATGAAGTTCTTTATAATCAGGAAGATCAAAATTCACCACACGGATCACCGCAGCCAGGGAACCTCTCTGGCGGAATACGCTGGAGCGGAACCGGGAGATTCCGGGAATTGCAAAGGAAAAGTCATCATCTCCATGTTCTCTTACTTTCCCCATGTCTCTTTCTCCAGCCAGCTGGTAAAGCTCTGTGATCAGCAGCTCCATCTGGTCCGGGTACAGCTTTTCCTCACTCTGGTAAACAATTCTGCTTCCAATCTTATACGAAAACGGCATACCGGGTACAAGAAATATATCGGATGCCTTCTGTGTCACAGCAGAACTTAATAAATCTACTACCTTCATATTCCAATCTCCTGCTCTGTCAATTCCCGCCCTTCCACACCGGCAGGGAATGATCAATTTCATAATCTTCTGTCTGAATTACTTTCCACTGGGATATCCCAATCTTTCCCCCTTTATCCGGCATTGGACTCAGCTTTATTGACAGGGACTGGGACCGTTTCATGGGAATCTGAGTCGATATGACACCTGTTTCCCAGTCATAATAATCCCCCAGTTCCTTTAAAAGAGTATTTTGAAATGCCTGCAAATCCCCCGATTCCTTCTGCCCATGATCCACTGCCTGCAGCACCATCTGGTAAAAGGCCTCTCCCTCTTTATCGGCTCTGTAATATTCCGTGACAGAATCTGCATTTCTCTGAGCCAGATTCCACTCACTTTTCGCAGTGGAAAGAGAGAGCATTCCAAAGGTAACCAGACAAAGAATCATGAATATCAAAATAAGAGTAGGAGTTCCGATATTAGCTCTGTAACCAATTTCCTGTTTTGCCATATGCTTCCTCCTCTGATTAATCTGCATCATGCCGGCTTACAGTCAGGGAATATAACGTTTTTCCGTCCTTTGATACAGTTACTTCCGCTTCCAGTCCGCTTATAACCTTCAGTTCTCCATAATAAACGGCGTGAGACTGATCAGAGGTGTTTCCTCTGTTGTCAAACATCATGGTATAAGTCTGTACGGGAGAATCTTTTTTCTGACTATAGGAACGGCCGGACAGACCTGCTTCTCCTTCTGCCTTCCAGATCTCGGCCGTACTTTGGGCAATCAGCACACTTTGATTTAAATCGGCGGCTCTTTTACTGAGCAAGTCTGCTTTCACAAATGCCTGAATGCAGACAGCTGCACACAAAAGAAAGAAAAATACAGCCACTATCATCTCCATCATCATCACACTGGACCTGTTTTTTCTATTCATCTGCAGCCCCTCCGCTTCTTAAAGAGATAAAAAGCTGGCCTCCTGCTTCACCGTCTGATTTTATATGCAGAAGATCATCCTTCAAATCCATGGTGATTTTCCCGCACTCCAGTACCTGATTTCCGTCATGAATGGATAGTCCGCTGCTCTGGTCAGCAAACAATTCCCATAAGCTTCCGTCACGGTAGTAAATCTGTGTCATATATACCGTGTTATCTATGGTCTGCTTTAATTGAAGAACCTGTACTCCCCCGTCTTCCGTAAGTGATACGGCACCGGCCTCATCTGCCTGCCTGACCTTATTGGCAATATAGCTGAACGCAATATCTTTCTGATAGGCCAGTTCCGACCTCTTATTGATGTTTTCATAAACTCTGCCGCCAATCAGTATGAGAAATAAGGCGCACATCACAAACACCAGAAACAGGAGGAGAGGAAATACGATTGTTCCCAACCGGCTTTTCGGTATTTCTTTTCCTGTCATTGGGCACCTCTCTATGGATTTTGTAAATTAACGGTGATATCCGGCATGAAGTTTGATGCGAATCCGCTGTAAAACACATCGTAGCGGTCTCTGTCAATCTGAATCCCGTAATTTTCTTCTAAGTATTCCACGCTGGGCGGATATCTTCCTTCA
The DNA here is from genome assembly GCF_003432035.1 of Lacrimispora amygdalina. Lineage (GTDB taxonomy): Bacteria > Bacillota > Clostridia > Lachnospirales > Lachnospiraceae > Lacrimispora > Lacrimispora amygdalina. The sequence continues at coordinate 75,196 of NZ_QOHO01000005.1, forward strand.
ATTGCATAACACTGAACCGATGCCCTGCGTATGGCATCCCGTAAAGTCTCTGCTCCCCGTTCTCCCGACCGCTTTGAAAATGTCAATGCGAAGGAGACAAAAAGTACAACAGCAAGAGAAAACGCTCCCAGGGATAAAAGCTGTCCGGCCAGTTCTTTTCCTGATTCTTTTTGTTTTTTCATAGAAACCTCCTAGCCGATGGCAGACAGGACGCCAATTAACGGCAACATGACTGACAAAAGAATCATGCCCACAGAAACTGCCAAAACTGCTATTACAGTGGGTTCAAACCGTCCAATCATCTGTTCTGTGGCAAGATCAGCCTCTTCCTCGTAGCTTTTTGATATTTCTGACATAACACTGTCCAAGCGTCCGCTTCTTGTTCCCACTTTAATCATCTGGATGTAAAATCCGCTGAAAAGACCGGTTTCTTTCATCGCGCTGTAATAATCGTTACCAGCTTCCAGTGAACCGGCACACCGGCGTATCTTCTGTTCCACAGCCGGATTCTCTACCAGTTCCCCGGCAAGCTCCATCCCTTTTTCCAAGTCCAGCCCGCTTTTTAACGTCAGCGAAAGAACGGCAGTAAAACGGCGGTTTGCTATGGACTTTGCTATTTTGCTTCTTCGCTTCAGCCAGTTAACCAGCCCTTCTGCCAGAAGAATCTTTTTGCCGTTTCTTCCCATAATCCAGACAAAAAAAGCCGCAATTCCAAGGAGAAGAATGATCACCAGCGAAACGGCGCAAAATATTCCTCCCAGTCTTGTTGCAGCAATTGACACCGGCGGCATCTGGGCCCCCAGCTGTTTATATACCTTTTCAAATACAGGCATTACTCTGGTAAACAGTACAAGGAGAACAATCAAAAGCATCCCGATCATCATAGCCGGATAGGTCATGGCATTTTTCATGTTCTTCATCATAATATGCTCTTTTTCATAATATTCAGCCAGAGACTCCATAATCTGGTCCAGAGTTCCTGTTTCTTCTCCAAGCTTTGTCATGCGAACCATATAAGCCGGATAAACGCCGGTTTCCTTCAGTACCTTCGAAAACGGATTTCCCAGTTCTGCATCCTCCGCCATCTTTAACAGCAGCTTCTTTTCTTCATCCCGCTGTGCATCCTCCGCCATAACAGACAATCCCTCATCAAGAGGGATCGCCGCATGAAGGAGAATGGATACCTGAAGGCAGAATGCAGAAAGTTCCCGGGCAGAATACTGTTTCTTCTCTTCCTTTGCCATCTGTCCTTACTCCCTTTTCCTTCCATTCATTAGTACGTATATTTTGCCTTATAATTCGAACTGTTGGTAATATAATCTTTAATCTTAGGATCGTTCTTTCCCGATGAGGCAAAGGTGGGATCCATCAGTTTCCACTGATAGCCATCAAAATAAATGATGTTATCCACCCAGCCCTGTCCTTCTATGTACACACTCACCCACGCATGGTAAAGGCTTCCTGTATATCCCACGATCAGCTTGGTTGGAATATTCTGGGAGCGGAGCATGGCTGTCATGACAGCTGCATAGTCAAAGCAGATTCCTTTCTTCACAGACAGGACATGATCCACATTCGGTAGGTAACCGGACTGGACTGTGTTGGCAAGGGCCGTATCGTATGTAAAATTCTGTACAACGTAATTATATACATTGCTCACTACTCCCAGGGCATCTGGCGCAGAAGCAGCGACCTCTGCTCCTTTCGCAACCACAGCGCTGCCCGCAGAAAAATTCACATACTGGTTTGGATACAGAAAGGGTTCATATTCATTTGACAGCGTCACATTTATGCTGTTGTTTGATTTTACCGCATACTGGTTACCGGATACCTGTTCCAGTACCCTGACTGTATAGGTTCCGTTTCCTTCCGTCAGAGGGAACACTTCATACGCTGATCTGGAATTCAAATCATAGGTATAAGTCTCTCCCCCGCTTTTTAATACCTGAACCTTAATTTTGGCTGAATCACCGGAATACTGCACCATCACATATCCATGGCTGGTATTGGAGGCATCAAGAAGAACGGAATTGCTGCTGTAAGTGACCGTTCCTGATGCCTGGGGAACCTTAACACTGCTTCCGGCAGGTTTTGAATAAAGAGGGACTGCCTCATCTTTAATTGTAACAACCGTTTTCCACTCTGTAGCTTCTGCTGTCTGATCAGCAGAAGCAATCCGGTTTGCCGGCGCACAGCCGTTTATGGAAAACAACAGGGCTGCACAGACAGCGGCGGCAGCCGTACCTTTTTTTCTCATGCTCATCATCTCCTAAATAGTTAACCCAAACGCTGCCTTACAATCTCATAAGCCAGCACTCCTGCAGCTACTGAGGCATTGAGAGAATCAATGTTTCCCTTCATGGGTATGGAAGCAACCATATCACAGGTTTCCTTTACCAGTCTGCTTACTCCGCTTCCCTCACTGCCGATTACAAGACCGATCGGTCCTTTTAAATTCAGGCGGTACATGCTCTCTCCATCCATATCGGCACATACGAACCACATTCCCTTTTTCTTTAAATCTTCCATAACAGCTGTTAAATTGGTCACCTTGGCAACCGGAGTATAGTTAAGCGCGCCTGCAGAAGTCTTCGCCACTGTGGCTGTTAAACCGACAGCTCTGCGCTTCGGTATAATGACGCCGTGGGCGCCTGCAAGGTTGGCAGTACGGATAATGGCTCCCAGATTGTGGGGATCTTCGATTCCGTCAAGGAGAAACAAAAACGGCGGTTCTCCCTTTTCCTCTGCTGCCTTTAATAAATCTTCCACTTCTGCGTATTCATAGGCAGCCGCATGGGCAATCACACCCTGATGGCGGCCTTCCTCTGACATCTGGTCCAGACGTTCTCTTTCAACGAAGTTAACAATGGTATCTGTCTTTTTGGCTTCCCGCAATATGGATTGGATGGGACCATCGGATACGCCTTTCTGTACATACAGCTTGTCAATGGTCTTTCCGGAACGGAATGCTTCTAGCACCGCATTCCTTCCTTCTATTGTAAATTCTTCTATCATTCCAGTTCTCCTATTCTGTTAAGCCCCCTGCTTACCACCCAAATCAAACGTTCCAGTCTGCCGCTTAAATAGAGATAACCGCATAAAGCCTCAAAACCGGTTGCTGTTCTGTAATCTGCCACTGTCGCGTGTTTGGCTGTTGTGGCAGATTTGGCATTGCGCCCCCGTTTGTATACGGCAATTTCCTCCGGAGTCAGTTCTTCCCCTTCCACCAGACTTCTGATGATATCTGCCTGAGCCTTTGCATTCACCAGTCTGGCACTTTTCTTATGCATGTTATTCACCTGCGTGCTTCCGTGGTTCATGACTTTCGTACGGATGATCAGTTCATACACCGCATCTCCGATATAGGCCAGCGCAAGAGGAGAATAGCTGGTAATATCTACTTCCTTTAACTGAAGTGTGTCTGCAAAAAAATCGGTAAATGCAGACAGTGAAATTATATTCTCTTCCATTTTACACCTTCCCTGGTGTCCTCCAGCACAATGCCCTGATCCAACAGTTTTCCCCGGATTTCATCAGCCAGTGCAAAGTCTTTGTCTTTTCTCGCCTGCTGTCTTGCCCCAATCATGGCTTCAATCTCCTCAGCAAGAATTACTTCTTCCTTTTCTGTTATAATGCCTAAAATATCGCAAAGCTTTTCAATGGTATCTTTTAATAAGGAAACATATTCCAGAGAACTCTCCTCATCTGTAGTGGAATTGCTTAATTTCACCAGTTCAAAAACTGCAGAAATGGCATCTGCCGTATTAAAATCATCATCCATGGCTGCTTCATATTTTTCCACCAGAGTATCGACCAGACTCCGGTCTTCTTTCTTAAGCAGACCTTCTGTCTTAGCTGCTGCTTTAAGGCTTTTTAATTTTTCAACAGCTGTCAGAATGCGCTCCAGCCCGTTTTTTGAAGATTCCATTAAATCTGCACTGAAATTTAAAGGACTTCTGTAATGGGCGCTGAGCATAAAGAAACGCAGCACCTGGAGATCATATTTTTCACTGATATCACGGACTGTAAAAAAATTGCCCAGAGATTTTGACATCTTCCTATTATCAATATTAAGAAATGCGTTATGCATCCAGTATTTTGCAAACTCTTTTCCGTTAGCCGCCTCACTCTGTGCGATCTCATTCTCGTGATGGGGGAAGATTAAATCCTCGCCGCCAGCATGAATATCAATCTGGTCTCCTAAATATTTCTTGGACATAACCGAGCATTCAATATGCCAGCCGGGACGACCGTCGCACCAGGGAGATTCCCAGTAAGGCTCCCCTTCCTTTTTGGGCTTCCAGAGTACGAAATCAGAAGGATCTTCCTTCTCCTCTTCTCCGGTTACCTTCAGTTCACGGAAGCCTGACTGCAGATCTTCCAGGTTTTTATGAGACAGCTTTCCATACTGTTCAAATGATTTTGTACGGAAATAAACCGTGCCGTCCTTTGCTGCATAGGCATGACCGGAATCAATTAAATCCTTTATCATGTCCAGCATACCGCAGATTTCTTCCGTAGCAAGCGGATTCTTAGTCGCCGGTTTTACATTCATGGCTTCCATATCCTTTTTGCATTCCTCTATATAGCGCTTTGATACCGTATCTGCATCAACGCCCTCTTCTATGGCTTTTTTAATAATCTTGTCGTCCACATCGGTAAAGTTGGATACAAAATTCACATCATAGCCCTTATATTCAAAATATCTCCGTACTGTATCAAACACGATCATCGGACGTGCATTACCAATGTGTATGAGATTATACACCGTAGGACCGCAGACATACATCTTCACCTTCCCTGCCTCTAACGGTATGAATTCTTCTTTTTGTCTGGATAACGTATTAAATATCTTCATGCTTTCTCCCTTCCATTCTCCTGTTAATCATGTTTGCAGCAGCCTTTACAGCCCTGACAGTCATTCTGCATGATTCTGTCATCATAACAGTAATCACTCACAGAAGTCAAAAGAGCAACGGCCTGAGAGGAAATCCCTTCTCCTCTTCCAGTAAATCCAAGTCCTTCCTCTGTTGTTGCTTTCACATTCACCTTATCAACAGGCAGGTTTAAGGCACCGGCGATATTCTCAGCCATCAGGGGCCTGTATGACAGAAGCTTTGGCTTTTGGGCTATGACTGTGGAATCAATATTCTCCACCACATACCCCTTCTCTTCCAGTAAAGCAGCCACATGCTTTAACAGTTCCATGCTGGAGACTCCTTTATACTTAGGATCCGTATCCGGGAAATGCTCCCCGATATCTCCCAGTGCAGCAGCTCCCAGTAAAGCATCTATAATTGCATGGGCAAGCACATCAGCATCCGAATGGCCGAGAAGCCCCTTCTCATAAGGAATCGTCACTCCTCCCAGGATTAAATCCCTGCCTTCTGCAAATTTATGAACATCATATCCCTGTCCAATTCTCATTATTTTTCCTTTCCTATATAAATAAATCAGATCTTAAACGATCATACGAAGTTTCTTACCGATACACCGGATCTCCACATCATTCTGGCAGAAGCAGCTTTCTCCATCGACATGAACCGCCATGGGACGGTCCATATGAATGTGAATCTCTTCACAGGAATAGAAGCGGATTCCTTTGTTCACGGATTTTTTTCCCATCAGGGAATTAAGCAGTACACATATAAGCTTTCTCTTCTTCCGGTTATTCATCACACAGACCGACAGCCTGCCGTCTTCAAAATCTGCATCCGGCGCGAACTTAAATCCTCCGCCTTCATATGGATGAATGTGGGCCGAAATAAAATAAGCATGGTTAAACTCAATCTTCTGCACTCCATTTAGTAAAATATATCCCTTACAGGGCTTTGCCGATATCAGCTGTCTGACACCCACAAGTAAATAGGCCAGCTTTCCAATCCGCAGCCTGTGCAGCAAATCTCTGGTTCTGGAATACAGCAGATTATGACAGACAGCAGCATCCATACCGATCCCGGCACTGACAACAAATCGCCGGTGGGAGATCTCACTGTCTCCATAGGATAATACTCCATAGTCCATCAATTTATAGTATTTGGGGTGCAGGATCTTATTTAAACACCGGACCGGATTCTTTGGGAGTTTTAAGCTTCTTGCCAGATCATTGCCAGATCCTGCAGGAATATAACCAAGTGTAACACAACTGCACATGGAATATCCGTCAAGAATCTCATTGACTGTCCCATCTCCGCCGACCGCGATGATCACACTGGATTCCTTACATCCTTCTGTTAAATTTTTTGCAAATATCTTTGCGTCCCCTGGCTTTTCAGTTAAATATGCCTGATATTCCACACCGGAGTCTTTTATAGTCCGTTCCAGCTTATCCCAGATAATTTTACCCCGTCCGCAACAGGAGTTCGGGTTAACAATAAAATAGTACATGGAATCCCTCCGCTTTTTGCTATTTTTTAGTATAACATAAAACAACAAAAATGAATATAAAAAAAAAGGAAAAAGGTCATCAGACCTTGTCGAAATAGATCGAATCCTGTATTTTATAACTTTTGTTATTCTAATATTAATTTTTTATTGCGTTTCTTCCACACTTTTTATATAATATTCTTAGATTTGTCAGTCAGGTTCGGGACCTACTGCAAGTAAATATAATTAACGGGGGTATTTTACATGAGAAAAGTGCAATTATTTCTCGTTGCTGCGTTATTGGCCGCAGCATTCAGCATGACTGCATATGCAGCTGACTGGAAAAATAACGACAAGGGGTGGTGGTATCAGTATGATGACGGTACCTATCCTGTAAACAAACTGGAAAAAATTGGTGAATACTGGTACTATTTCAACGAAGCCGGATACGCTCAAAGCGGCTGGGTACAGCTTGATACCGGCTGGTACGAGTTAAATGACTATGGAATCTGCCAGAATCCCATCGATCCTTCTACCCAGCAGCCGGCTGGTGCTCCTTACGGCGGCTGGATTAAATATGTTGACTGGTTCGGAAGCAAGGAAGAGCTTGGCGCTGTATATCACAACAACTTTTACTGGATCAAGTTTTATGATATAGAAAAACCAGATAATACCAATGCAAATCAAAGCGATCTTAACCAGGTTTAAAAGCCTGGTACAATTGGCCAGTGTCACGGATGCTGGCCAGTATTTTTTAATCTGTATCAGTTCCCACAATAAAAAAACACATCAGATCTGACTTAACATCAGACTTCCATGTGTTTTAAAAATAGCGGAAGGGAGATTCGAACTCTCGACACCACGGGTATGAACCGTGTGCTCTGGCCAACTGAGCTATTCCGCCATATTCAATTCTTTGATAAGCGCTTGCTTATCAGTGGGACCTACAGGGCTCGAACCTGTGACCCTCTGCTTGTAAGGCAGATGCTCTCCCAGCTGAGCTAAGATCCCAGTGCCTGTCAGGAGTTTTTTTCTCTCGTTCCCGACTGCCTCATTAGTATAATATGAATTGTATTAATTGTCAACACTTTTTTGTCAATTTTTTTCTTTTTTTACCAGGTCTTGTAAAACCCTGATTCCTGCGTGGTTTTCTTCAATTATTCCCTGTGTGGAACAAGTCAAAAAGCTCTTTATAGTAAGTCTGATAGATACTTCCTTTTCTCCAGATAAAAGAAAAATCATGAGTCAGTTTAAAATCCTCCAGATGAATTTTTCTTAAAATCCCCGCCTCCAGCTCCTGCTTTACAGCTGTCTCATACAGAAAGGTAATGCCCCTCCCTTTTGCAGTCATCTGCTTGATAGCACCGATGTTGTTGACCTCTACCCGGTTGGTAAAATCCTGGAGAAGCAGATTTTTTCCTTCCAGATACCGTTCCAATACATAACGGGTACCGGAACCGGACTCTCTGATAAAGATTCGTTCTGTGAGAAGATCTTCCATTCTCTTGACTTCTTGATGAAATACGTAATCCCCGGCACACACAGCAGCAAATGGTTCCGAATCATAAACCAGAAAATCATATTCCTTTTTTTGAAAAAATCCTTCCACAAGAGCAAATTCAATCTCGCCTTCATTGAGTTTTTGGAGAAGCTCCCTGGTATCTGCCACAATCATCCGGACAGAAGAATCCGGATATACCTCTAAATATCTCATAAGTGCTTCCGGCATCTTATATTCTCCAATAGTCATCGTAGCCCCGAATACCAGATGTCTTCTTCTCTCAGACTGCTGCTTCATGATTTTCTTCAAATGAAGTTCATCATCTCTCATGGTAATGGCTGCAGACAAAAGAGTTCTGCCGCCATCAGTCAGACTTATTTTTTTACCGCTGTATTCAAACAGCCTGACTTTATACTCCTCTTCTAAATATCTGATATGATGAGATACCGCAGGCTGAGTAATATTCAGTTCTCCTGCGGCTTTTGTAAAATTCATATGCCTGCACACTGCAAGAAAGGTATCCATCCGAAAATCCAGCATCTTTCGTACTCCTTCTTAGTATTTTCCTAATCATAACATATATTTATCATTAAATAAATATTTATAATTTCATTTTATTGCATTCTTCCTATATAATTGCCTCAGATCAAAAAAGAGGAGGAATTTACTTATGAAAAAATATGTTCCAGGCATGGTTCTGTGCCTGATCCTTGCAATACCCGCCTGGTATTTTGGAAAACTGGTTCCGGTTGTGGGAGGACCGGTCTTTGCCATACTTCTCGGCATGTGCGCTGCACCGTTTCTCACAGGAAAGGAACAGATCCGTCCAGGCATCGCCTTTACTTCAAAAAAAATTCTGCAATATGCAGTCATTCTTCTTGGATTTGGCATGAATCTGTCCACAGTTCTGCAAAAGGGCAGACAGTCTCTTCCCATCATTGCAGCCACCATCACCACTTCCCTTGTCATCGCCTATGTGCTGTTTCGCAAGTTAAAGGTTCCTGAGAAAAGCGCAGTCTTAATTGGCATCGGATCTTCCATCTGCGGCGGCTCCGCAATTGCTGCCACAGCTCCGGTCATTGATGCAGACGACAATGAAATCGCACAGGCGATTTCTGTTATATTTTTATTCAACATTGCGGCTGCCCTTTTATTTCCGGCTCTTGGCACCGCACTTGGTCTTTCCAATGAAGGATTCGGACTTTTTGCAGGGACTGCAATTAATGATACCTCTTCCGTCACTGCAGCAGCTTCTGCCTGGGACGGGATCTACGGTAGCAATACGCTGGAGGCCGCAACAATCGTCAAATTAACCCGTACACTTGCCATTATTCCCATTACATTGTTACTGGCTCTGTACCGGGCAGGTAAAGAGCAGAAAAACTCAGGGGAACAACCAGGATTAAGTAAAATTTTCCCATTTTTTGTGCTGTATTTCCTTTTCGCCTCCATTATCACCACCGTTTTTGCTCTTCCCAATTCCCTGACCGGGCATATAAAAGAATTGAGTAAATTTTTTATTATTCTCGCCATGGCTGCCATCGGCACCAACACCAATCTGCCCAGACTGCTGAAAACCGGTAAGAAACCAATTATCCTGGGATTCTGCTGCTGGGTTGGAATTTCAGTCGTCAGCCTGACGCTTCAGATTGTTCTTGGGATCTGGTAATCTATTTCCAGTTCACTTTTATTTTACAACTGAATAATATAATTAAAGTAATATAATGAGAGGAGGGAAGATGTGTCAAAACAAAGCGCTTCTTCTAAAATAAAAGATAATGCATTGTTGAACAAAGGATATCCAGTACCGGATGAGACCATATCAATTCAGGTTGATAAATATTTTGGACGACTGATGGATTTTATTGAAGAACGTAACCTGGACGATATCAAGGCTGGAATTAAACAAAATTTACTATACTGTCAGAAAAAAGATGGTCCGGTTTATCATGCAATTATTAATTACTACAACCGTTACAGCAGCCTGTGGGGTGCTTATGATCCGGATAAGGGAATATATGATCTTGTGGATAACCGTGCTGATGCATTAGTAAATCATAAGAAAGATTTTGAATGGCTGTATGGGCAGCTTAGTGATTATAGATCCAGGAAGATTTTATTAAATATCCTTTCCTATTGGCTTAAGACTGATAAAACATTGATTGGAGATATCTGTGATAAGTGTTTTAGTCAATATTTTGATTTTGATCTGATACACTGTGATCACAACGAGGTTTTCGTGGATATCGGAGCTTATATAGGGGATACTTTGATTCAGTATACAAATATGTTTGGTAAAAAATGTTATAAGCAGATTTATTGCTACGAAATTGTACCCGCAAATGTACAGACTATATATAAAAATGTGGAAACATTTAAACTGGAAAATGTAGTAGTGCGCGAGAAGGGCGTAAGTGATAAATGTGGATTCATGTATTTAGAGGAAGATGGTATTTCTTCTGTCCGGCAGCTTGCAAAGGACGGATCTATCAGGACTCCGACAGTTACCATAGATGATGATATTGAAGGGGAAGTAACGTTTATCAAGATGGACATTGAGGGTGGTGAAGAACGTGCATTATCAGGATGCAGAAATAAGATAGCCCGGTATCACCCCAAATTGGCTTTGAGTGCTTATCATAATCATAAAGACCTATGGAAATTAGCACGTATTATTAATGAAATTGACCCGTCTTATCGTTTTTATCTGCGTTATTATGGATATGCTCTGGTTCCCACAGAATTTATATTATATGCATTGTAAGACCAGATACCAGACAACCCCAGACTTTGTGTAAACCTTCAGACTGATGTAAATAGAATTGCTCAGCCTGAAGGTTTATTATTTTTTCTTCACAGTTCTTTTCATTTATTTTAAAAATACAGAGTTACTGTTATTCTTATTCTCTCTCACTTCCAGCTGTGGTATGCTGTGAACAAATTTGGAAAATGTGGAGTAGCCATAATCCTTTACCTTAAAGTCTGAGAATTTGCGATGCATTCCATTACCAAGAGCCGCCAGCTCCATTCCATTCTTTCCGCTGCCTTTTACCAGTTTTACTGCGTAATCATCAAGCTCCTGTTTTCTGGTCCGGTTGTCCTTCATCCGCACAGTGACCACATTGCTTGTCTTTCTCAGTTCAAAGCTGTCCATCTCTTCCAGAAATTTGGACAAAGAACTGTATCCGTAATTTCTCACGTCAAAATCCGAATACTTTTTTACAAGCCGGTTGCCGATTTCTCCCAGTCCAGTTGCCTTGTTCTTATCCTCGTTCTCCAGAATTATGGAAGCAATATCCTGTTCAATCACTTCTTTTCCGATGGCTCCGCCTCCGGTTCCCTCTTCATCCTGATCCAGCAAAACTTCCAGATTGGTGAATACAGTACAGGCAGCGCGGAAGGATTTGGGAGTTTTTTCCTCTCCCATTCCAATGACTTCCTTTCCGGACTCCCTCAAACGGCTTGCAAGACGGGTAAAATCACTGTCACTGGAAACAATACAGAATCCATCTACGTTATCGGTATAAAGCAAATCCATCGCATCGATAATGAGAGCGGAATCGGTTGCATTCTTTCCCACTGTATTGGAAAACTGCTGAATTGGTGTAATAGAATTTTCCAGAAGCTCCATCTTCCATTTGCCCATCTGGGCGCTTGTCCAGTCACCGTAAATTCTTTTGTAGGTAATCACTCCATATCGGGTCATCTCATCCAGAATACACGTAATGTACTTTGCGGAAATATTATCCGAATCAATCAATACTGCAAATTTCTTATCACTCAATCCTCTGCTCTCCCGTCATTATTGTTTTACATTTTCTGTCAATTTCATTGACTTTGTCTCTATTATATTTCATTTTTCCAATTATTACAATAACATCACAATGGGTAATCTGGGATAATTTTTGCAACGTATTTTTTTGATTTTGCTCCATAATAAAAAAGAGTTAAAAAACATCAACAGAAGGGAGTGTTACTATGAATTCAGTAGCTGCTAACGGATGTGAAACTGCTACACCCGGCCAGACCATAGGTTTAGCCATTGCGACCGTTCCCATGCAGCCATGGGAACAGCCATATGATCCAAAGACAGCATTAAAACACGGGACCATATTCCCCAGCCTTGATCTGCCATTTTACGTAACAGGAGGGGAACAGCCATGATCGATCAGAAAAATTTACTCAGTCAGATAACTGAAATCAGTTTTACCGTAAATGATCTAAATCTTTATCTGGATACTCATCCTCTTGATGAGAATGCGTTAGATGCATTTAAGGACGCTATGACGCAAAGGAAGCAGCTTCTTCAAACCTATGCGGATAATTTTGAACCGCTTACCATGAACTGTATCTGCCCTGATACCAATAACAAGACAAAAACCCTGACAAAATATCCTGACCAGAGACATTTCACCTGGTGCGACGGTCCTCTGCCGTGGGAAGGAGGTGCTTTCTAATGTGGACGTATGAAAAAAGACTGCAATTTCCTGTTAATATTAAAAATACCTGTCCCAAAACAGCTTCTCTGATTATCAGCCAGTTTGGCGGACCAGATGGAGAGCTGGCAGCCTCCATGCGTTATCTTTCCCAAAGGTATTCCATGCCATGCAAGGAAGTGGGCGGACTTTTAACCGATATCGGAACGGAGGAGCTGGGGCATTTGGAAATGGTCTGCTCCATTATTTACCAGCTCACCAAAAACCTGACCACAGAGCAGGCAAAAACGGCTGGTTTTGACGTTTATTATATCGATCACACCACCGCACTGTGGCCTACGGCTGCTGCAGGAGTTCCTTTTAATGCCTGCGAATTCCAGTCCAAGGGCGATGCCATCACCGATCTGATAGAGGATCTTGCAGCGGAACAGAAAGCAAGAACCACCTACGATAATTTAATCCGTGTGATTACAGACCCGGATGTAAGAGAGCCGCTTAAATTCCTGCGGGCGCGGGAAGTGGTTCACTTCCAGAGATTCGGGGAAGCTCTGGAAAATATAAAAACTACGTTAAATCCGAAAAACTACTATTATTATAATCCGGAATTTGACAAACAGTTTGTTAAGAAAGAAATGTAGGATTACAAAAAAAAATCACCTTTCGTAAAATAGAAAATTTCTATTGGAAACGAAAGGTGATTTTCGTATAACAGATGCAGAGGATCAGTTTCCTTATTTTGATTTTACATCCGGAACATAAGCACAATGGTTC
>NZ_QOHO01000050.1 GCF_003432035.1 Lacrimispora amygdalina
AATGATGATTGGATTATACGTAAATAATGATCTGAAATAATGGTAAAATAAAATAATTATGCCCAGTGACAGCAAAACAATAATGCCAAAGAAGTTTAAAGGGGAAAGACTCATGAATAAAAAAATTTTCTTATTTTGTTTTTTGGTTATAGCTTTAACCGGCTGCTCGGATACAGGTAAATCCCCAGCTGCAGCAGAGCAGCCAAAAGAAAGTCCGACTGCCGCCTTGGTTCAGGAGTCTTACGTCGGGACCAGGCAGGAAGTTTCCTGGCAGACAGCCTATAAGGACATAATCAGTCATGGGGGTGGTCATCTGCCTGATCCATATAAATTAAGGGGAGAAGATGGATTGAATCCATCGGTCTATCTGGGAATTCATGATTTTAATGGAGATGGTATTCCTGAATTAATATTGGGTGATGGGATTTCTCTAAGCGTGTATACTTATGAAAATCATGGATTGAAAAAGGAAGCGGACCTTTATGAGCCGGAAGGCTGGTATATTGTTAATGAATTATACTTACAGAACAACTGTCTGATTCTTGTGAGCAATGGATCGGATGGATGCGGATATGTGGGATATACCTGGCTAAATGGTGCCTATATTACAGGGACACATGATGATTACAATCCTGACCGGGCTTATTTGAATGATGCTGTGACTACATATAAAGCTTTTGATGATATATTCCATATAACTAAGCTGGAAGATAACTGTAAAAAATCTCTCATTAAAAGAAACACAGAGAGCAGTGAATTTACAGGAGACTGGTCTGATGTGAAATGGTAGAAGAGATAAATGAGGCGGGCAGTAAGTCCGGGTGGGATTCTGACGGATCCTGGTCCCGGACTTTTTTGTTGATTAATTAAATAGAATAACCTAACGTTAATGGGATCAAGAGATAAAATACTGAATAATACGGAGATTTCTCCTTATTATTCAGTATTTTTTACGTGATTCCATAAAGAGATAGTTTTTTATCTACAATCATATTATGCGAAAAAAATAAAAGTTCAGAAGAATTTAGTTTACAATATTACCCTTTTTTTCTTTTTGCCTTTTAGGAGGTAAGAAAATGGGAGAAAGTGTTCATGTAATTATTGAGGAAATAAAAAAAGGTAATAAGGAAAAATTCTTACTGATAGTAGATAAAATGACTCCGCTGATTAACAAGTATGTACGTCTTTTATACAAAGATGAAAAAGAGGACATGCACTCAGAATTTGTACTCAGTCTGCTGGAGGCCATCAATTCAATGCAATATTATAAGGAAGACGGGCAATGTGTGTACTTTTTAAGCAGAGCCCTAAAAAACAAATTCTTAGAGCAGTATAAAAAAAGCAAACAGCATTTTGATACTGAGGCTTCTGTCGAGGATGAGTTTTTTACTGAGATCAGCATGGATCAGCCTGTCTATGATGACTGGTTGTTTCATGAAGATCTAAAAACTATGCTTTTAAAATCGGAAGGGAAACAGGCAGTTATATTGTGGGATATCGTCTTTCATGAAGAGTCGGATGCAGTAATTGCAGAGCGGCATTCGGTGTCCCGCCAATACGTGAACCGTGTCAGAAGAAATTTTTATAATCTTCTGAAAAACAACTATTATAAATGAAAATTCAGATGTTACAGGAGGTGCTGCTATGGAAAAAAAACTGATTTTGGAAAAAAGTGCAATGGGAATTATCAGTGCCTGGATTATGGATCAATTCGGACTTTTATTTCCGGCTGTTTCTTTATTGACCATACTTATGATTACAGATTACATATCAGGGATGCTGGCCTCGAAAAAGGAGGCATTGGACAACCCGGACAATAATAAGTATGGCTGGAACAGCAGGAAAAGCCGGATCGGCGTCTATAAGAAGGCAAGTTATATATTCATTATTCTGGCGGCAGTCAGTACGGATTATGTCATCTATAAATTTTCTACTGAGATCGGAATTAAATTTGAGCATAAGACAATCTTTGGATTATTGGTATCTGTCTGGCTCATAATTAATGAATTAATTTCTATTTTAGAAAATGCAGGACGAATGGGTGCCAGATTGCCGGAATTTCTCCAAAAAGTCCTCACGGAATTACGGGGCAAAATGGATAAAGACTAAAAAGACAGTTCAATCCTTCCGGGGAGTATTCCCGCCGGTGAATTTGGATAATATCAGGGTAGATAATACTAATAAATAAACCAGCGCCTCTAAGAAAATATAGTTTTCCAGATTCAATAAGAGAAAGCTCAGCGCAGCAAGAAAGCTGATGAACAGTGTCCGGTCAGTTTTATGAGTAAATGTCTGGTTTTCATTTGCGTCAACCGGGCGGTTAGGATGATCGACAGCTCCTGTGAGTTTGATCAGTACCATAAAGACAAAGTACAGAAGAAACGAAACAGGAGCTTTCAGGCTGAAATATTTCACGATCAGAAGTATGACAGTCATGGTGGCACAGGAGAAAATCAGGCAGGAGTAGTAAGACTTTAAATGCAGTCCTCCATTAAAGGAGCGGAGGGGAATAAACAATATAAAGAACAGCAGGCATTCCACTTCCATATGAAGAAAAGCCGCAATACAGAGACTGCAGACAAGATTTAAAAAAAGTTCCAGAAAGCTTTGAAAACCATACAAATAAATTTCGTAGTCTTCCTTTGAGATGACTTCTTTTTTTAGAATATAATTGGTAAATGCGATGGATAGCCGTTCCATATTAAGATCCCCCTTTTCATTTTCCTGGTTCTTGATATAAGATCACAACCGCTTTAAATATGTTCCCCTGAATCTGCGTGACGGCCTCACCATTGCAGGCGGCCACAGCCTGCTCGATGGAAAACAGACCAAGTCCATGATGAGCAGGATTTTTCTTAGTGGTCAGAAAATGTTTCTGACCGTCTGTGTATCGTTCCCCCTCGAAGGTATTCCAGACTACAATTGAAAGGATTCCCTTCTGATAGGACATTTCCAGTTCGATTTTTGGATGTCCGCTTTTCATTTGGCGGCAGGCTTCAAGGGCGTTTTCTAACAGGTTGCCAATAATGATGGTCAGATTTCCATTTTGGAAAGGCAGTGTAGGAGGAATAAAAATATTGGTGCAGAATTCTATATTTTGTTTCCGGGCGACTGTCGATTTATAATTTACAAGGGAATCCACTACAATATTACCGCTGCGGGATATTTCGTTTATTTTTTTCGAATCCCCCTTTTCCAAGAGTGCAGTAAGATAAGTGGCGGCATCTTCATTTTTCCCTGAATTTACCATACCAAGTATACTGATTAAGTGCTGCTTCATGTCATGGCGCAGCAGACGGATTTCGGTATTTTGTACTTCACGTTCCTCTGCCTGCCGGCTGCAAAGCTCTAATTGCTGTTCATAGAGCATTGTCTTTTTTTGATAATCCGAACTTGCTGCCAAAGACTCAAATACCTCAAAAATAATATAATTAATAAGCAGCAGTAAAATTCCTGATATAAAAGAGAAAAGAAGCTCATTCTCAGCAGAGCTGCTGATCAGAAAGATATTATGCATAATATAAATACTTCCTGCAGGTACCATAAGCAAAATCGCCATGTACCGTATGGAAATATCACCAGTGCTTTTATGCTGCAGACAGTGTCCGGTAATAATTGCAAAAACAAGCATTACGATTTTTGATATAATGGCTCCTGAGAGACCGGCTTTATCATCTAAATGCATCATGTTTAAGATCATATGTATGATAATTTCCACCAGCATCCAGATGGCACAGATCAAAAAAGAGAACAAGGCACATTTTTTCCAGCTTTCCGAATAAGAAATACTGGTTGCAAGAAAGACAAACACCATGTTGAATAAAAGTGTCAGTGCTGGTGAGATTCCGTTTTCAATGCCCAGAAACAGCTGAAAGAAATAATAGGCCACCCAGATTATATACGTTGTAGTTCTTTTCCAGGAGGGCGCAAAAAAAGCATTGATGCACTTACGTATGACCAAAATATAAAAAAGTGAGAGAAACGGGCTTACAACAGCGGCGGAAAGAATTTTCATACTAATCAACACCTGCTTTCTTGCTGGCCAGATCACATAATTGCTTGCGGATTTTCTTCTGTCTGTCTTCACTGATCTGCAGTGTGGTTGATTTTCCTCCGTTTTCAATAACAAGACTGGAAAAATTCATGGTGCTGACATAATCATAATTTACAAGATAAGACTGGTGTATTCGCAGGTACCGCTGCTTGTTTCCGGCTAACTCTTTTTCCACATCGTTGAGCTTTCCGTAAAAAAACTCCTCTCTGCCATCCTTTAAATAAATATATACAATCCGGTTGCGGCTTTCAAAATAGACTACATCCTTTAACGCCACCTTTTTAATCTCTTTATTAAAGTTAAATTGAAAATAGACGTTATTTTCATTGATCCGTTCATACGCTTCTTTAAAATACCGGGAGAATTTTGCTGTGTCCAGCGGCTTGGAAAGAAAACGGAACGGCTCCACTTCAAATAATTCTTTTAGATATTGTTCGTATCCGGAGATATAAATTAACAATGCAGTCTTATCTTTTTGCCTGATGTGGCGGGCGGCTTCTATTCCGTTCTCCTGTGACATTTCTATATCAAGAAAGATCAGGTCAAATAAGTTACCAAGATTTACGTATTTCGTCAGCATGGAACCGTCAAAAAATACGTCGACTTCAATTTCAATACCGTTTGCCAAAGCTTCTTTCTTTATTAATTTCTCTAACATTCCTGTAAAAAGAACGTCATCATCACAAACTGCTATTCTTAACATACTTACCCTTCCCCATTAAAACTGTGTACTTTATTTACTTTGTTTATGCAAAAATGAAACATGTATATATGTATATCGTATGTTACCTCCCATTAATTAAAAGGGAGAAATAGGAGCTTTTGTCGCATTTTGTCTAATTAATCATATTAAAAATTACTTGCAGGCCCGAAATTTCAACATGATGTAATTTATTCAATGGAAATATAATATTTTCTTATTGCACTAAAAATATTATATCACATTTTATGGAGGTAACAAAATTGAAACCCTATCTTTTTTTAATTATTTCTCTCTGTACCCTGTTTTTAATTGTAAATCTAATTCATCTGATTCTGGAAAAATATGATAACCGAAAATCCAACAAAAAAAGTTATGTAATAAATATGATGGCCGCTGTTGTAATTTCCAATTGCATTGAGTGGAGTGAAATGCAGTTTGAAGGGAGAACTGCATTTATGGGGGAAAGTTTTATATCCCTGCTAAATCTTATTAATATACTGTTATGTCTGGTTCTGGTGCTGTTCATGCTTTTTGTTAAGAATGACAAAGAGAGGATTCATCAGTATCAAAATCGGGAATAATTACGAGCAGTGTCGTTATTTTTACAACTTGTCATTATTAAGCTGCTGAACTTGTATAATTGCATTATCTAAATTTCTTTATAATAATGGAGGTAGAAAGAATGGAACGTAAAAGTAATATTGCAGCTAAATTCATGGAACAGGTAGCCAGAAAATCTGTGGAGATGGCATCTCAAAGCAGATGCATGTATATTTATCATCAGCCGAAGATGCCGGCAGAGCTTAAGAATTTTAAGAAATAGGTATCAGGGCATTTTCTATTACAAAATTTTCTGCCGGACATGATATCCTTTGAAAAAGTTGGCTATAATTTTAACAGGACTTCCTCAAAGGGAACCAATTATGGAGGGCAGATAATGAGAATTCCAAAACACATCGGAATCATTCCTGACGGAAACAGACGCTGGGCTGTGGAGAACGGCATAAAAAAAGAAGAAGGGTATGATAAGGGCATCTCGCCTGGTATGACCCTTTACCGGCTCTGCAGGGATCTGGGAGTGGAAGAAATGACCTTTTATGGCTTTACTGCAGATAATACCAAACGTCCTGCAGTACAGCGGGACGCATTTTCCAAGGCCTGTGTGAAGGCTGTGGAGGTGCTGTCTAAGGAGAATGCACAGCTTCTGGTTCTTGGTAAGACTTCTTCGGCCATGTTTCCGGACGAGTTGAAACCATATACCAAAAGGGTGTGTTTCGGTACCGGGGGAATGAAAATCAACTTCCTGATTAATTACAGCTGGGAATGGGATTTAGGACTGTCAGACGGGTCCATAGGCCCAGCGCTTAAAACCTCCGATGTATCAAGAATGGATTTGATAATCCGGTGGGGAGGTAGGAGAAGACTTTCCGGCTTTCTTCCGGTTCAGTCCGTTTATTCGGATATGTACGTAGTCGATGATTACTGGCCGGATTTTAAAACGGATCATGTTTACAAAGCGCTGGAGTGGTACTCCAGGCAGGATGTGACCCTGGGGGGGTAAAAAAAGAGAATACATCTTAAGGCAGCCGGGCAGGCTGCCTTTTTGTAGATTAAATTATCTGAAATACTCGACCGGGGAATGTAAAAATGCACAATTTTACTCTTTATTTATTTATCATAATGCACAAATTGCAGAATCTTCGATTTTGATGGATACGATCCGGTGCTTTGGTGCCAAACCAACCTCTATATCGTACAGTAAACTGTTTACTTCCCTCCAGACCGGAGTGGTGGATGGAGCAGAGGATGCCGCTTTGGAAACCTCTCTTTATAATAAAGAGGATCTGTGCGCAGACTGGATCAGAAACTGCTGAGCATTCTCCTTACCTTCCTGCTTGCATAAATGAACGAGCCGTAATAGAATGGATAAGAGAAATCCAAGCGGGTTTGCAAGCAGAGGAGGGAGCATGGTATGATTACAATTAAGAAAATGGCGGAATTACTTGGTACCAGCACGACCACCGTTTCCAATGTCATACACGGAAAGCCGGGGGAAGTATCGCCTGTTATGGTGGAAAAGGTGAAAAAGCTGATTGAAGAGTATGACTATGTTCCAAACAGGAATGCCAGGAATCTGGCCAGAAACCGGTCCGGAATAATCGGCCTGGCGATGAAAGCCAGTGAAAATAAGTACGATAACTTTGTAAAAGATCCCTTTGCAGGGGAACTGATCGGGGCAGTGGAACGGTTTGTACGGGCAAAGGGATATTTCACCATGCTCTATGTTTCCAGTGATATAGGGGAAATTATAAGCTCGGTTTCCAGCTGGAACGTGGATGGACTGATTCTTCTTGGAATGCAGAAAGAGGATGGGGAACTGCTGAATCAAAAGATGAAAAAGCCCATGGTTTTTGTGGATGCCTATTTTGAAGACGCTTCTTTTGAGTACGTAAATGTAGGAATCGATGACAGAAAGGGGGGCAGGGAGATTACGGAATATCTCATACAGTCCGGCCACCGGAAAATCGCATTTCTGGCGGATAACTGTATGGGAGTAGATTATCAGAGGTTTATGGGATACCGGGATGCGCTGGACAGTGCCGGTCTGCCATGGAAGGAAGACAACTTTATCAGGCTGAAACCAAGCGGTGCTGATCTATCCCTTATTTTATCCCAGGCTTATGAGCGGGTTGGGGACTTTACCGCGTTTATCTGTGCATCTGATTATTATGCGGCTTATATTTTAAATGATTTAAAGGATCGAGGAATGAAGATTCCACAAGAGCTTTCCATAGTAGGATTTGATGATAATGTCTGCAGCCGCCTGGTAAGACCTGCACTGACGACAGTTCACCAGGACGTAACGGAAAAAAGCCGGATTACTGTGGATAAGCTGTTTCATATAATTAATGAAGAGAATTACGGAGCAAATTTTGAACAGCTTCCAGTCTTTATCGTAGAGCGTTCTTCCGTGAGAAAAATATAGGGTTTCCTGCAAAGGGAGCCTTTTTTTATAATAAGAAGTTCCTCCGTTCAGCCCTGAAATAGATAGTTAATTTTTTTCTTTTATGTATATTTCTTATAAGCAACAGAATAAAATATTTACAAGTATAATATTTTAGAGGCGGTCAACCCCGTCTCTTTTCTATTTAATTGAAAGTTGACCTTAGTTAAACTTCTAAATAAAATAGCCTGCTCAGGGACAGGAGTGATGAAGATAAAAAATACATATTAGAAAAAATGATATAAAAAACTCTTGTTATATAATCCATAAAGTGCTAATATACTATGTATAGAGAACTTATGCGCATAAGTTACAATATAATTATTAAAATATCACATATTAACAGCATATTTTATAATGGAGGGCGTATTATGAAGAAATACTTATGGGTCATGGCGATGGCAGCAGCGGTAATGTCTCTTGCAGGCTGCGGGAAGAGCACGCAGTCAGATGGAACAGTGACATCGGCTGCCAGCAGTGAATCTGCAGAAAGCAAGGGGGACAGCCAGGCAAAGTCCGGCGGGCAGGCGATTCGGATCGTTAACGGAAAGATCGAAATTGATGAACCGTTAAAGGCTTTCGCTAAAAAGTATCAGGAAAAGACCGGTCAGGAGGTTGTGATTGAGTCACTTGGAGGCGGAGTTGACATCAATGGCACCATGAAGGGATATTTAGCTGCAGGCAATATGCCGGATTTATTCGTATTCGGGGGCGAAGGGGATTATCAGACCTGGAAGGATTATATGGCAGATTTAAGCGGTGAAGAGTGGACCTCCAAAACAGAATTCGGTTTTAAATCAGAGGATGGGAAAACGGTAGGATTTCCTTATGCAGTAGAAGGCTATGGTATTACATACAATAAGGACGTTCTTGAAAAAGCAGGGGTAGATCCCGCTTCTCTCACAAACTATGATGCGTTTAAAAAGGCCTTTGAGACCATTGATCAGAAGAAGGAAGAGCTGGGGCTGACGGCTGTATGCTCAGTTGCGGCTGAATCCGGACAGATGTACTGGTCAACAGGAAACCATCTTTTCGGCTACTATTTATCAGGCGGCTTAAAGAGAGGAGATACCACTTATATTGATCAGCTAAAATCAGGAAAGACCGATACAGAGCGTCTGGGACAGTTTGCGGATTTTATGAAGCTTCTGTTTGATTATTCAGATAAGAATACCCTGATATCCGGAACCTATGATGATCAGCTCGCTTTGTGGGCAAAGGGAAAGACCGCGTTCGTCACTCAGGGGAACTGGATTGATCCTTCTCTTCCTGATTACGATGTGAAATTTGGCTGCGGAATCGCTCCTCTGGCGTTTACAAAGGAAGAGATGAAGGGAGTTCTTGCAGACTGCCCATCCTGGTGGGCTGTTTATAACAAAGGCACCAATATTGATGCATGCAAGGCATTTTTAAAAGAGCTTGCCCTGTCTGACGAAGGGCAGGAGTGTCTGGTAAGTGACTGCGGAATGATTTCCCCTTATACCACCTGTAAGGTCAGCCCCAAGACACCTTTGGCCATGAGCTTAAAAACTTATGTGGATGCAGGCAATACCTATTCCTGGGAATGGACGAAGATGCCGGAAGGAATCTCCATGAATGCCACAGGCGCTGTGTTTGAACTGTATGCAAAAGGGGAGATCGACAAGGACGGATTTGTGAATATGATGCAGACAGCCATTGCAGACTATGTGAAAAAATAACTGGGCAGGGCGGCTGAACAGCCGCCCGTATCCATATGAAACGTTAAGGCAGAGATAAAGGAGAAAGCGTATGGATGGAAAAGCAAAAAAGATAAGTTCAATTCTGCCGGCAGCTGTGGGTGCTGTAATGGTTTGCTGCGGGCTGTATTCAGATTTTTACAACCGGGAATTTTGGGGAAGGGGTCCATTGCTTGCAGGGGGACTGATACTGGTCATCGCCAGTCTTTATCTGTTCCCGGGAAGGAAACACCGGGCAATTGTAAACGGTTTATTTCTGCTGCCCCTTACAGGAGCTTTCTTCATAACTGTCCTGATTCCTTTTCTGTTTGGTATTTTTTATTCGTTTACAGACTGGAACGGGATCCGTTTTACCCAGTTTATAGGGCTTAAGAATTATGCGCAGATGTTTCATGCCCCGGATTATTTATATTCGCTGCTTATTACATTTTTATTTACGGTTTTTAACATGGTTTCAGTTAATTTTGCGGCATTCTTTCTTGCTCTTTTATGTACCTCCGGAGTAAAGGGAAGAAATTTTTACAGAGCCTCATTCTTTCTCCCTAATTTAATCGGGGGTATTGTCCTTGGATATGTCTGGCAGTTTATATTTAATAAAGTATTTACAAGCCTGATTGCGGGAAGTGTTTCCATGCTGACGAATCCCAATCTGGCATTTTTTGCAATTCTGATTGTCAGCACATGGCAGTATGCAGGATATATTATGATGATCTATGTCACCGGACTTCAGGGGGTTCCAAGAGACATTTTAGAAGCATCGGCTGTTGATGGGGCAGGGGCGTTAAAAACTCTCATACACATCAAGCTTCCCATGATAGCCAATACCTTTACAGTGTGTATTTTCCTTACCCTCGTCAATTCCTTTAAGCAGTTTGATCTAAATTATGCCATTACAAACGGCGCGCCCAGCCGTATTCTGGGAGCGAAAGCAGTGGCCTCCACTGAGTTCCTGGCTCTTAATATTTATAATACGGCAATTGCCAGAAACAGATATGCGGAGGGGCAGACAAAAGCGGTGGTGTTCTTTCTTATTCTGGCGGCGGTGTCTCTGACTCAGGTATCCATCAGTAAGAAAAGGGAGGTGGAATTATGAGAGAGAATTATGGGCGGAACAGGATTACATGGGACGCAAGGCAGTCAAAACGGCTTATTCCGGAGCTGATCGGTTTGTTACTGTCTCTTTTCGTGCTTTCTCCCTTTATCCTGGTAATATTCAATGCAGCCAAGAAAAGTGCGGATATTGTAATCAGTCCCATAGCGCCTCCGTCTGACTGGGGGCAGCTACTGGTCAATTTAAAAAATGTAATCGGCAATCAGAATTTCAGCTATTGGAGATCCTTTGGCAGTTCCTTGTACATAACCGCAGTCAGCCTGATTCTTCTGACCTTATTTTCCAGTATGGCGGCATGGGTGCTGGTTCGGAATAAGACAAAATGGTCACAGGTGATTTTCATGATGTTTGTGGCCTCCATGGTCATCCCGTTTCAGGTGGTGATGCTGCCCCTTCTGTCTACGTTTCGTAAGGTGTCGGAATTTACAGGGATTCCCCTTTTAAGCAGCTACACAGGAATCATTACCGCTTATCTGGGATTTGGAGGATCCTTATCCGTGTTTATTCTTCACGGGTTTATAAAGGGAATTCCAAAGGAACTGGAGGAAGCGGCCTGGATTGATGGATGCAGTCCGGAGAATACATTTTTTCAGATCGTGTTTCCGCTGCTAAAGCCTGTGCAGATGACGGTGCTGATTCTCAACGGAATCTGGATCTGGAACGACTATCTTCTTCCGTCGCTGATGCTGGGGCTGAATGGAAGAATTAAAACCCTTCCAGTTGCAGTGAGCAGCTTTGTAGGTTCCTATGTCAAGCAGTGGGATTTAATCCTGGCAGCAGCATTTCTCGCCATGATTCCTATTGTCATTCTGTTTTTATGCGCCCAGAGGCAGATCATACAGGGAATGGTAGAAGGGGCAATCAAATAATGAAAAGGAGTCTGCTATGGAACGGAAATGGTGGAAAGAGGCAGTGGTATATCAGATCTATCCCAGAAGCTTTAAAGACAGCAACGGGGATGGGATCGGAGACTTAAACGGGATCAGAGAGAAGCTTCAATATTTAAAACTGTTGGGAATTGATGTGATCTGGCTTTCACCCATTTATCAATCCCCTAATGATGATAATGGATATGACATCAGTGATTACAAAATGATTATGGATGAGTTTGGAACCATGAAAGATTTTGATGATCTTTTAAAAGAGGCCCATGAAATCGGAATCCGGATTATTATGGATCTGGTGGTGAATCACACCTCGGATGAGCATCCATGGTTTTTGGAGAGCCGGAAAAGCAGGGAGAATCCTTACCGGGATTATTATATCTGGAGAGAGGGAAAAGGAGTGGGAGTGCCGCCCAATAACTGGGGAGCCTGCTTTGGCGGCTCTGCATGGAAACTGGATGAGAATACCGGCATGTATTACCTCCATTTGTTTTCTCCTAAGCAGCCGGACTTAAACTGGGAAAATGAGACTGTCCGAAGGGAAGTCTTTGAGATGATGGACTGGTGGTGCAGGAAAGGAATCGATGGTTTCCGCATGGATGTGATCAGCATGATATCCAAGAATCAGGCATTTCCGGACGGCGAAGTAAAGGAAGGACTTTACGGCGATTTCTCACCTTACGCAGTTCATGGACCTATGGTTCATACCTATTTAAAGGAAATGAATGAAAAGGTTCTGTCTAAATATGATTTGATGACGGTGGGTGAGACTGCCGGGGTTACTGTGGAGGAAGCCAGAAAATATGCGGGAGCACAGGAACATGAGTTAAATATGGTGTTTCATTTTGAGCATGTGGAGGGAGACGGAGAACTGCTAAAGTGGACGGACAAAAAGCCGGATCTGCTGCGGTTAAAAAAGATTCTTTCCAGATGGCAGGAGGAATTGGGAGAAGAGGCCTGGAACAGTTTATACTGGGATAATCATGACCAGCCAAGAGCTGTATCCCGCTTTGGCGATGACAGCAGCCGTTACAGGGCTGTTTCCGCAAAGATGCTTGCAACCTGCCTTCATATGATGAGGGGGACTCCTTATATCTATCAGGGAGAAGAACTGGGAATGACCAATTTCCCATTTACTGAGTTGACCCAGTTTAAGGATATCGAAAGTCTGAATGCCTATGGGGAACTTACCGGGAAAGGGCTGGTCAGCCATGAAAAGATGATGAGCTATTTACGGTGCAAAAGCAGGGATCATGCCAGAACTCCCATGCAGTGGGATGATGGACCGTCAGCCGGATTCACTGTTTCAGTTCCCTGGATATCGGTCAATCCCAACTATACTGAAATCAATGCAAAAAAAGAACTGGCTGATAAGAATTCCGTATTTCATTATTACAGGAAGCTGATAGAGCTGAGAAAGAAATATGAAATAATTGTATATGGAAGCTATCAGCTGATTATGAAAGAGGATGCCAGGGTATTTGCCTACATCCGCAGTCTGCAGAGCGAGAGGCTGCTTGTGCTTTGTAATTTTTCTGATGAGGAGGCAGCCGTATCCATTCCGGAAGAATTTTTAAGAGAGGATGTAAAGTGCCTCATTGATAACTACGATAATCCTTCGTCACAAAGGCGGGGCAGACTTCTTCCTTATGAGGCGGCAGCCTATTATCTGGGGAAGGAAAAAAACTGAATGGAGAAATATGAAATGAATAAACAATGGTGGCATGATAAGGTGGCCTATCAGATCTATCCGAAAAGTTTTTGCGATACCAATGGTGACGGAATCGGGGACTTAAGAGGCGTGATTTCAAAGCTGGATTATTTAAAGGAGCTTGGAATTGATATCATATGGCTTTCCCCCATATATCAGTCTCCCTTCGCAGATCAGGGATATGACATTTCTGATTATTATAAAATTGATCCCAGATTCGGCACGATGGAGGATTTAACAGAACTGATTGCCGAGGCGAAGAAAAGGAATCTTTCTATTTTGCTTGATCTGGTGGTGAACCATTGTTCCGATGAGCATGAATGGTTTCAGAAGGCTCTCAAGGATCCGGAAGGGGAATATGGTAAGTATTTTTATATCAGGAAAGGAAGAGACGGGAAAGAGCCTACCAATATCCGGTCTTATTTTGGAGGAAGTGCATGGGAACGGATCGGAGATACCAATCTGTATTACCTTCATCTTTTTCATAAAAAGCAGCCGGATTTAAACTGGGAAAATCCGGTTCTCCGGGGAGCAATCTACGATATGATCAACTGGTGGCTTGAAAAAGGAATTGCGGGATTTCGGATTGATGCCATCATGAATATTAAAAAGGCACTTCCTTTTCATGATTATGCGCCGGACCGGGATGATGGACTGGCAGACTGCAGGCTGATGTTAAAAGAGAATGAAGGAGTTATGGATTTTCTAAAGGAGATGCGGGATGCCACCTTTAAAAAATATAACGCGTTTACCGTTGGAGAAGTATTTAATGAAAAAAAAGAGGAGCTGAATGATTTCATAGGGGAAGACGGATGTTTTTCTTCCATATTTGATTTTAGCCAGACTGTGTTCGGCGCCAGTGAAAAAGGCTGGTATGACAATCAGCCTGTCACGCCGGATGATTACAGAAAATGCTGTTTTGACAGCCAGAAGAGGGCGGAAGGAATTGGTTTTCTTTCTAATATTATAGAAAATCACGATGAGCCCAGGGGTGTGAGCAGATATATTCCGGAGGGAGAATGTTCCGATGCAGCAAAGAAAATGCTTGCAACCCTATATTTTCTTTTAAAAGGAATTCCCTTCCTCTATCAGGGACAGGAAATAGGCATGGAAAATGTTCCCTTTGACAGCATCGACCAGTTTGACGATGTTTCCACTTTGGAGGAATACCGGGTGGCACGAAGGAACGGTCTGTCACAAGAACAGGCTTTTGAAGCTGTAAAACGTTACAGCCGGGATAATGCCAGGGTCCCCTTCCAGTGGGATGACAGTGAAAACGCCGGGTTTACAAAAGGAACTCCCTGGCTTATGGTCAGTCCGGATTATCAAACCATTCATTTACAGCGCCAGTCTGCAGATCCCGATTCCGTTTTCTCCTATTATAAAAAGCTGATTGCATTAAGAAAGGCGGAGGAATACAAAGATACCTTTGTATATGGTCAGTTTACACCTGCATTTGAAGAAAAAGAAAGAGTAATGGCTTATTATAGAACGGGAAATAATCAAAGAATTCTTGTTATTGGTAACTTTAAAATGGCTGAGCAGGAAATTGAGCTTGATAAACCATATAAAAACATTCTACTTCACAATTACCATACAGCCGGGGGGAATGGAACCAGGCTTTTATTAAAGGGATATGAGGTTCTTGTCCTGGAATTTTAAATAAAACGATTATCCATGGGATCGTTGACATTGGATCTATGGAGGAATATAATGAAGTCAGGGGTATATACGTTGGTATATGCCCTTTCGTTTATTATGACATAGGAGGAAAATGGTTATGGGTGATAAAAAATCAGATAGTCTTCATTGTCCCTGCTGCAAACGGCATTGTCCGTTAAATGATCTTCACTGCAGCAAAGGAAAAGTCTATGCCAAATCAATAAAGAGCAAAGAAACCGCAATCGGGCAGCAAAAGGAAGCGTATGCACCGTCTTACAACAGAATTCTTCTTTTTTATAAAATTGTTTTTGACCGCCTGTTTGTCTGGAAGGAGCACGGGTCTGGCGGGAAGAAAAGCAGAGTACTTGTAATGGGATCATTGTTTCTGTCAGATCAGAAGACGGTGATGGAACTGGAAGCAGAGACTGGCATTCATGGTGATAAGCTGATGGAATGTCTGGAAAAGCTTGATAAAAAAGAATACATTGCAAAAAAGAAAGATCCTGAGGGGGTACACCGGTATTCCCTGTCTGAGAAAGGATTAAAAGTGGCAGAAGAATCCATAAAAGAAGGAGACAGACAAGTGCTTTCCCGCTTAAGTGAGGAGGAGAAGGAGCAGCTTGAACGGCTGCTGAAGAAATTATTACCATAGGGATATCTAGTTGCTTTTTTATCAATATGTGATACAATGCAACTAGAATAATGAAGTTTGCGGGAATGGGAAAAACACCTGCAGCAGGAGGAATTACATTGGAAATCAGGAGAAAACGGTCCGGAATAAACCGCCTGGTACTGGTATGCCTGTTTTGTGCGGCAGTACTGGTTACACAACTGAATACAGTTGAAGTGGTTAAGGGGATCGGACTTCCTGGTTTTTTTCCTGTAGGCACTATTTCCAGTGATAACCTGTACCATAAAAAATATGATGTAATGATTGAACCAAAGGATGTGCTGGAAGAGGAAACTGTGGGGGAGGTATTGCTAAACATCGCAAGCCGTTCATCCTTTAAAAGCTTAGTCCTTAATTATATATGTTTAAAGACATTTTTCTTACTAATTCCTTTTGCTTTATGGCCGCTTCGCGCCGTTCTTTTGCAGGAAGGATATATAAGCAGAATGTTTGTGATACAATACATACATAATTCGGACGGAGAGAAAGAAGCAGCAGCAGGCAGGCTATGGCAGATTGAAAATTAAATAGAAAATGAGGAAAACTTATGAAGCCAGGAAAGAAAATGCTTGCTGCGATAGTTCTGATCATTGCAGCGTTTGTTTATGTTGCTCTATTTGGAGCGGGAGAAAGTATAAAGGGAATCTTTGATATGCGGTTTGGAATTGATATCAGGGGAGGCGTAGAAGCTATTTTTGAACCTCAGAACTTAGACCGCAAACCCACTGCGCAGGAGCTTGAGTCGGCAAGAGAAGTAATCGAGAGCCGTATGGACAGCCAGAACATTGCGGACCGTGAAGTGACTGTGGACAAGGACGCAGGTTATATCATTGTACAGTTTCCTTGGAAATCAGGAGAAACAGATTTTAACCCGGAAGACGCCATATCAGAATTAGGTGAGATGGCTGAGCTGACATTTAAAGACCCGGATGGAGCCGTTTTAATTCAGGGCAAGGATGTAGAGAAGGCCAGTCCCCAGACAAATACTTCCAATGGAATCAAGACATATGTAGTAGCCCTCAGTTTTAACAGCAATGGGTCAAAGCTGTTTGAAGATGCTACAGGAAAACTGATCGGAAAAAGAATCGGAATTTATATGGATAATAATCTGATATCCAATCCTACGGTGCAGAATCAGATATCGGGAGGCCAGGCGGTAATCACCGGTATGAAAACCTATGAGGAAGCAAAGGCTCTGGCTGAGAAAATTAATGCCGGTGCACTTCCCTTCTCTTTAAAAACAACTAACTTTTCTACCATCAGCCCATCACTTGGAAACAATGCTCTGACAATCATGGTATATGCCGGACTGGCTGCATTTTTCGTGATCTGTCTGTTTATGATTGTATTTTACAAAATGCCTGGAGTGGTTGCATGTATTACGCTGCTTCTGCAGATGGTGATTCAGATGCTGGCAGTCTCGGTACCCCAGTACACCCTGACTCTTCCGGGAATTGCAGGAATTATCCTGACTCTTGGTATGGCAGTGGATACTAATATTATCATTTCAGAACGTATTTCAGATGAACTGAAGAAGGGCTCCTCTGTAAAGGGAGCTGTCATTTCCGGTTATAAAAATGCTTTTTCATCTGTACTGGATGGTAATGTGACGACTGCAATCGTAGCAGTGATTTTAATGATCTTTGGATCAGGAACGATGTTGAGTTTTGGTTATACCCTGCTGGTCGGCATGATCGTAAATCTTCTGATTGGAGTTTCCGTATCCAAGCAGCTGATTCTGTCACTGATTCAGTCTGATTTCTGGAGAAATGAGAAATGGTTTAGAATCAGAAAAGATAAAAAGGTAATTCCTTTCTACCAGAAAAAATATATATTTGCAATTATTTCAGGATTTGTTATTCTGTCCGGTATTGCTGGATGCGTTTTCTATGGTGTGAAGCTGGATACCCAGTTTAAAGGCGGTGCGGTTTTGTCTTATTCCGTTTCTGAGCAGGCGGATACCGGTAAAATTCAGGAGGCAATCGAAAAAGAGACGAAGCGTCCGGTAACGGTTCAGATAAAGGAAGATAATATGACCGGGCTAAAGCGGCTGTCTGTTACACTTGCAGGGAATGCAGGTATCTCACCGGAGGAGCAGAAGACCATAACTGATACAATCAACAGTACCATTGGAAAAAATGATGCCAGTCTTTCAGAGACTTTTGTGGTAGAACCTTATATTGGAGCAAAAGCACTTAGGAATGCGGCTATAGCTATTGTTCTGTCACTGGTATTTATTGTTGTATATGTGTGGATTCGTTTTTCCGTTATATCTGGTCTTTCTGCTGGAATAACGGCGATGATTGCTTTGGTTCACGATGTGGTTGTGGTATTATTTGCATTTGTATTGTTCCAGATTCCATTAAATGATGCATTTGTTGCTGTTGTGTTAACGATTATCGGCTACTCTATTAATGATACCATTGTGGTATATGACAGAATCCGGGAGAACAGGAAGCATGATTTAAAAATGCCGGTGGATACACTGGTTAACGTAAGCACCACCCAGACACTGGGAAGGTCCATCAATACATCCTTTACAACGGGAATTTGTGTTTTAATTCTTATGGTGGCTTCTGTTTATTTCCATATTGAATCCATTATGGAATTCTCACTTCCCATGTTCTTTGGTATCCTGACTGGATGCTATTCATCAATCTGTGTGGCAGGAACTCTTTGGGCTATGTGGGAGAAGAGGAAAGGAAAATAGTAAAATATCAGGCGGAGGCCGGGTAGTCAGTTTGTCTGACTGCCTGACTTTCGCTTTTTTTTGTATATGATATTGAAAAATATTATTAAAAATGTTAGAATATAGCAATAAACAAGTTGAGATATTGGATAGTAATTAAATTATTATTAAATATTAGACAACCTTGTTTGTTAAAATGATTTTTATATGATAAAGGAGGATTAAGATTATGCTTAACAAAGAGATTGTTGCTAAGATAAACAAACAGATTAATTTTGAACTTTACTCCGCATATGTATATCTGGATATATCAAATTATTATGCTGACCAGAATTTAAACGGGTTTGCAAACTGGTTTAAAATACAGACTCAGGAGGAGCGGGACCATGCCATGCTTTTCATGGATTATCTCCTTCAGAATGGGGAGAAGATCGTTCTTTCAGATGTTAAGGCCCCTTCCTTTGATTTCACCGATTTCCGCCAGCCGGCTGTGGAAGCGTTTGAACATGAGATCAAAGTGACGGCAGCCATTCACGATATTTACGGAGCAGCTTATGAATTAAAGGATTTCCGTACCATGCAGTTCCTTGACTGGTTTGTAAAGGAACAGAGTGAAGAGGAAAAGAATACGGATGAGATCATTAAGAGATACGATTTGTTCGGCAGCGATGCAAAGGGACTTTATCTCCTTGATACAGAACTGGCGGCCAGAGTGTATACTCCGCCGACACTGGTAATCTGATTTTACAGAGGAAGGTGATAAGATTGAAAGAAAGAGCAGTCTCTGCCGGAATGTACGTAATCATTTTCCGGCAGGGACTGCTTTTTTTGATTTTTCTACATGGAAAACAGGGGGAAGGAATTTTATGGAAATCATAACATTAACAGAGGAAACTATAGGATCGGAACATATCTGCTGTGCCATCGCCGATGAAAGAGACTGCCAGGTCAGGGCAAAAAAGAACTGGCTGACTGAACGATTTTCAGATGGACTTGTTTTTAAAAAAGGAAATGTAAGGGGGAAATGTTTTATCGAATACATTCCTGCAGAAAAGGCATGGGCGCCCGTTAATGCACCGGGATATATGTATATCAATTGTCTTTGGGTATCGGGAAAGTTTAAGGGGCAGGGGTATTCCAGCCTGCTTTTAGAACATTGTATTGCAGACAGCAAAGAAAAGGGGAAAAAGGGTCTTGTGATTCTTTCTTCGAAAAAAAAGATGCCCTTTCTGTCAGACCCGGCATATTTAAGACATAAAGGATTTCAGACCGCAGACCATGCAGAACCTTATTATGAACTGCTTTACCTGCCTTTTGAAGACGGCGGGACGAAGCCGGAATTTACACAGTCCGTAAAAGACAGAAAGCCTGGAAAAGAGGGATTTGTACTTTATTACTCCCATCAATGTCCTTTTACAGCCAAATATGTGCCTTTGATAGAACAGATGGCGAGGGACAGGGGAATATCGTTCCACGCTCACCGGTTTGAGTCTGCAAAAGAAGCACAGGAATGTCCGGCTCCATTTACCACATACAGTCTGTTTTTCAACGGCGGATTTATTACCAATGAAATTTTATCTGAGAAAAAATTTGAAAAGATTCTGTCAGATATTGTGGATTAATAAAGGGGAGAAGGAGATTGTGGCAAAACAAAGGGAAAAGGTGGAGTTTCGTTACTATGAAATCGGGGAGGATGAGCCGGTTCTTGCACTTTTGGGGGAAGACTGGATCCGGGAATATGGAAAAGAGATTAAGTGCCTTCACTTTCATAATCTGATGGAAATCGGTTACTGCCATTGGGGTACAGGGGAAGTGATTCTTGGTCAGGAGCATATCTGTTTTTCACCTGGCACGATTATGCTTGTGCCCCCCAGACTTCCCCATACCACAAACAGTGAAAAAGGTACCAAAAGCTACTGGGAGTGGATGTATGTTGATTTAGAAAAGATTGTTTCAGAGATGGACCGTTATGATCCCATGTTTCAAAAAAAATTGTTAAAAAGGATTCAAAGGGTGGGATATCTTCTGCCGGGAGAGGAAAATCCCGGACTTACCAGACTGATTCTTGGTGTTATGGAGGAGGCGCGCCAGAAGAAGCCTTACTACAAGGACTGCATCAGCGGCCTGCTTCGCGCGTGTCTCGCGGAATTTTTAAGGCTGTCTGATGACGAAGAACGGACCATGAGAAAAAGGACACACAGAGCAGTCATATCGGGGGCTCTGGATTATGTGGCGGATCACTATATGCGTGAGATCAAGATCAGTCAGCTGGCAGAGGCTTCCAGTATGAGTGAGAGCCATTTTCGCCGTGTTTTTGAAGAGAGTATGGATATGAAGCCGGTTGATTACATCAATTTAATCCGGATTCAGTATGCCTGCGAGCTATTGAAAAAAACGGAGAAATCCATGGAGGAGGTGGCTGTAGCCGTGGGATTTTTCTCAATTTCCTCTTTTAACAGGAATTTTAAAAAAGTCCTGAATATTTCTCCTTATCAATGGAAACGATCGGCAGAAAACTACGAAAGTAAACTGCTTTACTGCAGGATCAGCGCGCAAAAAGGATGGTAATAGAAATTGATATGATTGAATTTGCGCATTTTATAATTGAATATAAAAAGTTTTCAACAAAAGAATTGGTATAATGGGATTATATTCAAAAGAAATTGATCTCATAAGCCAATTTTTTTTATGAAAGAGGAGGAGTTTTGCTATGAAGAAAAAAATCGTATCACTCTTACTTGCAGGAGCCATGGTTGTTTCCTTAACCGCATGCGGAAATTCAGGAACAGCCGGACAGGCATCTGACGGAGGAAAAGAAGGAGGAGCCAAAGGTGGTAATGAACTGACTGTCTGGTGCTGGGATCCGGCATTTAATGTTTATGCCATGAATGAGGCTGCCAAGGTTTACCAGAAAGACCATCCCGATTTTAAACTGAACGTAGTGGAGACGCCCTGGGCTGATATTCAGACCAAGCTGACGACAGCTGCCACCTCCGGTAAACTGGATTCACTGCCTGATATTGTTCTTCTGCAGGACAATGCATTTCAGAAGAATGTATTAACCTATCCGGATGCATTTAAAGATTTATCAGGAAGCGGAATTGATTTTACCCAGTTTGCAAAAGCAAAAACGGCGTATTCCGTAGTTGACGGAAAAAATTACGGAGTACCGTTTGATAACGGAGCCGTAGTTGCCTGCTACCGTACCGATGTATTGGAACAGGCCGGGTATAAGGTTGATGATTTCAAGGATATTACCTGGAGCAAGTACCAGCAGATGGGAGAAGAAATATTAGCTAAGACCGGAAAACCTCTTTTATCCTGTCAGGCAGGAGAATCAGATTTAATCATGATGATGCTTCAGTCTGCAGGGGGCAGTCTGTTTGATAAAGAAGGAAAACCAAGCATGGTTGGAAATGATAAACTGAAAAAAGTTATGGAAACCTATGCTTCTCTTGTAAAAAGCGGTGTGCTGATTGAGGTTAATGACTGGGATCAGTATGTGGGAACCCTTACCAAC
The DNA here is from genome assembly GCF_003432035.1 of Lacrimispora amygdalina. Lineage (GTDB taxonomy): Bacteria > Bacillota > Clostridia > Lachnospirales > Lachnospiraceae > Lacrimispora > Lacrimispora amygdalina. Next base: position 21,727 of record NZ_QOHO01000050.1, read on the forward strand.
AGCACCGTAGGCGGAACCATCAACGGATGCTGGATCATGGCAAGCATTCAGACAGCTGAGGATCAGTCCGGAAAGTGGGCAATTACCAACATGCCTAAGTTAGAGGGGGTTGATGGAGCCACCAATTATTCCAATAACGGAGGTTCCAGCTGGGCGGTGACCTCTGCATGCAAGAATCCGGATCTGGCTTATGATTTTATGGCTAAGACATTTGCTGGAAGCACTTCCTTCTATGAGACCATTCTTCCTAAGTCCGGTGCTCTTTCCACCTATTTACCGGCTGCACAGAGCAAGGTCTATGGAGAACCTCAGGAATTTTTCGGCGGAGCGCCGGTTTATTCCACAATTACCGATTTTGCATCAAAGATTCCTTCCAACAACACCGGCGTTTATTATTATGAGGCCCGTGATGCAGTGGCAACTGCAATTACCAACGTAGTTGGGGGAGCAGATATTGATGCAGAAATTAAGACTGCAGAGGATACGGTTAATTTCGCAATGGGTAAATAGTGAGTCAGGGAGGAGGCATTACCAGTGGGCAATTCAAAGAAAAGGTTGTCATTAGGCCAGAAGCAGAGCCTGGCAGGCTGGGCATTTTTAACTCCGGCGGTTTTATTTATCGCAGTCATGAGCTTTCTGCCTATGATTCAGGCGTTGTTTCTGTCATTTAAAACAGGAGCGGGTGCCAATTTAAAATGGACCGGCGTAACCAATTATGTCAGAATGTTTCAGGATCCTGTGTTCATGCAGGCTTTAAAGAACAATTTCATTTATCTGATCATACAGGTTCCGATCATGCTGATTCTGGCCCTGATCCTGGCCTCTTTGCTCAATAATAAAGATCTTCGGTTTAAGGGATTATTCCGTACGGCGATTTTTCTGCCCTGTGCTACCTCCCTGGTATCCTATGCGGTAATCTTCCGTTCTCTGTTTGCGGTGGATGGACTGGTGAATACCGTTCTCATAAAACTTGGATTTTTGTCAACCGGATATAATTTTCTTGGCCACGCAAACAGCGCCAGAATCGTGATTATTCTGGCACTGATCTGGAGATGGACCGGCTATAACATGGTATTTTACCTGTCCGGCCTGCAAAATATTGAGTATTCCATTTATGAGTCGGCAAAAATTGACGGAGCTTCTCCTATACAGTCTTTCTGGGGGATTACGGTACCGCTTTTAAAGCCAACGATTCTTCTGACAGCAATTATGTCAACCAATGGCACACTGCAGCTGTTTGATGAGTCTGTGAACTTAACCTACGGCGGGCCTTCCAATGCCACCATTACCATGTCACACTATATTTATAATGTATCGTTTAAATATGTACCGAATTTTGGGTATGCAGCATCAATGTCTTACTTAATCCTGTTCCTGGTAGCAGTTCTGGCATTTTTGCAGATGAAGGTAGGTGATAAACGTGACTAAAGGAAAGAAGTTTCTGGCATATGGCTTTTTAACGGTCGTCTCCATACTTTCCGTTTTTCCTCTGTACTGGATGATGGTTGCGGCTACCAACAAAAGTGTGGCCGTATCACGGGGAACCCTGATATTTGGAACGGAGCTTTTAAATAATACGAAAAAGCTGTTTGCTTCCCAGAATGTTGGAGCGGCACTGGGAAATTCATTTAAATATTCCATTGTCATGACACTGGTTTCTCTGTTTATCTGCTCCATTGCAGGATATGGCTTTGAAATCTTTCATGACAAGGCAAAGGACCGGATCATGAGCATTATTTTACTGGCAATGATGGTTCCGTTTGCTGCAATTATGATTCCCCTGTATCAGATGTTTTCCAGGGCGAATTTATTAAACAGCACACTTGGGTTTATTCTTCCCAGTATTTCGACTCCGTTTTTAATTATGATGTTCCGCCAGAGCGCCAGGTCTTTTCCAGTGGATATTATGGAGGCAGCGAGGCTTGACGGGTTAAATGAATTCCAGATTTTCTGTCTGATGTTCGTGCCTACCATGCGCTCCACTTATGCAGCAGCCATGACGATTACTTTTATGAATGCATGGAACAGTTACTTATGGCCCAAAGTAATTATGTCTGATGCCGGCAGCATTACCATGCCTATGATGGTGGCTAACTTAAAATCAGGTTATGTGACAGATTACGGAACCCTAATGCTTGCTGTACTGTTGTGCACCATTCCTACCGTGATCGTTTTCTTCCTCCTGCAGAAAAGCTTTGCGGAAGGTATTACGGGGGCTGTCAAATAAGGAAAGGAAAACAAACAGGCGTGGTGGCTGGAATTCTGAAAGGGAAATCCGGCTGCTGCGCCTGTTTTCAGAAAGGAACAGATAATATGAATCAAACTGGTATCTGGTACGGAGGAGATTATTATCCGGAGCAGTGGCTTAAGAGCCCGGATATACTCAAACAGGATATAGACTATATGAAACAGGCAGGAATTAATACAGTGACCATGGGGATGTTTGCCTGGTCCTTTCTGGAGCCGGAAGAGGGAAGATATAATTTTGGCTGGCTGAAGGAGCGGGTGGATGAACTTTATAAGAATGGGATATATACCATTATGGGAACACCTTCCGGAGCCCGCCCCAAATGGCTGTCTGACAAATATCCGGAGGTGCTGCGGGTGGATGATACCGGGCGGAGGCAGCTTTTTTCCGGTAGGCATAACCATTGTTTCACTTCTCCCGTATACAGGGAAAAGGTGAGAAAGATCAATAAGGAACTGGCGGGGCAGTTTGCCTCCCATCCCGGTATTCTTATGTGGCATATCTCCAATGAATACGGAGGGGAATGCCACTGTGCCCTGTGCCAGAAAGCCTTTCGCCTGTGGCTGAAGAAGAAATATGATTCCATTGATGAATTGAACCGCAGGTGGTGCACGGCATTCTGGAGCCATATCTACCAATCCTTTGACCAGATCGAAAGCCCGTCATCCATTGGTGAGACTATGGTTCATGGGCTGAATCTGGACTGGAAGCGTTTTGTAACCGAACAGACTACAGACTTTGCAAAATGGGAAGTGGATGCTTTGCGGGAAGAAGGAGCAGCACAACCTGCTGCTGTAAATCTGATGTATGATTACAAAGGGCTGAATTATCATAAATTATCAACTGCTGTAGATGTGGTTTCCTGGGATTCCTATCCGCTGTGGTATAAAGAAAAGGAGATTTTTACAGCCAGGGATAATGGCTTACAGCATGATTTTATGAGAAGTTTAAAAATGAAACCATTTCTTTTGATGGAATCCTGCCCCAGTGCAACCAACTGGCAGGGAGTCAGCAAGCTGAAAAAGCCGGGGCTTTTAAAACTGGCGGGGCTTCAGGCCGTTGCCCATGGATCGGACAGCGTACTATATTTTCAGATTCGTCAAAGCAGGGGCTGTTCTGAAAAATTTCATGGTGCTGTGATTGACCATTACGGAGGAGATGACACCCGGGTATTTCAAGAAGTAAAGGAAGTTGGCAGGGAACTTGATTTGCTGGGAGAAATAGCCGGTACCTCTGTACGGTCTAAAGCAGCTGTTATATATGATGTGGAAAACCGCTGGGCCTTGGAAGATGCACAGGGGCCCAGAAACAAAGGACTTTTCTACCATGAGGTATGCACAAAAATCTATTCCGCCATTAGAAAAGCCGGAATCAACGTTGATGTAATATCTATGGATGAAAACCTTGAAAAATATGATCTGGTTGCTGCTCCTATGCTTTATTTATTTCAAAAGGGCATGGAGCAGAAAATCAGGCAGTATGTCGGGAGCGGGGGCTGTTTTTTGACCACTTACTGGTCTGGGATTGTGGATGATGGGGACCGCTGCTTCCTGGGCGGTGTACCTTATGGGCTGAAAGAAGTTCTGGGGCTGCGCAGTCAGGAAGTAGATGCTTTGTTTGATGGAGAAGTAAACCATATGGTACCGGCCGGAGGGAAAGGAAAACGGTATGAATGCCGCTGTCTTTGTGATCTGGTTCAGTTAAATGACGCAGAAACTCTAATGGTTTATGAGGATGATTTTTATCAGGGGTATCCGGCGTTTACAAAGAATTCATGGGGGAAGGGAACGGCTTACTATGTCTGCGCGGATGCAGAGCAGGAGTTTTATAATGATATATTCCACAAACTCACAGAAGAAGCCGGAATAAAGCCTCTTTTAAACGGAACCATCCCGGATGAACTGGAAATAACCTCCAGAGAGTCCGCCGGGGTCGAGTATATATTTGTACAGAATTTTTCCCGTAATGAGATAATACTGGAGAAGCCGCTGCTAGAGGATTTATTACAGGGAACCATACTGACGGGAGATATAACAGACAGCGGCGGGATCAATGGTTATGGAACTGTGGTAATAAGAAGAAAGTTAACTGCTGAAATGGCTGACGGGGAGAAAAGGACAATATCATAAGAGGAATTAAAAAAGGTGGCTCAGGAGAAAGAGTCAGTTTTGGAATAGGCAACAGCCCTGAAACTGTTTTTATATCGTTTCAGGGCTGTTTTATGATATACTGTCTGGGAATAATCATAAAAAACAGATAGAAAATGGACACCGTCTTTTACTTATAGTAAAATGGACCAAACAGGATAAACAGAAGGAAGGAATCCGTATGGGAAAGATTGCGTTGCTTGTTTCCAGAGAAGAGATGATTTATCAGGCGCATAATATTCTTCAGGAGAAAAACCATGAGATCGGGGAAATGAGGGTAATTAAGACAGAGGATGCGGTTTCTGAAGCCCGCCAGTCCATTGCGAACGGTGCGTCTATCATCATCGCAAGAGGTCTTCAGGCTTCTCTCATGAAGCAGTACACTGACATTCCTGTAGTGGAAATCGTCATAACTGCCCAGGAGATGGCTCTGTTAGTGAGCAGGGCAAAGCAGATTCTAAAAAAGGACAATCCGGTCCTTGGTGTGGTGGGATTTAAAAACATGTTTTGTGACATGTCTTATTTTGATATCATTTATGGAATTGAAATGCGGACTTATTTTGCAGAAAAAGGGGATCTTCTGGAGGATATGGCGAGACAGGCAGTCCGTGACGATGTGGATTTGATCATTGGAGGGGATACGGCTGTGGGGATTGCAGGAGAGAGCGGTATCCCTTCCCTGTTTTTGTCCAACACAGAGGATTCCATGAGAAACGCCCTGTCTATGGCGGAAAGTGTCGATTATGCCATGGGCGTGGAAAAACGCAATGCTGCCCAGATCGAGACGCTTCTGGATTATTCTTTTAACGGAGTGGCGAGGCTTGATGCGTCCGGAAGTATTGTGGATATCAACGCAATCATGGAAGACATTCTGGAGAAAAAGAAGGAGGAAGTTCTTTTAAGACCGGCGGGTGAGGTGTTCCCTGAACTTTTGGGCGAACCCTTCCGCCAGGTGCTGGAATACGGAAAAGAATCCTATTCCCTCTTTATGGAGATCAGCCGGACCTCTGTGTTTGCCATTGTGGCGCCGGTGGTGATTGAAAAAAAGGTAGAGGGAGCCATACTCACCTGTCATCGCATGAAACGAAAACAGCATAAGGGGCTGGAGGTAAAGGGAAAAAGTCAGTTAAGAGGAGCAGGAGCACTGGGGGAATTCGGGGATCTTTTACAGGAATCGAAGAATATGCAGGACTGTCTGCGCCTTGCCAAGCTGTATGCCCTTACGGAAAAGGCGGTTTTCATTACCGGCGAGCCGGGAACAGAGAAGCAGCTTCTGGCTCAGTGTATTCATAATGCCGGGCTTCATAAAGACGGACCCTTTGTCAACGTATCCTGTGACGGGCTGGGAGAAGAGGCACAGTATGACATGATATTTGGGGATAAGGGCGCAGCTGCCCAGGCTAAGGGAGGGTCCCTGCTGATCGAAGATATACAGGCTTTAACGAAAGCAAACCAGTACAGGCTTTACCAGCTGATCCGCCATAAGCACAGGCTGGGAAGAGAAGGGCAGCGGTATGCCGGAGCAGAGGTCAGAATTATGGTGACAGGGACGGTTCCTTTATCTGAACTTGTTAAAAAGCAGGATTTCCGGAAAGAACTGTATTATCTTCTTGAGGGATTGACGGTCACCATTCCTCCCTTAAGAGAACGGAAAGAAGACCTGGAGTTTAAGATAAGGGAAACAATCAGGGACTGCTGTGAACATTACTCCAGGTTTCATGTGCTGACAAAAGGCGCCTGTAAAGTGCTGCTTGATTATCCATGGAAAGGCAATTTGATCCAGGTGGAGAATTTTTGTGAACGACTGATACTGACAGCGGAAAAGAGGAGTCTTGACGAAGCTGCGGTGGAAGATCTTCTCACTGAAATGTATCCAGATGAAAGCAGTGTGGAAAAAGAAGACCCCGTTATAAAAAATGCAGAAGTTCCATACCCCCTGGAAGCCGGTGAAATTAAGAATACACTTTTAAAACTGGGAGGAAACCGGGAAAAAACAGCGAAGGAGCTGGGAATCAGCAAGGCAACATTATGGAGAAAAATGAAAAAATATCATCTGGAATGAAATTAAAGTGAAATGATAATGATACGAAAATGAAACAATAGATAATTTGTATAAAGAAAGTCCCTCCATTCGTTAATTCCGCCCATAGCAGAACCTCTGATTATTATCTATAATCACAGCAGAGATGGGAAGTACCCATCGGTCACTGTAAACAGAATGAAAAAGTGAGGGAAAGCATATGAAAATTGGATTTATCGGTTTGGGAATTATGGGAAGACCTATGGCAAAGAACCTGTTAAAGGCAGGTCATGAATTAGTTGTATTTGATTTTAATAAAGAAGCAGTAGCAGATCTGGTTTCAAACGGTGCAGCTTCCGCTGAAACCGGAAAAGATTTAGCTTCCCAGTGCGGCGTTGTGATCACCATGCTGCCAAATTCTCCACATGTAAGAGCGGCAGTTTTAGGCGGGAACGGCGTAGCAGAAGGCGCAAAGCCTGGAACTGTAGTCATTGATATGAGCTCCATTGATCCAACTGAGAGCAGAGCCATCGGCGCTGAACTTGAAAAGCTTGGAATTGATATGCTTGATGCTCCGGTATCCGGCGGAGAACCAAAGGCTATTGACGGAACTTTATCTGTAATGGTGGGCGGAAAGAAAGAACTGTTTGACAAATATTATGATATGCTTATGGTTATGGCAGGATCTGTTGTTTACGTTGGTGAGCTTGGCGCAGGAAATGTGGCAAAGCTGGCAAATCAGATTGTTGTTGCGGTTAATATCGCAGCTGTATCAGAAGCTCTTACCTTCGCTAAAAAAGCAGGAACGGATCCGGAACTTGTATATCAGGCGATCCGCGGCGGTCTGGCCGGTTCTACCGTTATGGATGCAAAAGCACCTATGATGCTTAATAGAAACTTTAAGCCAGGTTTCCGCATTGAGCTTCACATCAAGGATTTAAATAATGCACTGAATGCAGCTCATAATGTAAGTTCTCCCGTTCCATTAACAGGCCAGTTAATGGAGATTATGCAGGGACTGAAAGCAGACGGTTTTGACAAAGAGGATCATTCCAGCATCGTGAAGTATTACGAGAAAATTGCAAATACAACTGTAGAACCGCAAAAATAAGCCGGACGGAGAGGACAAAAAAACATGAATACAGATTTTATTAAAGGCGTTATTGTGCCAATCCTTACGCCCATAGACGAAAATGAGCTGATTGATGAAGCAAAGTTAAGGGATCAGGTTGATTATGTCATTAACGGCGGTGTGCTTGGCATTCTGGCATTCGGGAGCAACGGAGAGTTCTACGCAGTGGAAGATGATGAGATGGAACGCGGGCTGAAAATCATGGTAGATCAGGCTGCCGGAAGAGTTCCCGTATACTTTGGCATCGGCGCCATCAGTACGAAAAAATGCTGCCATCTGGCTAAGATGGCGGTAGAAAACGGCGCTGCAGGCATTTCCGTTCTTCAGCCCATGTTTTTAAAGCCTACAGAAACAGAACTTTATAATCATTTTAAAACAATAGCAGAATCTGTACCGGAAACACCAATGCTGCTTTATAACAATCCGGGACGTGTGGGATATACCATGTCCGCCGGTCTGGTTGAGCGTCTGGCAAAGGAATTCGATAATATCATCGGCATGAAGGACACCAGCGGTGATATCACCCAGACAGCAGAATTCATTCGCAGAACCCGCGGAACAGACTTTAAAGTATTCGGCGGAAAGGATACACTGTTATATGCATCCATGTGCCACGGCGCAGTAGGCGGCGTATGTACAGCTGCCAACTTTATGCCGGAGCTGATTACTGATGTATACAACAAATTTGTGGCCGGTGATCTGCAAGGCTCTCTGGAAGCACAGTTTAAGTTAAACCCGGTGCGCCTTTCCATGGATCCGGCAAGCTTCCCGGTAGCGGCCAAGGATATGGCAAATTTAAGAGGAAGAAACGTTGGACTTCCCTTTAAACCCAATGTTGCCACTCCGGAGGGACCGGTTCTTAGCCAGATCAGAAAAGAGATGGAAACAGCGGGGCTCATTTAGAAATAAGAGGTCGTTACGGGAAACATTGATATAAGAAAGAAGGCAGGCTGGTGGCTGTTGATAGGCTGCCGGCCTGTTTTTCGTTTCAGGCGTAAGAGGAAAGGGGCAGGCGATGAAATTTTTATTTGCATCTGATTCATTTAAAGGATCCTTATCATCTGTGGAGATTGTTGGAATCCTCACAGAAGAAGCAAAACGTATATTTCCGGATTGTGAGTGCAGCGGAGTATCTGTGGCAGATGGAGGGGAAGGAACCATAGAGGCTGTGATTGATGCTATGAATGGGCTAATCCGGACCGTATCAGTACACGGTCCGCTGATGGAAGAAACTACTGCGGTGTATGGAGTGTTTGATGGCAGCCATGCAGTGATCGAGATGGCAAAAGCTTCCGGACTTCCCATGGTTCCGTCAGAAAAGAGAAATCCTCTTTATACCACTACCTATGGGACAGGGGAGCTGATTAAAGCTGCTTTGGATGAAGGGTACAGAAATATTGCCATTGCAATCGGCGGTAGTGCAACCAATGACGGAGGTATGGGTGCCATGACGGCTCTTGGTGTGAAATTCCTTGATAAAGCAGGGAACCGGCTGACTGGTTACGGCGAAGATTTGGGAAAAGTGGAACGTATTGATATAAGCGGACTTCACCCGGCTGTGAAAGAGACAGAATTTACTGTGATGTGTGACGTAACGAATCCGCTGACTGGGCAAACCGGCGCAACCTATACCTTTGGAAAACAAAAAGGGGGTACTCCTGAAATCCTTGACCGGCTGGAAAAGGATATGAAATCCTATGCAGGTAAGCTGTTTGAACTGACCGGTATTGATGTGGACCAGATTCAGGGAACCGGAGCAGCGGGAGGGCTTGGAGCCGCTTTAAAAGTATTTCTAAATGCTAATATGAAATCAGGAATTGAAACTGTCCTGGATCTGATTCAGTTTGATGCTTTGTTAGAAGGGGTGGATTTAGTCGTTACCGGAGAGGGCAGAATGGACTGGCAGTCTGCCTTCGGAAAGGTTCCAAGCGGAATTGGTCTGCGGTGTAAAAAAAGAGGTATTCCGGCTGTTGCCATAGTAGGCGGCATGGGGGATGGAGCCGAAAAAATCTATGAATACGGAATTGAAAGCATAACTACAACCATTCAGGGAGCAATGTCCATAGAAGAGGCAATGGAGCGGTCTGTGGAACTATACCGGGGAGCGGCACAGCGCACGTTTCGTATGCTGAGAGCCGGGATGAGTCTGAAAGGATAAAAAGGGGAGAAAATGGATGTAACCGGATTATGGTCTCTTCAGTGCATGATGTTTCTGCTCACTGGAGCAGGTGCCATATTAAAGAGGAAAGGTGTTTTAAAGGAAGCAGGAAAGACGGTGCTTACAGATGCCGTGCTGTATTTTTTTCTGCCCTGCAATATCATCAATTCCTTCCGCATGAAATTTGACAGTAAAATACTGCTCCGGTTCGGGGCAGTTCTTTTCCTGTCTGTTTTTGTACAGATAGGAAGCTATATTTTAAGCCGGATCTTGTATAACAAAAAGCCGGATTCTGTAAAAAGGGTTCTTCAGTATGCAACCATAGTTTCAAACTCCGGGTTTTTAGGTCTACCCATTGCAGAAGGAATTTATGGTGCGGAGGGGATGATGTATGCTTCTATATTTATCATTCCCATGCGGATTATGATGTGGTCAGCAGGAATTGCATGCTTCACAGAAAGTCCTGATTTTAAGTCAGTAGTGAAAAAAATTGCATTTCACCCCTGTATTGTAGCCGTTTATATCGGCCTGTTTCTGCTTTTGTTCCAGGTGCCCATTCAGATATTAAATGCAAATCTCATGGCTCATCTGCCCTCCGTTGTCCATACCATAACGGGTATTCTTGGTCTGGCACTTGACAGGGCCGTCCGTTCGGCGGGAAGCTGTACAACGGCTCTGACTATGCTTTTAATCGGAATGATGCTTTCTGAGGTGAGTTTTAAAAGCCTGTTTCACCGGGATGCTCTTTTTATATCCCTTATGCGGCTGATTATTCTGCCTTTTTTTACCCTGGCATTGTGCAGAATATTGAAGATGGAGAATTATCTTACGGCGGTCTGCGTACTGATGACCGGGATGCCGGCAGGGAGTACTTCAGCCATACTTGCGGCAAAGTATGACTGCGATTATGTATTTGCAACGAAATGTGTGGTAATATCCACACTTTTATCCATGCTTACAATTCCTTTCTGGTCCATGGGATTTTCATGAAAAATTTTCATGGTGAGAGAAGGAGAACAGGAGGAGAAAATGGTAATTAGGAAACAAAGTGTTATGCTTCCGGACGGAACTGCCGTACCGTCTCTGGGACAGGGAACCTGGTTTCTTGGAGAACGAAGAAACAGGAGGAAGGAAGAACTGGACAGCTTAAGGGCCGGAATTTCAGCCGGGATGACGCTCCTTGATACGGCTGAGATGTATGGTGATGGAAAAGCGGAGGAACTGCTTGGAGAGGCCATACAGGATTTTGACCGCAGCAGCCTGTTTCTTGTGTCCAAGGTATATCCCCATAATGCAGGCAGAAAGAATATATTTAAAAGCTGTATTAAGACACTTGAACGGCTGAATACGGATTATCTGGACTTATATCTTCTGCACTGGAGGGGAAGTATTCCTTTAAGTGAGACTGTGGAATGTATGGAGCAGCTGAAAAAAGAAGGGAAGATCAGGCGCTGGGGAGTGTCAAACTTTGATACTGCTGACATGAAGGAGTTATGGAGTGTTCCTGGAGGGAATAATTGTCAGATCAATCAGGTCCTTTATCATGTGGCTTCCAGAGGAATTGAATATGATTTAATTCCATGGCTGGAAGAACACAAAGTTCCGGTCATGGCTTATTGTCCTCTGGCACAGGCGGGTGATTTAAAACGGGGCCTCTATGAGAATCCGGCACTGATCCGTATCGCAGATGCACATCAATGTACGGTTTCCAATATTCTTCTTGCTTTTGCAATCCGCAGCAAAAATGTGGTGGCAATACCCCGTACGGGAAATAAGGACCATGCACTTGACAATGCAAAAGCATGGGAAGTGAATCTGACACAGGACGAGCTTATAGAGATAAACCGGGCTTTCCCTGCGCCGGTGAAAAAGACGTATCTGGATATTGTGTAATTTTGGTTTACTCCGTCTATCCTTTGCGAATCCAATGATTTTAAGTTGCTTGTAATAATATTATTCTGCAGTTACAATAATAGAAATAGAAATGATGGAAGCGAGGTAGGAAATGGAACGGATTGCAATTCTGCTTCCAAGGCAGACAATTTTAGAGTATGCAAATGCAGTCCTGGATAAAGAGGGGACAAAGGTCCAGATTTTAAAAGTTGTGGAAAATTCAAGTGCAGTTTCGGAGGCTAAGGCTGCAGTGGAGGCAGGAGTCCGCGTCATCATCGCCAGGGGGCTGCAGGCCACGCTGATTAAGGAAAATATAAATGTGCCGGTAGTAGAGATGCCCATTACTGTACGTGAAATCGGATTCATGATTCTCAAAGCCAGAAATATGCTGAAAAAAGACCACCCCTCTATCGGAATTATCGCATTTGAAAATATGTTTGAAAGCCTGGATGAACTGGACGAGCTGTTTGATTTTGAACTGCATTTTTATAAACTGACTGAGCTGGAAGAAACGAGAGGCTTAGTCAGCCAGGCGATTAAAGACGGAGTGGACTTAATTATCGGCGGAGTAAAAACGAACCAGATTGCTTTTGAAATCGGATTTCCCAGTCTTTTTATGGAAACAGGTGAGGAATCCATCCGCAAGGCGTTTCAGATGGCAGTCCATATACTTGAGCTTGCGGAACTGGAAAACCAGAATAAGGCTCAGCTGGATACGCTTCTTGATACATCCTTCAGCGGTATTATTAAAATTAATGCTTATCAGGAGATTGTGGCAATAAACCGGGTGATCGAGCAGCTGCTGGGAAAATCATCTGCTGAGGTAATCGGTTTTCCCATTGATAAAGTATTTGACGGAATTGACGCAGAGGGCATAGATGGAATTTTAAGCGGAAGAGAGGAGCTTTATTCCACTTCCTTTTCCATAAAGGATCAGCTGCTGATGGTGATTGGAGCGCCAATTCAATATGACGGACATTACAGCGGAGCCATACTGACCTGTCACAAGGTACGTTCGGCAGAGCGGGGCGAAGGACAGAGTTCAGGAACTAAGCTGATGAATGGCCATCATGCTCCCCGTAATTTCTTTCACATTTTAAGAGAGTCAGGAGAAATGAAACGGTGCATCAAACAGGCAAGGTCCTATGCCATTTCCAGAAATCCGGTATTGATTTACGGGGAAACCGGTACAGAAAAAGAGATACTTGCTGAAGCGATTCATAATAACAGTCCCCAAAAGGGAGGCCCGTTTATTGCAGTGAATGTAAGCTGTCTTTCTCCGAAAGAGCAGAAAGAGGTGTTGTTTGGCTTTGGAGAAGAGAATAAAAAAAAGCAAAAAGGAGCTTTGGAAGCAGCAGAATTTGGTACCGTATTTTTAGAAGAAGTGGACTGCTTATCCTTAGAATGCCAGTATCTGCTTTTTAAAGCGGTTCATGACCGGCTTTTCTGGGAACAGAATTCAATGATAAAACGGGTCCTGTCTGTTCGGCTGATTGCTGCTGCGGGAAAGGAACTGTCATATCTTGTAAAGCAGGGAAATTTCAGGGAAGATTTATATTTCTACCTGTCTGCTTTAAAGATCAGCCTTCCCCCGCTTCGAAAGGAGCCGGAGGAAATCCGCCGCTTTACCGGACTTTATCTCGACAAATATAATGCAGCCTATTCCAGGTATGTGGAAATCAGCGAGGCTGCGTTAAAAGTAATGGAGGAATATTTCTGGGAAGGAAATTTACTGCAGCTGGAAAGTTTTTGTGAGAGGCTGGTGTTATCAGCTCACAGAAGAAAGGCAGAAGAGGGAATGGTGCAGAATCTTCTGCAGGAACTGTATCCGGTTATCAGGGAAGAAAACGGAATCAGCCAGACAGTAAGAAGCCAAAACCCGGAAGCTCTCCGCATAGAAATGCTTCTGGAACGCTGCAAAGGAAGAAGAACTGAGGTGGCAGAGGCAATGAATATCAGCACAACAACTTTGTGGAGAAAAATGAAGCGCTACGGAATTGGAGACTGGGATTGCAATTGATTGCAATCCCTTTTTCATTTTCTGAAAGAATAAGAAAGATGACAAGAAAAATGGGACAGGGTTGGTATGTCTGCCAATAGAAGAAGTACTTCCATACCGGTATAATTAAGTTATGTTCAAAGATGATCTGTGATAAAGGAGAATGTATAATGATACCAGTAATAACCAAAATGGAAGTATATCCGGTAGCGGGAAAAGATTGTATGGAGCTGAATTTAAGCGGAGCTCATGCACCGTTTTTCACCAGAAACATTGTGGTTTTGTATGCAGATAACGGAGAAATGGGAGTAGGAGAGGTACCTGGAGGGAAAAAAATTACCAATGCACTTTTAGAGTGTGTTCCCATTGTAACAGGCACAAAGATCAGTGAATATAAAAGCACGCTTTTAAAAGTGAAAGCACATTTAGATTCCAAAGGGGAATCAGACGTAAGAGGAAATCAGACGTTTGATTTACGGACAGGAGTTCACGTAATTACAGCCATTGAAGCCCCCTGTCTTGATCTTCTGGGTAAATATTTAGGCGTTCCGGTCTGTGAGCTTTTAGGGGAAGGAAAGCAGAGAGACAGCGTGCGGATGCTGGGGTATCTGTTCTTTGTTGGAGACAGAAACAAGACGGATCTTCCATATGACTCAGAGCCGGACGCTGACTGTGAGTGGTACCGGATCCGTCATGAGGAGGCCCTCACTGCTGATCAGATCGTGGCTTTCGCAAAAGCAACCAGGGAAAAATACGGATTCCAGGACTTTAAGCTGAAAGGCGGCGTGCTTCCTGGAAATGAAGAGATGGATGTAATCCGGGAATTAAAGAAAGCATTTCCTGATGCACGTATTGATCTGGACCCCAACGGGGGCTGGCTCCTTGAAGAAGCGGTGGAATATGTAAAGGGAATGCAGGGCATTTTAACTTATTGTGAAGATCCATGCGGAGCAGAAGGGGTTTATTCCGGAAGAGAGATTGTCAGCGAATTCCGCCGCCGCACAGGCTTCCCCACTGCAACGAATATGATTGCAACGGACTGGAGAGAGGTAGGACATTCCCTGGAATCCCAGGCAGTAGATATCATACTGGCTGATCCCCATTTCTGGACAATGAGCGGTTCCGTCCGCGTTGCACAGATGTGCCATGATTTTGGTTATACATGGGGCTCCCATTCCAACAACCATTTTGATATTTCCCTTGCCATGTTTACCCAGGTTGGAGCAGCAGTTCCGGGTGAGTACAATGCACTGGATACCCACTGGATCTGGCAGGAGGGCTTAGAGCGTCTGACAAAAGAACCTCTTAAAATCGAAAACGGCTGTATTCAGGTTCCGAAGAAGCCGGGACTCGGTATTGAAGCGGATATGGAACAGATTAAGAAAGCCCATCAGCTGTATCTTGAGCACTGTCTTGGCGGAAGAGATGATGCCATAGGTATGCAGTATCTGATTCCCGGGTGGAAATTTAACCCCAAAAAACCCTGCCTTGTTCGTTAATTTAACGGATTATTACTGTTTCTTATCGCTGCAATCGGTATTAATTATTGGATTTATTGAGCGGTCATTGGTATAATGCGTATGAAAGTAAGAGGAAGTGAAATAAAAATGTGCAATATAACCAAAGGAAGGAAATAAAAGATATGAAGTACTCAGGAACACCGGTTGTTACAGAAATGCAGGTTATTCCGGTAGCGGGCTATGACAGCATGCTGATGACTTTGAGCGGAGCTCATGCACCCTGGTTTACCAGAAATATAGTAATTTTAAAGGACAGCGCCGGAAATACGGGAATCGGTGAGATTCATGGAGGAGATTATACCTGTGAAGCGTTAAGAAGCTGCACCCCTCTGGTAGTTGGACAGCAAATTGGAAAATACCGGAGTATATTAAATTCAATTCATAAAGCGTCAACCAAAGCGAAAGAGGATGACGGGGAAGGAATACAGACCCTTGATATCAGCAAGCTGAAATTCGTTGTAAAAGCGGAATGGGCCATTGAATGTGCACTTCTTGATCTTTTGGGGCAGCATTTGGGACTGCCCATGTGTGAACTTTTAGGAGAAGGAAAACAGAGGGATCAGGTTGAGACGCTGGGGTATTTATTCTATGTCAGCAAAAAAGAAAAGGCTGCACCGGAGCTTTCCTATCTGGATGAGAGTAACAGCAAAGATCCGTGGTTTCGCCTGAGGCGTACCCAGATGCTTACTCCGGAACAAATCGTAGAACAGGCAGGTGTTCTTAACGGAAAATACGGATTTAAAAACTTTAAGTTAAAGGGCGGTGTGCTTTCAGGTTCCGAAGAGATGGAAGCGGTACGGGCGCTGAAACAAGCATTTCCTGATGGCCGTATCAATATAGATCCCAACGGTGCATGGAGTTTAAAAGAGGCAATTGAGCTTTGCAGGCCAATGGAGGGAATCTTATCCTACATAGAAGATCCCTGCGGCCCGGAATCCGGTTTCTCCAGCAGAGAGATTATGGCGGAATTTAAAAATGCCGTTAACCTTCCGGTAGCCACCAACATGATTGCAACAGACTGGAGACAGTTTTATCACTCAGCAGCATTAAAAGCGGTGGATATCGTTCTGGCAGATCCTCATTTCTGGGGATTTTCGGGAAGCGTGAGAATGGCTCAGATTTTAAATGACTGGGGGCTGACCTGGGGAAGCCATTCCAACAATCACTTTGATATCACTTTGACAGCGTTTGCCCATGTAGCAGCTGCAGCACCGGGAAATCCAACAGCACTGGATACCCACTGGATCTGGCAGGATGGGCAGAATCTCTTAAAGGATACTCCGGCTATTAAAAACGGTTACTTAGAGGTACCTGATAAACCGGGACTGGGAGTGACGATAAACATGGAGCGGGTAATGGAGGCGAATGGGTTGTATAACAGCCTTTCCTCCCATGACAGGGATGACGCTCTGGCGATGCAGTACTTAATACCTGGCTGGAAGTATGACTGTAAAAAACCGGCATTGGTAAGATAAAAGGAGGAGGACAGTCAATGTTTATTAAAAAATATGGGGATATGATTGTGGGCGGATTTTTTATGATTTTATCTGCCGGAATGATGATTATGGCGAAGATGCTGCCGAAATCAACAATTATGGAGATCGGTCCGGATTTCATGCCGATGTGCATCGGTATTGTAACCTTTGTTCTGGCGGCGGCCCTGGCATTCTTCAATCTTAAAAACCTGAAAATGAGAACAGCAGAAGCAGAAAAAATGGAAAAGGAAGATCTGGATTACAAACGAATGCTCATCAGCTTTATCCTTATTCTGGTTTATGTTTATCTGCTTCAGCCTGTTGGTTTTATTGTTACCACGATTCTTTACTTACCATTTCAGATGTATGTTCTGGCACCGGATGAGAAAAAGACGAAAAAGGACATCGTACAGCTGGCAGTAACTTCCGTTGTATTTACCTTTATTGTATTTTTCCTGTTCCGGTATGGATTCAAGATCATATTGCCTGCTGGTATTTTCACTATTAATTTATAGGAGGGGAAGCAATGAACGCATTAATTTCATTAGGTAACGCTTATGCTAGAATTTTTACTCCGTCTTCTCTTCTGCTTATGGCAGCAGGAGTAATTGTTGGAATTATATTTGGTTCTATACCTGGTTTATCAGCTTCCATGGCTGTGGCATTGTTTTTGCCTCTTACATTCAGCATGTCCCCGTCCATGGGTATGAATATGCTGGTGGCGGTTTATATCGGAGGAATCTCAGGAGGTCTGATCTCTGCCATTCTACTTAACATGCCAGGTACGGCTTCCTCCATTGCAACCTGCTTTGACGGGCATCCAATGGCAAAGAACGGAGAAGCAGGAAAGGCACTGGGATATGGAATCGTATTTTCCTTCCTCGGATCTGTTTTTTCATTTATTGTTTTGACGTTCTGCGCTCCGCTGCTTGCGGATATTGCATTAAAGTTTACTCCGGCTGAGAACTTCGGCATTTCCTTCTTTGCCCTTACCATGGTTGCGGTACTGGCTTCCGGATCGATGCTAAAGGGGGTTCTTGCGGGAATGCTGGGACTGATTTTCTCACTGGTGGGAATGGCACCCATTGATGGAACAGCACGTTTTACCTTTGGTTCCAGTTCTTTGATGGCAGGCTATGATACTCTTCCAACTCTGATCGGTATCTTCGCTATATCCGAAATCCTTATAACAGCAGAATCCATGGGGCATGGAAAGATGGAAACCATTAAGATGAAGCCGATCAAAGGCTTCGGCTTTACCTGGAAGGAATTTGTTTATCAGATTCCAAATGCCATTCGTTCCGCTCTTATTGGTACCGGAATCGGTATTCTTCCCGGTATCGGAGGAAGTACCTCTGGAATGCTTGCCTATGTAACTGCTAAAAACATGTCAAAGCATCCGGAAGAATTCGGAAAGGGCTGCCCGGACGGAATCGTAGCCACGGAAACAGCCAACAACGCCACAATAGGCGGAGCCATGATCCCGCTTCTGGTTTTGGGAATTCCCGGAGACGGTGTAACAGCCATGATGCTTGGTGGATTTTTAATCCACGGCTTATCGGCAGGACCTCTTTTATTTGTTAAAAATGCAGATGTGGTATACGGAATTTTTGCAGCCTGTATGATCTGTATCACCCTGATGCTGTTAATTGAGTTCTTTGGAATTAAAGTATTTGTGCAGCTTTTGAAAATTCCAAAGCACATCCTGATGCCTCTGATCCTGGTTTTATGCTGTGTAGGTGCTTATGCCACCAACAACCGGATCTTCGACGTACAGTCCATACTGTTATTCGGACTGGTGGGATACTTATATCATAAGTTCAGACTGCCAACTACACCGTTTGTATTATGCTTCCTTATAGGAAAAATGCTGGAGACATATCTCCGAAGAGGAATCATGCAGTACAAATCATTTGGAGCTTTCTTCCAGAGACCGATATTCGACGCTTTCTTTTTTGTCGCAATCGGAGTAGTGGTTTGGTCGGTTTATAAAGAATACAAGATGTACTTAATCAAAAAAGCGGGTAAGGCAACTGAACAATCATAAAAAAGGAGAGCAAAAACTATGAAAAAAAGATTTTTGGCAACAGTAATGGCGGCGGGACTGGTTCTTGGTATGACAGCATGCGGGGGCAGCCAGACGCAGTCAACAACAGCAGCAGAGACAACAAAGGCGGCAGCCAGTTCTGAGGCAGCCACCACAAAGGGATCAGAAGCGGCCAGCTCTGAAGCAGCATCCACCTGGAAGCCAACCACCACCGTGTCCATCGTGGTTCCGGCAGGAGCCGGCGGTAACACAGACCTGTCTGCCCGTGTATTCGCAGAGTATGCAAAGAGAATGACAGGCGCTGATTTCATTGTGGTAAATGCCAATGGAGCCGCAGGTTCCGTAGCTGCAAATCAGGTTCGTTCTGCAGCAGCAGACGGACATACCTTCCTTTATGGTCACAACCTGGTAAACGTGGCAAACATTGCGGGTGTTACGGATTATAATTATACTGCTTTTAAATTAGGACCGACGTTTGCACTTGATCCGGCACAGCAGTTCTACGCAAATCCGGAGAAGTATAAGACACTTGATGAGTTCATTCAGGCTGCAAAAGCAAATCCAGGCAAGTTAAAAGCATGTACCGAAGTAGGTGCTTATACTTACTATGAGCTGCTTGCATTTGAAAAGGTAGCAGGAATTGATCTGGATCTGGTTGACGTAGGTTCCAACTCCGATAAAGTTGCAGCCATGCTTTCCGGTCAGGTGGATTTAATGCCAGGTGCTTATATTAACTGTAAGGATTATCTGGAAGCAGGACAGTTTGTATGCCTGGGAGCTCCGACGAAAGAGCGCTATGAATTAATCAAGGATATTCCTACTTTAACAGAGCAGGGCGTAGATTTAGTATATCCAAACTGCGAATTTTCCTTCTATTTCCCCAAGGATACATCTGATGATGTCATTGCCTGGTATGATCAGCTGGTTAAGAAAATGACCGAAGATCCGGAAGTAAAAGAGGCAATTGCCAAAGTTGAAATGATGCCTTACTATTTAAGCTCTGCAGATTCTGAGGCAAATGACGAAAAGATTTACAATGAGATTAAACAGATTGCAGATGATCTTGCAAAATAATTAAATTATTACGAAGCAGGACAGCCCTGGGAGTCGGTATTCATATCGACATGATCCCAGGGCTGTTTTTAATGAAAATAGTTCTTTATGGCATTGCAGAAGCACCGGCTTGCCTGACTCTGAATCCAGTTTTTTCTTGTTACCAGGGTGTTTAATCGGGTAAGCTTTGGCTCCACGCTATAGTACGCCACATGCTCCCGGTCAGCTGCGCAGGACTCACTGATAAATGTGACGCCGATTCCCATGGCGACCATACTTCTGGTTGTGGATATGCTGTTGGTTTCACAGACTGTACTGGGGA
Source organism: Lacrimispora amygdalina (assembly GCF_003432035.1). Taxonomy (GTDB): domain Bacteria; phylum Bacillota; class Clostridia; order Lachnospirales; family Lachnospiraceae; genus Lacrimispora; species Lacrimispora amygdalina. The sequence continues at coordinate 41,741 of NZ_QOHO01000050.1, forward strand.
TCCAGCCGGCATTTTCCAGTACCATGTCGGTGAGGTGGCGCAGGGTGGACCCTTTTTTCGATAACAGTATATTTTCTTCTCCGAAATTTTCTGCAAATTCCCGGATCCCTATGGGTCTGTCGGGATTTTTTTTACGGTAGGGGTGATTGATGGGGATGGAGAATAAAACCTCTTCCTCCCGCAGAATGGTTACCTGATCCGGAGAAAAAGGATCGGTTTCATTCATGGCCATGATTCCGCAGTCGATGCTTTCCTCCAGGATCATTCTGGTAAGTCCGGGAAGATTGGTTTCTGAAATTTCGATGATAATATCCGGGTATTGAACTTTGAACGCAGGGATGATATCGGTGAGCATGGCAAGGCCGAACTGTGAGGTCACTCCTACGGTTATGTGGCCCCGGTTTTCGATATTCTGAATGTTCTGATAAAGGACATTTTTAATGGACATGACTTTTTCGGCAGCTTCTATATAAAGAGTACCTGCCGGTGTGAGCGTTAACCGGCCTTTGCTCCGGTAAAACAATGGGGTGCCCAGCTCACTTTCCAGCTTTGAGAGGTACTGGCTTAAGGTGGATTGGGAGACAAAAAGTTCTTCGGCAGCTTTTGTCATGTTTTCTTTTTTGGCGATTGTCAGGATGTAGGTCAGATAACGGGTGTCCATAAAAGTGCCTCCTTGTTTATGCGGTGTGTATTGGGGTTAGGGAGTGTGGTTATTACTTATTATCATATCATAACTGGGATGAATTTGCATTAAATGGGTTATCCTGCGAAGTAAGAATCTTTGGAACTTTTCATATGCATAAAGGTGGCGTCAATATCTGTCTTTGAATAACTGTTGCACTCTCCAAAACGGGAATGGTGCAGATCATAGAGCAGCTGCCTGTTGAGAAACCGCTGAAACATTTCCTGATAACGCTGATGAATCGTCTTTCGTTTCCCCCTGCCTTGCACCAAAGAAATACCGTGTTTCTGACAGTAAGAGGTTAAAAAGTCAACAAAATTCGAAATAGAAATATATAGTCATTAGAAAATCTTGGATTTCAAGTCATACTACAATAGATTTAGTTTAGTATTAGCGTAGAGAAAAGCCCACCGAAAAATCGACAGGCTTATTTGTGATGTTGTTTTAAGATATGAGATACGTTTTCAGGACAGCTCCTTTTATTTATTCCCATTAAATAAAATTTTGATTAGAAAAATACCTCCTAATAATGATAGCAAAATGCCTGCTATTCTATAGTTGTTTGATATGATATTTAAATAATTATAATTAAATTCAAGGGGTACATCTAGATTTTGCATTGTTAATAACTTTAAATCTAACTTATACTCTGCTATTTTATAGCAGTTTAATATCAAAGTGAAACCAATTGCTTCAAACATAAATGTTATAACATAGTAGAAAGGAACTTTATTCATATTTACCTACTTCCATTATCTTGTTATTACTCCCAAGCCTGTTGCAACAGTAAAACCTCCTCTTCCATAATAATCACCAGAAGGTTTGCCATATACTGAATAATCATATGATTGATAAATTATATATACATCGACATACATTCCATTAGATGTATTGTTACTTTGAGATATAGTTTTTGAGACTGTAGAAGTACATGATGACCCATATCCTAACTGTGCTGATATTTCCTTTATAGGTGCAACCCCGACCGTGAAGGAAGCTGATTTTGAAACTTGTTTTGTATAAGTATGTGATATACTTCCCCCAGGTGAAATATAGTCAGAAGCAATGGGAAGTGAACTCAAACTTTCTCGTGGCCCACCTGTACGTTTTATAGTGGCTCCTGTATTATACCAAGCCATTAAGTGGTTGTCATTACCTGATATTTTCTTAATTTCTATTGGCTTAACAATATCATAAATTTCAACACTTTTAATTTCATCAGGATTAAGACCTAATGCTTTTACAATTGCTTCTTTATCACGGGATTCTACACTAACCAAATTCCCCTGTGTTGTGAGTTGTGCATTTACATTGAAACTAAACATAAGTGTGAAAGTCATAAGCATGGCAGTCAAAGTCTTATACTTTTTTTTGGGAATAAATAATCTCATTATAATCTCCTCTTTTTTAAATGTAAAGTTACTTTATTGTATTTTTCTTAATAAAAACAATGGAATCCCCCCTATCTAATAACTATAAGGCTTTGGACATAGATTAGAATCCAAACCCGCCTTTTAATATATAAAGTAAAAAATTATATAAACGGCTCTGGTCATATACTTATGCCAGATGGATTGATAAGGATTGGATATTAATAATCATAACAGAATAACTTATACATATAGAAATTATTTATTCTTGTGTTGAAAAGGAATTGGTATTAAAAGAATATATAAAATTACAAGTGCGAATCTCAAGTAAACATGAAATTGCAGGAAGATTCGCACTTTATTAATGGGTGAAAAGAGGTGATTTGGGATTGCTTTTGAATGGTTTATTAAAATAAATTGCGTAATTGAAAGATAAAGTATATAATAGAGACAAAAAATGGAAAGTAATCAGATATTATTAATATAAAGTTTAGAAAAAGAACAAAGCAGGCAGAAAGTTGGAACGTTTATGGCAAGTATTAAAGAAATAGCAGAAATGTCCGGCGTTGCAAAAAGCACAGTTTCCAGGTATTTAAATCAGGGATCTGTCAGTGAAAAAACAGCCGAACGAATAGAAAAAGTCATCAAAAAAACAGGATATTCTCCCAACCAGTTCGCCCAGAGTTTAAAGGCGAAAAAAACGAAAATTATAGGAGTGATTATCCCCAGGCTTAATTCCAATGCCATGTCGGAAACGCTGCTGGGCATTGATGATGTATTGCAGATGAATGGATTCCAGATGATCATATCCAATACCAATCAGAATATCGACAGAGAGATTGAAAGTATTTATTCTCTTGCAAAACAGAAGGTTTCCGGTATCATTCTGGCGGCTACGGTAATCACGGATAAACATAAAAGAGCTTTTGATGAGATTTCAATTCCCATGGTTGTCATCGGCCAGCAGGTGCCCGGTGTCCCCAGCGTGATTCATGACGATTATCAGGCAGGATATTGTCTGGGAAACTATATTTTCCAGAGAGGCCACCGGTTTGTCACTTATCTTGGAATTCCTGAGACAGATATATCGGTTGGTATAAAAAGGAAACAGGGTGTGATAAGGGCTTCCGGGGAATATGAAAACATAGTTCTTAATATAGAAGAAACTTCGTTCTCATCCCAGGATGCTGTGATTATGGCAAAGAAAATTCTTGCAGGAAAAAATCAGCCTACTGCCATCATTGCCGCTACCGATAATATTGCGGTGGGAGTGTTAAAAGCCTGCTGCCTTCTGGATATAAAGGTCCCGGAACAGCTCTCAATCGTGGGAGTAGGGGGAGATAAGATCACGGATCTGGTATATCCTGGAATTACAACGATTAAGTTTTTCTTCAGGGAAGCCGGGGGTACTGCAGCAAAAAGTCTGCTGAAGCTATTGGAACATGAACAAACGCAAGAAGTAATCGTTTCTCCATATGAATTAATTGAGCGATTTAGTGTTGACAAACCACAACAGAAGAAGTAAAATCCAACTATAAGGAACCGGTTCCAAAAACTGAAACTGTTCCTTATAATTTCACCCAGTATTGGAACCGGTTCCAATATTGCGGAAGTTGAGGTGATTTATGAATACAGCTCATACAAAGCCAGATGGCATATCAGAAGAGGAGTATTTGGAACTGGCAAAAAAAGTTCAAAACAGTCCATGGCGGCAAAGCTATCATATACAGCCGGTTACCGGACTTTTAAATGATCCCAATGGTCTGGCCTGGTACAATGGTTTCTACCATTTGTTTTATCAATGGTTCCCCTTCGGACCTGTTCATGGAACTAAGTACTGGTATCATCTCCGTTCAAAGGACCTCATTTTCTGGGAGGACTTGGGGATTGGATTGGCACCGGACCAGAACTTTGACAGCCATGGTGTCTACTCAGGAAGCAGTATGAAAAAGGATGGGCTTTTGTATCTGTTTTACACCGGTAATCATAGAGATGATAATTGGGTAAGGCACAGCAGCCAGTGCCTGGCGGTTATGGATGAGGAAGGCAGAATCCAAAAGGAGACTACCCCCCTGATACCAAAGCCTCCGGATGGGATTACAGAGCATTTCAGAGATCCAAAAGTGTGGAAGGGGGAAAATGGATACCTGATGATTACAGGTGCCCAAAAGATCTCACAGACCGGAACGGCATTGATGTATCAAAGTGCTGATTTAAAGCGGTGGGAGTATCGTGGCGAGCTGTCTGTCCCATGGAAGACGAAAGCTTTTATGTGGGAATGCCCCGATTATTTTGAAGCAGACGGTTATGGCATTTTAATGATGTGTCCCCAGGGACTGGAAACGGAAGAGTCTGGAAATTCCAATATTTACGAAGCTGGATATCTCATAGGGAATCCCATGAATGAGGACACATTGACCTTTGACGGGAACCAGTATGAAAAACTTGATTATGGTTTTGATTTTTATGCACCACAGACGTTTTTGGATCATTTGGGAAGAAGAATATTGTTTGGCTGGATGGGGCTGCCTGAGATTTCATATCCTACGGACCGGTATGGCTGGGCCCACTGCCTGACAATTCCCAGAGAACTCACCATTGCAGACGGGCGGATAAGGCTAAATCCGGTGAAGGAAATGGAACTGCTTAGAAGTGAACTGGTGTGTGAGACCATTTTCATAGATGAGGAAAGCTACAGAGACGTAAGGTTTTATGGCAGACATTATGAACTGATGGTTCAGCTTATAAAACAGAATGCAGGAATTTTTGAGATCAGTGTAAGACAGAATAAACAGGAGCAGACAGTGATCCGATATTCCAGTAAAGACCAGATGATTTGTGTGGACCGAAGCGCTTCCGGAGAGGCGTTTGCCAAAGACTACGGGAGTCTGCGCAAGGCGGGACTTAAGAGTGGGTTAAAAGAACTGAGGATATTTTCTGATGAATCCTCGTTGGAAATTTTTGTTAATCAGGGAGAGGTCTGTTTTTCATTAAGGATTTTCCCACAGGAGTCAGGTATTGAGACGGTATTTACAGCAAGAGAGGGTTCTGTAAAAGCAGCAATTCAAAAATGGAACCTGAAAGTCTGATTAAGAATGGAGTGTAATCATGAGCGATAAAAATTTGGCAGAAAAGATTGTGGAAAATATAGGCGGGAAGGAAAATGTGCAGAGTCTGACCCACTGCATGACCCGGCTGCGTTTTGTTTTAAAGAATGAAGAAAAGGCAGATAAAGAAGCTCTGGAGAAGTTAGACATTATGCAGGTGGTACGGGGCGGGGGCCAGTACCAGATTGTCATCGGTACCAATGTGAAAGATGTATATGAAGAGGTAATAAAACTGACGGGAGAAGAAGACGGCGCAGGCGGAGGAGGAAAGGAGCAAAAACTGTCAGCAAAGATCTTCAATGTAATTTCAGGTAGCTTTACGCCCATTATACCGGCCATATTAGGCTCCGGTATGTTAAAGGCATTACTTCAGATTCTTGTGGCAGCAGGGGCAATGCAGTCAACGTCAGGAACCTATGCAATTTTAACAGCTGCTTCAAATGCAGTATTTTACTTCCTTCCCATAATTCTTGGAATAACATTTGGCACCCGCATGAATGTGAACCCTTACATATCCGGTGTTATAGGAGCAGCTCTTTTGGAGCCCAACTATACCAGGCTTTTAACGGCAGCCGGGGGGAAGACGGATTTCATGCATATACCGGTGGTGTTAATGGACTATTCCTCCACTGTTTTCCCGGTAATACTGGCAATCTGCACTTATGTTCTCATTGACAGGCTGTTAAAAAAGATTATTCCCGGTGTATTTCAGGTGCTGTTTGTTCCCATGCTGTCTCTTATGCTTGTCGTGCCCATTACCTTAATTGTGTTTGGACCTTTTGGAATTTATACCGGCACGTTCATTTCCAATGCTCTAACAATTGCACTGGGAAAAAATGCGGTTCTTACAAACATTGTATTTGGTTTTATAGGGATTCCTACGGTTATGCTTGGACTTCACTGGGCGTTAATCCCTGTTATTATTAATAATTTATCCACAACAGGCCAGGATTTTCTCCTTCCAACCGTTCAGGCAACAGCTTATGCAGGTGCAGGTGCGGCACTGGGCGTATTCTTTAAATCCAAAGATTTGAAATTAAAGGAACTGTCTTTCTCTGCATTTGTACCAGCTTTTTTAACAGGAATTACAGAGCCTGTTATTTACGGAATATTCTTTAAATTCAGACGGGTGCTGATATATGCTATGTCCATGAGCGCTGTGGCAGGAGGTCTTTGCGGAATTTTTCACATATCCGCTTCTCAGCTGGCAGGAGGTATTATGGTGATTCCTTCCTATACTCCAGCTGTCAGCTTTGCAATTGCCATGACTGTGGCATTTGCGGGAACGTTTCTTCTGACTTATCTATTTGGCTATGAATCAGCGGGGAAATCAGCCAGAAAGCCTGCCGGAACGGTTTCGTCGCCGGAAATTCTGGCGGTTGAAAAGACAATGACTGCGCCTGCAAAAGGAACGGTCGTTAAGCTTAGTCAGGTAGCAGATGAAGTTTTTTCATCAGGCACATTGGGAAAGGGAATCGGAGTGATTCCAATCAGTGATGAGATATTTGCACCGGCAGACGGAGTGGTCGTTTCTGTTTTTCCTACAAAGCATGCAATCGGTATCAGGACGGAATTTGGAGCGGAAATGATCATTCATATCGGGATAAATACGGTAGAGCTAGATGGAAAATATTTCGAGATTTTTGTGCAGGCTGGAGACAAAATCACATCCGGCCAGGTGATTGGAAACGTGGAATTTGACAAAGTAAAAGAGGCGGGATATGATACGACTGTAATGCTTATAGTGACAAATACAGATCACTTTCATGAGGTGAAAATAATGGAGCCGGATACCTTTAAAGATCCGGTAATCCAGGTTGTATAGGAGGGACAGTTAATGAAAGTTAGAGAAATTGTTGACCGTATCATCAGGGAGACTGGGGTCACACTGGATCCGGTAAAAACCGTTGACCAGATTATTACAGGTGATCCGGATACGGAAGTTACGAGAGTTGTCACTTCGTTTATGGCTACCGTTGATGTGATTTCAGAGGCGGTCAGACTGGGAGCCAACTTCATTATTACCCATGAACCAACCTGGTTTAACGGGAGGGATCAGAAAGAATGGCTTTTAAATGATCCTGTTTATATAAAAAAGAAACAGCTGATTGAAGATAACCACCTTGTAATATGGCGGTTTCATGATTATATGCATGCGGTTTCTGATGACATGATTTATCTGGGCTTTGATCAGGATATGGGCTGGAGTGTTTATAGAGAAAGAAAAGAAATCAGAAAAGAGGAGAAGAATCCTCTGTTGAAAGCTCAGTTGTGTTATCAGGTTCCGGAGATAAAGCTTAAGGATCTGGTGATGAAAGTAAAGGATTCTCTGGAGGTAAAGTGTGTAAGAGTGATTGGAAACCAGGAGGGAACCTGCCGCCGCATCGGTGTACTGGCGGGAGGCGGCAGTCTGGGCCTTGGCGACGAGAAAAACACCATGGAGTTCATGCGCAGAGAAAATTTAGACACAGTCATATGCGGAGATATCACCGAATGGACGTTAAGCGCTTATATCAGAGATGCTTCTATGCTTGGGCTCGGCCATTCCATGATTATCATCGGCCATGAGAGAAGTGAGGAGTCCGGCATGAAACATCTGGTGGGCTGGCTGCAAAAACTTCTCCCGTCTGAAACTGTTATTTTTGTTGATGCAAAAGAGCCTTTTGAATATTTGTAATTTCCTTCATGTTCTTTTATTCTTCTTGTGATATAATATTGATACGGTATGAAGATCCGGGAAGCACAGAAGAATGAAAGGGATGACGCAGGCATGAGAATTTTATTAGTGGAAGATGAACCGGATTTAAATGGGCTGATTGTAAGGAAACTTAAGCTGGAACAATACACGGTAGATTCCTGTCTCAATGGGCTTGACGGGCTGGAGTATCTTGAGATGACTTATTATGATGCTGTCATTCTGGATACTATGATTCCAGGGGTGAGCGGTTTCGAACTGCTAAAAAAGATACGAAGCCAGGGAAAGAAGACTCCCGTGCTTATGATGACTTCTGGCGGCACCGCTCAGGTTAAGGGCACCGATCCGGAAATATGGGCCGACGAATATCTGATGAAGCCATTTGCCTTACATGAACTTCTGACGAAAGTACGGGCAATGTTAAGGCGGTACTACGGCAATATCAGCAATATATTTGAGGTTGGTGATTTAATTGTTAACTGTGACGCACGGAGAGTAATAAGAAATCAGAAAATCATTCCGCTTTCCGCAAAAGAATTCTCAATATTGGAATATATGATACGCAATACAGGAGTTGTACTTTCCCGTGAAAAGATCAGCCGGCATATATGGAATTACGATTATGATGGAGAATCCAATATGATTGATGTATACATTCGGTATTTAAGGAAGAAAATCGATGAAGGCCAGCCGGTAAAGCTGATACATACGGTCAGAGGCGTGGGATACGTTTTGAGGGTTCGGAGCATTTTGAGAGAATAAAAAAATGGGCAGACATCAGGTGCTTTTTAATCTGATGTCTGCCCGGTTTTTTTGATTAATATGAAATTTTTTAATATACCATCGTTCATGAAATTGTCAAGGAGCCTGACCATCCTTTCTATATCAGGGTGTTCTTCCCTTGTAAAACAATACGTTATCATACCAATAATAGCCGACATCCCATACTCTAAACCGTATTCCAGTATGTACTCATCCGATTCATATGATTGAAGCAGGGGGCGCACCAGATCTTTGTATGTATTTTTCATTTTTTCCTGAAAAGCCGGATCACCGTTTTTTCCTAATAGGACAATAAAATATTCTTTGTTTTTACTATACACCTCCACGAGATGTTTGAGGGGGAACTGCATGTACTTATTAGGTACAATTTTTTTGTGTTTTTCAATATCCGGTAAAACCGAAGATTCAATTTGCTCCAGCACATCGTAGACATCAGTAAAATATTCATAGAATGTACTTCTGTTATAACCTGCCTTTGTTGTGATATCTTTTACTGTGATTTTTTCAATTCGTTTTTCACAGTAGATTTGCCAGAACGCATCTGCCAGGTTTTTTCTTGTCTGCATCGTTATTTCAGGCTGTTTTTTCAAAAAATACCCCCTTATTTTAAAATCCAACATTCGAATCATAATTGTTGGTTGATGAAGAATATTAATCTCATTACAATATGATAATACAACAGATTGTTGGATAAAGTAAAGCTCTCTTTCAGAATCTGATACAAAATCTTTACGAGAGCTTATTATAAGGAGGCTTTCATATGGCAGAAAGTATAGCAAGTAATTCCAGGCAGCAAAAAGAAAAGATTGATCCGATGCTGATTAAAGTATCAATAATCCTGGTGTTTGGTTCTCTTGCACCGCTGTTGGATTCCACAATGGTCAACGTGGCCATAAAAACAATAGCGGGTGAATTAAAAAGCACAGTTTCAGTTATTCAGTGGGTCATCACGGGATATGTGCTTGCAATGGCAATAGCCGTTCCTGTTTCCGGCTGGGCGATTAATCGTCTTGGAGGTAAGCGGCTGTATGAATTTTCGCTGGTTTTATTTTTTGTGGGTTCCGTTCTTTCATCACTGTCATGGAATATAGGTACTCTGATCGTGTTTCGGCTCCTCCAGGGAATCGGCGCAGGTTTACTAATGCCGACTATGACAAATATGCTGGTTCAAATTTCCGGGGGACGAAATATTGGGCATATGGCGTCAATTGTCAGCCTGCCCATGCTGCTGGCACCCATCCTGGGACCGGTTCTTGGCGGGATTATCGTCAACAGCCTGGGCTGGCGCTGGATCTTCTATGTCAATATTCCGGTGACCGTCATCGCTTTATTACTGGCTTTCTGGGGAATACCAGAAGACAGTCCTTTAAAGGAGAAACAGACTCTTGATATTGCCGGTATTCTGCTGCTGTCCCCGGCATTTGCCTTACTTATCTATGGAATTGCGCAGATAGCATCTCATGGCGGATTAAACAGCAGTTCGGTATTTGTTCCGATAGTAACAGGGCTGCTTATGATGGCTGCATTTATTTTTTACGCCTTACATACGAAGATTTCTCCGGTGCTTGATCTGCATCTGTACCAGTCACGCAATTTTTCCGCTACATCTGTTTTGCTTTTTATGTCGGGCATTATCACAAACGGGGGTATGCTTCTGTTACCGTTATTTTATCAGCAGGTACGTGGTGAAAGCGTTCTTTACGCCGGACTTATGCTGATTCCTCAGGGAGTTGGTATGTTACTCACAAGAACCCAGATGGGAAAACTGACCGACCGTATAGGCGCGCGCCCAATCGTTATGGTAAGCCTCATAATCACGGCGGCCGGTACTCTGCCATTTGCTTTTGCTGATTCCGGAACAAATGGGATTCTGTTAGCTGCGGCGCTTCTGATACGGGGGGCTGGTCTCGGCGGAGTTTTCATTCCACTTATGGTCTCTGCTTATGTGGGATTAAGCAGTGAGCAGATTCCTCATGCCAGTATTGCTACAAGGATACTGCAGACAATTGGCGGTGCGTTCGGGTCTGCAGTCCTTGCAACAATTGTAGAGCACCAGTTAGCCAGCCGGTCTGCATCGGGAACACAGAATGTTATAAGCGCATACAATGTTGCTTTTTGGTGGTCTGTGGGTTTCACAGTGGCTGCAGTGATTCCGACACTGTTCCTGGCGGTTCATAAACAATCAGAACAGGAGAGTAGTTAAGATGTCGACGATAATCTACTATTTTACAGGAACAGGGATGATGCTGTATAATATTTAATTGTAACATTAAAATAAATTCCGGGGGGGCGGTTATATGAAGGAAATAATAACAGAACGATTGGTTATACGTAAGTTTACAGAAAATGACGGTGAGGATTTATATGAGTATTTTTCCAACCCCAAAGTGTTGGAATTTGAACCATATAAGCCATATTCAAAAGAAAAGTCTTATTCAGAAGCAAAAAGGCGGGCCGGTGACGAGCGGTTTCTTGCCGTATGCTTAAAAAGCGGAAAACTCATCGGTAACTTCTATTTTGCAAAAGAAGAATTTGAAACATGGGAGGTGGGTTATGTTTTCAATGAAATGTATTGGGGGAACGGGTATGCCACAGAAGGTCTGCTTGCACTCATGAAATATGGCTTTCAAGAGCTTGGTGCAAGAAGAATGATCGCAATGTGTGATCCCCAAAATCCTCATTCCTGGAAACTTCTTGAGCGTGTAGGGATGAGAAGAGAGGGGACGTTGCTGCAAAATGTATATTTCTTTACTGATGAGGACGGCAATCCCATATGGAAGGATACCTATGAATATGGGATTTTAAAATCTGAGTTTCAATAATCACCGATTGTCAGACGGACCATTTCCGGCCATATTCCCGGCTAAGAGTTAACAGTGCTTTTATGGCTGGAGAGATCCATTTCTTTTTATGATAAACAATCTGTGTGAAAAAAACAGGATCTGTTTCAATCAGCTTTGTTCGAAGTAATCCGCTTTCACTTTCTGCCTTTACGGTGTAATAAGGAAGGTATGAAACTCCCAGGCCGGTGGATACATACTTTTTGATTGCCTCCACATTTGACGTTTCCAGTACATTGGAAGGGACATAGTGATGCTTTTGTAAGTATCGGTCAAATTCCTGCCGGTAGCTGCATTCTTTTTCTGTATAGAGCACCATTTCCCCGGATTCGGGCAAAAAGTCGGGCTGTGTATGTCCGGCGGGTGCAACAAGGCACATTTTTTCCTCCAGAAGCAGTTCCGTATGCAGATTCTCATCCATGCACTCTGGCTGAAGGACAAAGCTGATGTCCAGCTGTCCGGCAGATAAATCTTTTAACAGCAGCTCACACGGGCTGTTGATCATACGAACCTCCACCTGTGGATAAGCAGATTTATAAGCAATGATAAGGGGGCATAAACGATATAGTGTCAGGGATTCGGGAGCCCCGATCCGCAAACAGCCCTGGGGAATGGCATCGCTTTTTCCTAACTGCTCCAGAGTATCGTACTCCCGCAATACCGAATTGGAATATTCCAGCAGCTGTTCGCCGAAGGCAGTAAGTTTCAGTGTCTTCCCTGTGCGGTCAAAAACAGGACAATTATAATAGGATTCAATGGCACCTACCTGAAAGGTCAGTGTAGACTGGGCATATCCCAGGGCCTGGGCTGCCTTCGTATAGCTTCCCAGCTCTGCTATCTTAACCAATGTTCTTAAATTACGTATTTCTATCAAATCTCATTCGCTCCTTCCGGTTCTACCCCTGCACAAAATTATGTTACCATTATTCTATCATCAATAATTCTGAAGTCAATCTTTAATAACTTCAATTATACAAATTCAGGATTTTTTATTATGATTGATGTGATGGAAGGGAGATGTATCAGTATGAAGAAAAAATTAAATGTTTTTACGGTAAGCGGGTTGATGACCGGACCGATTCTGGGCTCCGGTATTATTTTTCTGCCATCTCTGGCTTATGATATGCTGGGAGAGCATGCCATTATTGCATGGGTGATGATTATGGCACTTAATATTTTATTTGCCTATGTCTTTGCAAAGATGACAATTATTGTATCGGATAATCGGGGAATCAGTTCGATTGTCGGAGATATATTTGGCAGCAGATTTGGAACACTTGCGGCCAATTATCTTACGGCAGCCGTCTTTTTCGGACCGGTCGCCGTGGCACTTACTGCCGCGGAGTTCATCCAATCCGCTATTTCCTCTGCTTATCACGTAAGCTCATGGGTTACAGCCGGCGGGGTTCTTCTCATCTGTGCGCTGATCGTTATATCAGGGGTTTCCTTTATGGGGAAGTTTATGCTGGTATTATCCAGTATCACAGCCTGTCTGCTGCTTGCAGGCAGTGGTGCGACTTTATTTCGTTTACCGGTTCTTACGATTCCACGCAGTCTTCCTGCACCGGGAGCCCTGGGGCACACGCTTCTTCTTATATTCTGGGCGATTGTGGGATGGGAGATACTGGGAAATTATGTGGAAGATGTGGAAAATCCGAAACACACCATGATGCGTGCCATGCAGATAAGTTTGTCAGCAATTATCCTGGTTTATCTGCTGACAGCTTTCGCATTTCAAAACAGTCCCAGCCATTCCATGCCGGATCTGCTGATTCCGGTAGCCGGCAGATTTTCAGGAGCTGTTTTTTCCGGGCTGGCTGCAGGTCTTTGTATCTGTACCGTGTCAACCTTTACAGGGGCAGTTGTACGGCAGACTACGGTACGTTTTGAAAATGCCGGATTACCGGAAATATTTCACCATAAATGGCTGACTGCCCTGATCCTACTGGCGGTGAATGGTATGGTGCTTTTTCTTCATGCCTCTGGGAAGCTGTCATTTCAAAGTATTGTGGGAATTGCAAATACCATGTTTATCGGAAATGCGGTTCTGGGTCTGGCAAGCGGTTTTAAACTGATTCATCATATCGTGATACGGATAGGAATTGGAGTTTTGCTGCTGTTGCTTTTGAGTATCTTTCTGTTTTCATCGGGATTTGCAATGGTATTATTTCTTCTGGTTACTTTTGGCAGTTTGATTTTTAACGGCAGAAAATATGGAGGCTGATACGCTAAAATTCCAAATACCGCTTGTGCTTTCTTACCTGGAGTGGTATAATGCTCCCAACATATGAAATGAGAGAACGATGGAGTCTCAACTGCCAGGAAGGCAGTTGCGGCTTCTTTTGCTTTTTGGACATAATGTCCTCTCGGAGTATCCCAGCCTCTTTTTGGAGAACGAGGAGGTTTTCCCCGGTAATTAGTGGGAGAGCCTCTTTTTGTTTAATAAAATATGGTTTTATATAACAAAAAAAGCATGAAAAAGGTATGATATATAAAAAAGTTGTTATATGAAGTGCTGATTGTAGCTATGTAAGGTTTCTTCAAAGACCAGCTTAAGGGATGGCCGGGTGAAAAAGGCATATCTGGAACAGTAGGAGGAAGAAATATGAATGAACAGAATCAATTTTTTGCAATTGCAATAACCCGAACCTGCGGAAGCGGAGGAGGAAGCCATATAGGAAAAAAGCTGGCTGCTGATTATGGAATTGATTACTATGACAGGAAGCTTTTACGGCTGGATGCTAAGGACAGCGCAATCAACGAAACCATATTTGCAGAGGCAGATGAAAATACGAAAAAAACATTGTTGTACGGGGCGTTTAAAAGGGTTTATAATGGAGAGAACATCCCCGCAGAAAGCGGAAACTTTTTATCAGACCAGAATTTATTTAATTATCAGGCAAAGGTGTTGAAAGAACTGCTTACTCAGGAATCCTATGTATGTGTGGGAAGAGCTGCTGATTTTGTATTAAGACAAGAGCCCAATGTGGTGTCTGTGTATTTAGACGCTTCCTATGAGTTCAGAATAAAACGTGAGATGGAGCGGCAGGGGATAACAGAGCCGGAAGCAGAACGCTACGTTGACCATCTGGACCGGTACCGCAATGCCTATTACCTGTACCATACCGGAAGACAGTGGAAAAATCCTCGAAATTATGACCTGTGTCTGGATACGGAAAGTCTGGGACTTGATAATTGTGCAAAACTGATTGAGGAGTATATCAGGATGAAATTTGGCATTTGCCCCGAAAAAAGGAGAGGTTATGAAAGAGCTTGCTTATTATGATGGAACAATTGCTTCACCGGAGGAACTGATGGTGCCGTTTAATGACAGAGTGCATTTTTTCGGTGACGGAGTTTATGATGCAGCGGTAGGAGGAAATCACCGGGTCTATCTGCTGGAAGATCACCTGGACCGTTTTTATTCCAGTGCCAATGCCCTGGATATCCGGATTCCCATGGAAAAGAAGGCGCTCGGAGAACTTTTAACAGATCTTCTTAAAAAAGTGGAGGGAGAAACTCATTTTGTCTATTGGCAGGTCACAAGAGGAGCTGCTCCCAGAAACCACGTTTATGCCAGTGAGATGACCGGTAAGCTTTGGGTCATAATCCGCCCAAACCGGCTGCGTGACCCGGAGGTTCCCATAAACCTCATTACAGCAGAGGACACCCGTTTCCTGCACTGCAATATTAAAACCTTAAACCTTCTGCCATCTGTCATGGCATCCCAGAAGGCGGATAAACTGGGCGCACAGGAAACCGTGCTTCATAGAGGTGAGATAGTAACAGAGTGTGCCCACAGCAATGTTTCCATCCTAAAAGACGGAATTTTTCTTTCCCATCCCAATGATCAGTATATTCTGCGGGGGATTTCTAAGACTCATATGATTGAAGCCTGCTACCGCCTCGGCATCCAGGTTTTAGAGCGCCCCTTTACCCTTACGGAGCTGATGGATGCAGACGAGGTGCTGGTGACCTCTTCCTCTAATTTCTGTCTGCATGCAAAAGAAATCGATGGCATAGCTGTAGGAGGAAATGATCCGCTTAGGTTAAAGCAGATCCAGAATGAAGTCATCGGAGAATATCTGACATATACAGGAAAGATGAGCTTGTTTGATGGGGATATGTAATAAAAAGCTTCTGGAGTAGAAAAAAACAATTGAGACTGCCATGGGAAAATGGTAAAATATCAACAGGAAAGAAGGAAATGAATGGGAACGTCCGAAGGCCATAAGTTTATTAAGCTGTAAATAATGCGCAGCAGAAATACTGAAAACGTTTTAGAGAAAGGAAGCGGTGATTATGGCGGTCATTGATTTGAACTGTGATTTGGGGGAAAGTTACGGAGCTTATAAGATCGGAATGGATGAAGAGGTGATTCCATATGTTACTTCTGCTAACATTGCCTGCGGATTCCACGCTGGAGATCCCATGGTGATGGAACGGACAGTGGAACTATGCAGGGAGCATGGGGTGAGAATCGGAGCTCACCCGGGATTTCCGGATCTGGCCGGATTCGGGAGAAGGAATATGGCGCTGTCTCCGGAAGAAGTAAAAGCATCTGTGAAATATCAGATTGGAGCATTAAAGGCATTCTGCACCGGAGCAGGAGTGCGGCTCTGGCATGTAAAGCCCCATGGTGCACTTTATAATATGGCAGCGGAGGATTATCAGCTGGCTAAGGCTGTCTGTCTTGCAGTAAAGGAGGTAGACGAAAGTCTGGTGCTTCTGGCGTTAAGCGGCAGTGAGATGATCCGTGCTGCAAAAGCGACCGGCGTATTCTGCGCAAGTGAGGTATTTGCAGACCAGGGATACCAGAGTGACGGAACTCTTGTGCCGAAAAACCAGAAGGGTGCATTGATAAAGGATGAAGATCAGGCTGTAAAACGGGTGATCCGTATGGTCAGAGAACGGAAAGTGGAAACGGTGGATGGACGGGATATTACCATTCAGGCTGATTCTGTATGTGTTCACGGAGATGGAGCCAAGACTCTGGCATTCGTGAAAAAAATCAGGGAAGGCCTTACAGCGGCAGGAATTGAAATAAAAGGATTTTAAGAGATGGAAGAATAAAGAATATCCCCCGGAGGACCGGACAGTTATCTGCCGGTTCTTCCGGGGGATCGTTATGCTTTTAAGACATGGAATCTGCGATGGTATTGGCCAGAGCCTCGATTTCCGACAGTTGGTCCTCTTTCAGGGAAGACTTTACTGTAATGGTCTGGTCCAGAATCGTCATGTTTTTCATTTCAGAGATGATTTCGGTCATCTTTTTGCCTGCCATAACACCCCAGGAGCCGTTCTCAATCAGTGCAACGGTACGGTTCTGCACATTGTGGGCCTTCATATCCATAAGCAGATGCTCCATGTTGCTGAAAATGCCTGCGTTGTAGGTTGCAGATGCAAATACCAGATGGCTGCAGCGGAATGCCTCTGAGATAATATAGGATGGATGGGTTACGGAAACATCATACATTACAATATTGCGGATTCCCCGCTCTGCAAGCCGGCAGGCAAGAATGTTGGCGGCATTCTCCGTGTTGCCGTATATGGAGCCGTAAGCGATCATAACTGCCTGCTCTTCCGGCTTGTAGCTGCTCCAGGTGGAGTACTTGTCCATGTACCAGCAGATATTGGAACGCCATACCGGTCCGTGAAGGGGGCAGAGAAGCTGAATGTCCAGGTCTGAGACTTTCTTTAACAATGCCTGAGTGTTAATACCGTATTTGCCGACGATGTTGGAATAGTATCTTCTGGAATCATCAAGCCATTCACGCTCAAAATTCAGTTCGTCAGCAAACAGATTCCCGTTCATGGCGCCAAAGGTGCCGAATGCGTCTGCAGAAAACAGAATCTTATCTGTGGTATCATAGGTGACCATAACTTCCGGCCAGTGCACCATGGGAGCCATATAGAAGGTGAAATTGTGTCTGCCGGTAGAGACAGTCTCTCCTTCCTTTACAATGACAGCTCTGTCATCGACTCCGAATTCGTAAAACTGATTAATGATGGGGACGGTTTTTGCATTGCATACGACCTTTACATCAGGATATCTTCTTACCATTTCTCCTAAGGTGGCGCAGTGATCCGGTTCCATGTGATTAACAAAAATATAATCCAGATTCCGTCCGCCTAAAACTGCTTCCACATTCTCTATAAACTGTCCGGTAATGGCTCTGTCAACCGTGTCAAACAACGCGGTTTTTTCATCCAGCAGAACGTAGGAATTATAGGCAATTCCTTTGGGAATGGGATATGCATTTTCAAACAGGGCAAGACGGCGGTCGCTTCCGCCAACCCAGAACAGATCTTCTTTTATTTTTTTGATACAGTACATGTTGCAGCCTTCCTTTCTATTGCTCGTTCTAGTATCTTGTATAAAGTATACTATATTTTTAATGAAATGTCATGGTCTTTTTCTATAAACATAGTAGGAATTCGTTGATTTTTTGAAACCGCACTTTTTATTAAGACAGGAAAAATGAAACCTGCTATAATAAGGGCAAATCACGGAGGTAGAAAGCATGGATGAAAAGAAAAAAATAGTCAGTAAGATCATTGATTATATTGAAGTAAACTTATCTGCACCGGAAAGACTGAATGTGGAGGAGATTGCCCGTCACGCCGGTTACTCTAAATTTCATATCAACCGGATGTTTTCTGAAGTCACGGGCTGTACCATTCACCGGTATGTTAAGGAACGCAGGCTCAGCGAGGCGGCGAGGAAACTGGTTATGGAAGAGGACTCCATCGCAAGGATCGCCCAGGATGCATTATACCAGTCCCAGCAGGCGTTTACACTGGAATTTAAAAAAGTATATGGCTGTACGCCTATGACATACAGAAAAGCAAGAATTAACAGGCAGCTGAGGCGAAAAGAGGTGGTCATGAAACACTCCCGGGCCTGGAGGTGTGCAGCATGAATCTGGTTCCTTATGTTGTTGAACAGACCGGTTCTGGAGAACGCAGCTATGATCTGTTTTCCCGCCTTCTAAAGGACCGGATTATTTTTCTGGGGGAAGAGGTGAGCGATGATTCTGCAAAGCTGATTATCGCACAGCTGTTATTTCTGGAATCCCAGGGTCCGGAAAAAGATATTTCCTTTTACATTAACAGCCCCGGAGGCTCGATAACAGCCGGTCTTGCAATTTATGATACCATGAAGTTTATCCGCTGCGATGTCTCCACCATCTGCCTGGGAATGGCGGCCAGCTTTGGGGCATTTCTTCTGGCAGGAGGAACAAAAGGCAAGCGGTTTGCCCTTCCCAATGCGGAGATTATGATTCACCAGCCCGGTATATCAGGAGGAATTGGCGGAAAAGCGGCTGATATATTTATTTTTTCGGAAAAGCTTCAAAAGGATAAGAGACGGTTAAACCGGATACTTGGGGAAAATACAGGCCATACTGAAGAAGAGATTGAACGGGATACGGACAGAGATCATTTTATGACAGCATCAGAGGCTAAGGATTATGGAATCATTGATGCAATTGTAGAAAAAAGAAAATAGGGTTGTGATTAGGGGTTAATCTGAAAAAAAGGATTGAACCCCTTTTCATTTTTTGCTACAGTAAGACTTATGGAAGGAGGCGAAAAGGAATGAAGGATCAAAAAGAAACAATTCTGGTAAGCGCCTGTCTTTTAGGTGCGAACTGCCGTTATGACGGGAATAATGGAAAAAATGAAGATGTTCTGGCACTGCTTGATCAGTATCATCTGGTCCCCGTCTGTCCGGAACAGCTGGGAGGAATGCAGACACCAAGACCTCCCGCTGAGCGCAGAGGGGAATCCGTCATCAACCAGTCAGGTCAGGATGTGACAGCCTTTTTTGTAAAAGGAGCGGAAGAAACCTTAAAGCTTGCCGAAATTTACGGCTGCAAAAAGGCTGTTTTAAAGGAGCGCAGTCCATCCTGCGGCCGCGGAATGATTTATGACGGAACTTTTTCCGGAAAAAAGATTCCCGGTAACGGGGTAACGGCAGCTTTGCTGGAAGAAAACGGAATCGAAGTGATTGGAGAGAGCGGCATTCATTCTCTGATAAACGGAGCGGATAATGAAACAGGTACAGTAAGGAGAAATTCATGATGAAAACAGAGATAACGAGACAACAGGCATTGCAATTACTCATAAAATACAATCAGGAGCCCTTCCATCTTCTTCATGCGCTGACTGTGGAAGGCGTTATGCGCTGGTATGCAAAAGAACTGGGCTGCGGGGCAGAAGAAGATTTCTGGGGACTGGCAGGACTTCTCCACGATGTGGATTTTGAGCAGTTTCCCGAGGAACACTGCACAAAAGCCCCGGAGCTTTTAAAAGAAATCGGCGCAGAGCCAGAGCTGGTTCATGCCATATGCAGTCATGGATATGGAATCTGCTCTGAGGTAAAGCCGGAACATGAGATGGAAAAGGTTCTTTTTGCATCAGATGAACTGACCGGTTTAATCGGTGCAGCGGCCAGAATGCGTCCTTCAAAAAGTGTTATGGATATGGAAGTATCCAGCTTAAAGAAAAAGTATAAGGACAAAAAGTTTGCTGCCGGCTGTTCCAGAGAAATCATTGAAACCGGTGCCGGATATCTCGGCTGGACATTAGAGGAACTATTTGAAAAAACAATACTTGCCATGCGTTCCTGTGAGGAAGAAGTGAATCGGGAGGTGGAGGCTTTGAAGGGAAAATAAAACCGGTTACCATATTTAATTTTACAGATGTTTACAAAAGACAGGATTTCTACAAAACGGTTCCTTACGACTGGGTTGACTGTACTGATTTAACCGGAGTTCATGGCTTTTGTGACAGCGTATCATTGGCTGAGATTGAGCGCAGGGCTGAAAAAACAGGGGGCAGCTTCCGGTTTCTAGACAGCGGAAATTTTCATTATGTCAGCTACGTACTGCAAAAGAACTGCAAAGAGCCTTATGATCTGGTGGTTTTTGACCATCACGCAGACCTGCTTGCTTCCAGCTTTGAGGGAATCCTCTCCTGCGGGAACTGGATCCGCCGGATACTTAAGGAAAATGATTTCTTAAAGCGTGTTATTTTAATCGGTGTGTCCGATGAGCTGGCCTGTGCAGTCAGGGAGGAGTTTAAGGACAGAGTGAAGATATATACAGAATCGGAGTTATCCGGAACTGACTGGATATCAGACTTCGCCGGACAATTGAAGGATCCTGTGTATTTATCTGTAGATAAAGATGTATTTTCTTCCAATGAACTCATCACCGACTGGGATCAGGGAAGTATGACACTGGCACAGCTTCATCAGGCATGGGAGATAATCCGCAGGAAAGAACCGGTACTGGCAGTTGATATCTGTGGGGAATATAACAGCATCAGCGGAGGAAACAGGCGGATTGAAGAGTCGGATAAACGAAACAGCCTGGCCAATGAAAAGATATTGAAAATGTTTCTGGAAAAGAGAATTTATGCATGACGATGGAAAAATATACATAATTAGAGAAAACCACTTGACAGCTGGTGACAATTAAGATATTATTTCCGTTAAATATGTAGATATTAACCTGTATCAGAGGAGAAAGACGCCATGAAAAAAGTTGTGAAATTCGGAGGAAGCTCTTTAGCCAGCGCCAGGCAGTTTGAGAAGGTGGGAAATATCATCCGCGCAGACAAGAGCAGAAAATATGTAGTTCCATCTGCGCCGGGAAAGCGTAACGACAAGGATGAAAAGGTAACAGATCTGCTGTATCAGTGTTACGATGCGGCTGAAGCGGGAAAAAGCTACAAAAGCATTCTGGAAAAGATCAAAGACCGCTATATGGAAATTATCAGCGGACTTTCCCTGAACATGAGCCTTGATGAGGAATTTAATACCATTGAAAAGAACTTCTTAGAAAAAGCAGGCAGGGATTATGCGGCTTCAAGAGGTGAATATTTAAACAGTCTGATCATGGCTGAATATTTGGGATTTGAGTTTATTGATGCCGCAGAGGTGATCTTTTTTGATGAGGATGGTAATTTTGAGGCAGAGCTGACAGATCAGGTGCTTTCGGAGCGTTTAAGCCAGGCTGAGGCTGCAGTTATCCCGGGATTTTACGGCTCAAAGAAGGATGGCACCATCAAGACTTTTTCAAGAGGCGGCTCCGATGTGACAGGTTCTGTAGTGGCAAAAGCGATTCATGCAGATATGTATGAAAACTGGACGGATGTATCCGGTGTTCTGGTGGCAGACCCGAGAATTATTAAGGATCCGGAAGTCATTGAAACCATTACATACAGAGAATTAAGAGAGCTGGCCTACATGGGCGCCAGTGTACTTCATGAGGATGCCATTTTTCCGGTGAGAAAAGAGGGCATTCCCATTAATATCCGTAACACGAACAAGCCGGAGGACAAGGGGACTTTAATCGTGGAAAGCACCTGCAGACAGCCGCGGTATACCATAACCGGAATCGCAGGAAAGAAAGGCTTTTGCTCCATCAATATTGAAAAAGCCATGATGAATGCAGAAGTTGGTTTTGGGAGAAAGGTGCTGGAGGTTTTTGAAAAATACGGAATCTCCTTTGAGCATATGCCTTCCGGAATTGACACCATGACTGTTTTTGTTCACCAGTCGGAGTTTGAAGAATATGAGCAGTCTGTTATTGCCGGAATCCACAGGGCGGTAGAGCCTGATTTCGTGGAGATGGAATCCGATCTGGCAC
The DNA here is from genome assembly GCF_003432035.1 of Lacrimispora amygdalina. Lineage (GTDB taxonomy): Bacteria > Bacillota > Clostridia > Lachnospirales > Lachnospiraceae > Lacrimispora > Lacrimispora amygdalina. Next base: position 63,876 of record NZ_QOHO01000050.1, read on the forward strand.
TGGTTGCGGTTGTTGGCAGAGGTATGAAGGCGACCAGAGGGACTGCCGGAAGAATTTTCTCTGCTCTCGCCCATTCCAGAGTCAATGTTAAAATGATCGATCAGGGCTCAAGTGAGTTAAATATCATTATCGGCGTGAGAAACAGCGATTTTGAGGAAGCAATTAAGGCGATTTATGATATTTTTATAACAACTGAGGTTTAAAAGCTATATAGGCAAAACTCCATCCTGGCGTTGCATCCGTCTGAATCTAAGAATAATACTTGTACAATTCCGATTATAATAGTAAGATAGAATGATAAAAGAGGAAAAATGTCAAGGAGAGGGAAACTGCATTGTTAAACAAGAGGATGGAGTTTATATTGGAAGAACTGGAAGAAAAGAACAGTATACGGGTTACCGATATCAGCAGGCAGCTGGAGTGTTCTGAAGTCACAGTTCGTAATGATATACAAAAGCTTGAGGAGATGGGACTGCTTAACCGGGTTCACGGTGGGGCTACGAAGGCAGGCGCCTCTGTAGCCGTGTTTTATAATTCGGAGACGGTGAATAAAAACGCCGATAAAAAGCAGCTGATTGCACAGAAGGCATATGAGTATATTGATGATAATGACACAATTATCCTAGATGATGCTTCCACCAGCTATTATCTTGCCAAGGTGATCAAGGAAAATCCCGGTAAGCATGTGCTGGTAATTACCAATTCTCTTATGGCAGCAGGCGAGCTGTCGTCAGCAAAGCATGTGGATCTGTTTCTGCTTGGCGGCCAGGTGGGCGGAAAACTGTCTGCTACCATGGGTGACGTCACCATTAAGAATCTGGAAGAGTGTCATGCTGATAAGGCATTTATCAGTGCTCATGGTGTGAATTTTGACGCAGGAATCACTTCGATTGGATCTCCTCAGATGCAGATTAAGAAAACCATTTTAAAGGTATCCAAAGAAGTTTATCTTCTGGTTGACAGCAGTAAATTCGGAGGCGGATATGTACTGACAGTCAGTCCTCTTTCGGAGATTAAGAAAATTATTACTGACAATGAGATAAAGAGAGAATACCTGGATATGGCCAGACAGAGAGAAGTGGCCATTGATATTGTATAACATAAAAAGGGCAGCTGCTGTTATATGCAGCTGCCGCTTTTTATGTATACCGTCTTTCGTATCAGGGAATTGAATACACTGGCATCCCAGGCACTTCTTCCGGTAAATAAACCGTCAACCGATGGCTGAGAGATCAGTGAGACTGCATTATCCGGATTGACGCTGCCTCCGTACAGTACCGGTATCTGGCTTCCTGCTTCTCCAAATAGCTCTGTCAGACAATTTTTGATTGTCTGGTGTTTTTCTTCCGCGTATTCAGAGCTGGCAGGAGTCCCGCTTTCGCCAATTGCCCATACAGGCTCGTAAGCAATCCACAGCCTGGAAAGTTGAGAGCCGGGGATATCGTGCAGGCCGATTTTTAGCTGAGTCCGTATGACCTCATCGCTGATTTTGTAATCCTTTTCCTTTGCTGTTTCTCCAACGCAGAGAAGAGCAGTCATTCCGTGGTTTAAGGCGCATTTCACCTTCCGGTTCTCTTCATCATCTGTTTCTCTAAGCACATGCCGGCGTTCGGAATGACCAATCATCACCAGTCCGATTCCCATTTCCTGAAGCATTAAGGGGGAAATCTCTCCTGTGAAGGTTCCTTTTTCTTCCCAGCACATATTCTGAGCTCCCAGAGTGATGAATTGTTTGTCTGTGGACTGGGCAGCGCTGCATAATGAGGTGTAGGAGGGAATCACAAATAATTCCATGTTGTCCCTGCTGATGTCTTTTGTCAGCTGGGATAGTGTCTTTAAGTATTCCGTAGTTTCTTTGATATTTTTATACATTTTTAAATTAGTCCCGAAAAATATTTTTTTAGTCATCTGTTTCAATCCTCCTGTCGTTTAATAATAATAGTTTAAAATAAAAACAAAATAAAATCAATATAAAACGAAAGCAAAAACAAAATAATATTATTTGCATTAAAAACAAAATATAGCAA
>NZ_QOHO01000051.1 GCF_003432035.1 Lacrimispora amygdalina
GCGGAATGGAGATTATTATGATAGAAAGAATTGCAAATAGTATTTCTGAAAAAATCGTCATGTATAATCATAACAGCGGTGATAAAGAGATATATAATTATGGTCTGCAGATCATATTTAATACCCTCTTCAGTATAAGTGCCGTGTTACTGTCAGGTGCGTTTTTTCATGAATTCACCGGAGCGGTTTTGTTTTTAATCAGTTACTGCTCAGTCAGGCTGTTTGCCGGCGGACTTCATGCCGGTACAAATAACAGATGCATGATGATCTTTATCAGCGGATATATCATTACATATCTGATTCTGAGGAATTTAACGGTACATTTCAATCCTTCGATTGTTTGTTTTTTAATTTTACTTAACTGTATGATACTTTTCTGGGCACCGGTTGATGCTTTAAATAATCCGATATCGGACAAGTTTAGAAGATCCATGAAGAATAAAGCTCTTTTTATTTCTTTGCTTATTTCAACTGCAGTATCTTTGCTGCTTTATTATGAATTTGAGGCTGGAAAGTGGGCATTTGCAGGATTGTGTTGGGTTTGCCTGATCTTGGTAACTGGTAAAATTAATAATATATTTATGAGTAGGGGGAATTATCATCATGAAAAAGTTTAGCAGGAAAATGTATGGGTTATTAAGTACCGCAGCAATGTTTGTGGCAGTCACATCAATCGCACAGCTTAATTCTTTTTGTATTCTGACGATTCATCAGCCGGAGATTCCTGATTCGCTGAAGAGAAAAACTGGTATCCTTAAGAACGATTAAGTTCAAAGAAAATGAAGATCTTAATGTGCGATGATCAGGAAGAATTTCTGATTAATCTTAGAAATTCTTTAACTGAAATACTGGCAGAATTAAATTTAGAATCTTATTTACTTTCGTTTACAGATCCCGATCTGATACTCGGTTACATAAAAGAGTATCTGGATGCTGATATTGTTTTTATGGATATACTGCTGGGCAAAAAGAATGGTTATGAAGTGGCAAAGCAGATTAGCAGGATTGCGCCCAAAACCAAAATTATTTTTTTATCATCAACATCTGCATATGCAATAAAAGGTTATGATATCAAAGTGACACGATATCTGATGAAACCAGTGAAAAGAGAACGGTTATCCTGTGTCTTAAAGGATGTAATATCGGAACTACAATATAATAACAACAGCTATATTGTAGAGCGCAATGACCAGGGTATTCATAAAATCTTTCTCGATGAAATTATTTATATTGAAACATGCAAAAGAAACACGCTGATTCATACTACATATGAAAATTATATCAGCTATCGAAGCATGAAAGAGCACGAAAGCAGACTTAATAAAAACTTTATCAGATGTCACTCCAGCTATATCGTGAATATGGAATTTGTAAAAGATTATCAGTCCTACGAATTATATTTGCTTAATAGTGATACAATACTGGTGAGCAAAAACAGAAGAAAAGACTTTTTATATGCATTAACTAAATTTTATGGGAAAATGTTAAAATGAAAAAGGACATGGTTCATTCGCCTGCTGAATCGACTCTGATACAATGACTGGAGATCGGAAGCGGCCTCTGACCATGTCTGTTTTTATAAATTTCAATCATCTGCATGACGATTATGACGTCATTACAGGTTTGAAAGGAGGAGAAAGATTGAGTAAAAACACATTGGTTTTAATTCTGGCAGCCGCCCTGATCATTTTAACAGGCTGTTTAAGTCCAAAGCAGAACCAGTTAGAAGATATCCGTGCTATGCTGTATGAATCCTGTAAAGGTATCTATAATGAATCTCTTAACAATGGGACATTAGGCGGCCTGGATACGGTTCAAAGAATGGCAGATAAACTGGGAGAGAAGGGATATGCGGTAGTGGATCAGGATAATCAGCTCAATATGAAAAATTCTGGTCTTACAGAGAAATTCCTGGGTGAAGTAGAAGAAAAAAAGAATGCAGAATCAACGTTAATCATGGTTCTGAATAATGGAGGATATGTTCAATTTAATTTTAAATCAAAGGAAGGAAGTGTTGATGTAGCCGCCACCAGTTACCAGTGGAAGGAAGGAGAGCTTAACACAATCTACACGGACAATTATCAGGCAGCTGCATGGGTTGTTACAGAAAACGGCTACTTAATTTTCCAGAAATACTATATGCCTGGAATGTCCGGACCTTATAGTCATGTGGCTGTGCGGGTGAAGCCATTAGATGATGTATACCGGCAGATGAACCGGAAGTATATTAATCCGCTAGGATACTATTCCAATAATTTATTCATAACAGACTGGGATGAAACGGATTACCAAAATCTTAATTTTTACGATCTGTTTGAACGCTTTTACCGAAGGGAGTTTTTAAAAGATTATCAGGACCCCAATGAGAATGATGGGCTGGTTGTGCTGCAGGTACCTAAGACAGAATTTGAAGGAGTGCTTATGAAGTATGTTAAAGTCGACAGCCAGGTTCTGCAAAAAAAAGCCAGGTACATGGCAGACAGCCAGACATATGAATACAGACCCCGCGGAGTGTTTGACTGTTGTCCCGGCCTGGAGATCCCATATCCGGAAGTCATCGATTGTGAAAGCAGGGATGACGGCACTTTGGTACTTACTGTAAACGCTGTATGGCCGGAAATGAATACAGGAACAGCGTTCAGACATAAAGTAACCATCCATCCCCTGCCAGACGGAAGTTTTCAGTATGTATCAAATCACGTCATTCCGTCTAAAGAAAATGTGAAACCTTCCTGGTATGTGGAGCGGCTTACAGATGATGAGTGGAAAAAGCACAAAGAAGAGGTTCAATAATGGTTTTGAACCAGTTCAAATGATCTTGGATTAAGGGGGAGAAGAAATGGGGAAGAGCAAGCTTTTTGTAGCGGGATTGCTTAACAGTAATTTTTTTGAAGTGTACAATATCATTGACCTGGAGAAAGAGCAGTCAAAAGAAATTGTGGTTGATAATACAAAAGAGCAGGAAAGTCTGGTGAAAATGATTGAGCGTCAGTTTCCAGATGGAAAGCTGCCTTATGGAGCGCAGGAAACCGGTCAGTTTCTTCCGTATTTAATTAATCCTCACAGTTGCTATAAAGTAGGGGATAAAATGCTGTCATTTATGCTTCAGGCCCCATATTTCAGAGAAATTGATGTCAATTCATTGGAGAATTGTGTAATCACATATAAGGATTCTACTGATATCATATTTAGTGCTTCATCCATTGGACATCGAAATAATATCATTTATCTATCTGTCAATTCTGCTGATGAGCGCGCTGATATTTATAATGGAAAAAGGACAGAAATTGGGTTTCACTATTTGGCGTATGATGTTATAAATCATAAATTTAAAGAACAGAGATATGTTGAAAAAGGATTAATTGATAATATGCATCAGGTGGGATACTCCAGGGAGGAATTTCTGGTATCTCTGGATATGAATATTTCTGTAAACCTGGATATCAGCCATATGGCGGGTTTAGATAATGAAGCTGTGCGGATCAAGTATAATAACGCATATTTTCAAAAAGGAAAAATATTTCTCTGGGATATGAAAACAGACAGGCTGCTGGTGATTGATCCACCCTTATGCACCCCGGCTCATGTAGAATTTGACCGGGACGACCAATCTGTTTTTTATGTGAGCTGCCATAACATGTCAAAATTTAAGGGCAGCATGGTGCTCCATGGCCCTGGAATGATTGTGAAATACCGGTATATGAATGGGATTATTGAAAAATTGGGCTGTTTTACAGATTTTCAATTTAACCGCATAACTACACATAAAATTTTTTACTATAATGAAAAGCCGTATCTGGCTGTGACAGGATATCCGGATTATCTTTATATCATTAATGGAGAAACGATGGTTCTTGAAACTAAGATAAAATTATTTGAGCCAGATATGCCTGTATTGTATCAGGATCAATTATTCCCCTGCATTGGAAATCGAAAGGCTCCCCTGTATTTACAGGTTAATGAAGACGGAACGGAAGTATATCTGGTTAACAGTGATACGTGTTTTCGTGTATTATGGCTGGAAAACAGTGTGAGAAGTTTTAAATACACAGAGAGTAATGGGGCAGTTTCTGCACATTGTGAAATATTTTAAGGAGGAAATTTTTACAGGAAAAGAGGCGGTTTAAGTATATGAACGTGAGAAACAGTGGGCACTTGTGGAAAGAAATAATTTCAGGCAGAACGGGTAACATGATAGCTGGTCCATGTGCTGTGGAATCCTATATGCAATTGGAGAAAGTTTCAGCCTTTTTAGTGGAAAAACAGGTGAAGATGCTAAGGGCTGGTGCTTACAAGCCAAGAACATCACCAGAATCCTTTCAGGGACTTGGAAGAGAAGGGGTTAAAATGATTCATGAAATATGTGAAACGTATGGTTTGATATCGGTAACGGAAATAATGGATATCCGTGACTTGGAATATATGGAGCAGGAAATCGATATTCTCCAGTTAGGAAGCCGTAATATGTATAATTACAGTATGCTGAAGGAACTGGGGAAGACAGATAAACCGATTCTGCTTAAAAGAGGGCTTATGGCCACCATAGAAGAGTTTATTTTTGCGGCAGAATACATACGAAAAGAAGGAAATAACAAAATTATTATGTGTGAAAGAGGAATCCGCACGTTTGAGAAGGAGACCCGGAATACGCTTGATTTGTCCTGTGTTGCTTTATTAAAGCAAAAAACCAGTTATCCTGTAGTGGTTGATTTAAGTCATTCCCTGGGGAGAAAGGATATCATGGTACCAATGGCAAAAGCATCTCTGGCAGCAGGTGCAGATATGCTGATGCTTGAAGTGCACCCAGAGCCGGAAAAGGCTCTCTCTGACGCAAAACAGCAGTTAAACTTAAATGAATTCCATAAAATTCTATATAGTGTAGGGGCATTATGAAAAATTAAATTCAACGGGGGAAGAATTATATTATGGAAAAATGTCTTGATGTTGCAATTGTCACAGGTAACGAAACACTTGATAAAATATCAGGTAATATTTTAGGAATCATTGAGTACGGAGTAAACGCAATATTTGCTGCAGATGCAGATGCAAAGTCTCTGCCATATCAGTTTATTCAGGTAAAAAGTATAAATGAGAACTTCTGTGAAGTCTGGTTTACGGAAGAAACAGTTTATTACAGGAAATCGGAGTCATGCAGAATAGGAGAAAGTGAAAATTTATGTTTCCGAACAGTTACAGTGTATGATGAGGCTGGAGGACATCAGGAAAAGGCTGAGAATGCATACAAACAGATTTTTTCAGAACTGAATTTGGATCTTTATCATGTAGTACGTTTTTGGAATTACATTCCCAACATAAATGAAAAGGGAGATGTCCAGGAGAGGTATAAAGAGTTCTGTGCAGGGCGGGAAGATGCCTTTTTAGAGCTTTACCATAAGAATGACAGCGTATACCCTGCAGCAACAGGAGTTGGGACATATGGGAATGATCTATGCCTCTGTCTGCTTGCAGTACATAAAAAGGCGAAAAGATGTAACATTGAAAATCCGAATCAGGTTCCGGCCTATTGCTATCCCAGGCAGTTCGGAGCTTCCAGCCCCAAATTTTCCCGTGCAGCATATGTGGAATTTCAAAGTGAAAAAATAATGCTGATCTCTGGGACAGCCAGCATTATAGGAACGGAAAGTGTATACATGGGGGATGTGGTAATGCAGACGAATACAACCATTGATAACATAAAAATATTGTTTGATGAAAAGAATCTTAGAAAATATGCAATTGATTTTTGGAGAATAAAGGCCAAATTAAAATATTTAAAGGTTTACATTAGGAACTGGGATGATTTTCCCATAATAAGACAGATTTGCGAAAATAGATTTGAAAAAGAAAAGATTGTGTATTTGCAAAGTGATATATGCAGATCGGAATTATTGGTAGAAATCGAAGGAGTATGGATTGGATGATTAATTATGAGGCTGTGGTCTGAACTTAATTCAAATCACAACCTCAAATCATTTTTTACAATTACAGACTTATTTGGACGGGAATTGTCTTCATCGGCTCAAACCCGAATTTTTCATAGAAAGGTATGCTGTCTTTGGGAACCTCCATCTCCAGCAGTTCCACTCCGCAGTTTTCGGCATCCTTTGCCGCATATACAAACAAAGCCTCTGAAAGACCATCACACCTGTATTGTGGTTTGGTATAGCGGTTTATGGGAACACCGATTTTTCCATTTATTAGTCCTGGCTCCGGAATCTGATCAAAATATATCATAAAATATACGGATATGACCGCTCCATTTATCTCTGCAACAAAAGCGCACAGATCTTTATTTAAATGTTCATCGAAATATGTTTTTACTCTTGTCTCGAAATCCGTACGATTTTTAACCGTTTTTATGTCTGACACTTCGCATAAATACTGTACCCGCAAATCAATCAATTGAGGAATGTCCATGCTGTCTGCCTTTCTCATATTTATGCCTTTTTCCAAGGCATGAGACCAATCCCCCCATGTATTATTTCCTAACAGTAACTGGATAGGCGGATAACCGCTGTCAATAAATCCGGCCGACTCATACATGGGAATATCTTTTTCCAAGACGTTAATTTCAAAAACTTCCGCTCCCTTTTCCTTAGCATGTTTCATTGAGTTTTCATACAAAGATTTTTCTAATTCTTCATCCTTATATTGAGGCTTTATATAAACAAATGACATATGCGCGCATTTGCTGTCTTTCGAAACCAGGCGGGGGAGTAATTCTAAGTAAAAGACGCACAAGACAGCAATCAATTCTCCATTTACTTCTGCAATGAAGATATCCAGATTCTTATTTAGATACCTGTTAATAAATTCTTCTGTTTTTGCATTTAATTCAGGATACTTATTTACGGCTTCCTCTCCCTGATCTTTTTTTAAAAATTCCATTCTAAGCTGAACCAACTGGGGGATATCCTGGTACACTGATTTTCTGATCATCACATTTCTCTCCATCTTTCCTGCCTCCTATTTAATTGAAATCTGGGGTTCCTGCTTAAGCCTTTGGATATAACCGTTCTCTCCTCTATAATAATCAGCTGCTACTGATGACATATTATCCGGCATTGTAAATGATTTTTTCATAAATTCCGCGCAGTAACCGCATTTATTACATATCTGGTCACATTCAACCGTATTGTTATAAAATCCCTCTACATAACCATCCAAAGCTTTATTGTCAATATATGGTTGGTGTTCCGTGTCGTAGGGAGCAAATATATGAAGCAAATCCAATAAATTACCTTCGAAACTTTCATTAATATATGCTTTCAGAAGCTTTACAATATCTCCTTCAAGAACAAATTCCCTTCCCTCCACTTTGAAATTTTTAATTCCTATATTATCATACAAATGTAAATCTTCCGGCCTGATCCAGTTAAGATTTAAGTAAATCTGGGGATCTTTCGACTTTTTCACACCACAGCTCATAAAATAGAAACTTTTACCCCGTTCACTGTTGTCATGGGCTGTCTGATTGTAATGAAAGATTCTGTATGGGCAGTCTCTCATACACTTGTCATTTACGATTACTTCTATTTTATCTGCACCCTGTGCAGCCATATTTCGCAAAAGAGTAAAGTCCTTAGTTACCGCCGGCTCGATAACAATACGTTCTGCTCCCATATCTATGTAATGTTTCATTTTTTTAACGGAATCTGTTTGAGAGATTGCAGAAATCTTTATCTTTATATCAGGTGCAATGCTTCTCACTAACTCAATAACCCCAGGTGTCGTTAAAGTTAAACTATTGACGCCAATATTCTGGAGATCACGAATAAGATTTTTTATTTCCTTTATTCCTCTGTCAGAAAATTCATAATTTCCAAAGCAGGCGGCATTGAGTGTATAATTAAATTCGATTCCATGTTTCTTTGAGAATTCAACATACTTTTCCAGGTCCCGCATACCAATCTGGGGTATGGTGCTCTTAGCTCTTCCGGACATATGCATACAGTCTTCTGTTAACTGTCCGTAAGTTTCCCTTATTATTACATTGTCATATTGTTGATTCAATTTTATATATTCTTGCAGGGTTTTCTCTTTAAAATCTGCCGGCATACTAAATAGTTTCATACGGGTGTCCTCCCTTTTTAATTATTATTTTGATATTAGAGCCTTAACTTTTCAATACGAAATGATTGATCAGGTATTGAAATTGATTATTTAAACTTTATAATTTCAGTTTACAAATATCATTTTTATTTCTTCTTATTCTAATGTAATCACTAAAAAAATAAGTCCAGCTAAGAAATGTCA
>NZ_QOHO01000052.1 GCF_003432035.1 Lacrimispora amygdalina
AAATCCTTCAGGCGCCTTCCGGGCGCAGGCAGGGAAAAGCCCCTTATAGGGGCAGAGCAAACCACCGGCTAAGCCGGTGGTCATGATTTATAAAGGTAAAGGAGAAATTGCCATGAAAGTAACCGCTAAAATCGTTGCGAATTTAAGTGACGAAGGCAGACTCAAGGCTATTGCCACGGTCTGCTTAAACAATGAGTTTTTGATTACCGGGGTGCGCATTGTCGAATGCGAAAAAGGCCCCTGCGTATTCATGCCCAGCAGGAAAACCAATGCCGGGGAATACCGGGACATTTGCTTTCCCATTACGCCGGAGCTGCATGGTCAAATCAAAGACACCGTGCTGGAGGTTTATCACAGTCAAGGGGAAGAAACGACCCCGGCAGAGTGAGCCGTGTGAAACTTATGCCCTGCGGGAGATCCGCAGGGCAAGGAGGTGATTTTGATTGGAAATAATTCTTGTACTGCTGATTGTTGCCGTTCTAAATGGTGCGGTGGCATTTATTGATGAAATGCTCTCCGGTCTTGTCCCCATGACATTAAACGCCGACCAGTATATGACGGCGGCAGGCGGCGGCAGTATGGTAAGCGTGCTGTTTGATATTCTGCTGGGATTTGGCGTGTCCCTAATTATTCTCAAGTTTTTGAAAAAAGGGTTTGAGTGCTATGTCATGTGGACGGACGGCGACCCAGACGCAGAACCGGCCTATTTGGTCATTCGCTTTATTCAGGCCATAGCCGTGGCAGTCTGCTTTCCGGTCATGTATGGCTGGCTTGCCGAGATTACCCAAAGCCTGACCGATGAACTGATGGCAGCCATCAGTGCAAGCACAAGCTATGACTGGAATGCTTGGGTCAACGGGATCAGCTCCCTTGGACTGGTGACAGCCATTTTCGGGTTGATTTTCGTGATATGCTACTTTGTGCTGTATTTCCAATTCCTGATGAGAGGACTGGAAATCATGATTTTGCGTATCGGTCTGCCCCTTGCCTGTGTCGGCTTGTTAGACAGTGATAAGGGTGTTTTCAAGACCTATATCAACAAATTCTTTCAGACCACCTTTGCGGTGGTGGTGCAGATATGCCTTTGCAAGCTGGGTGTCGGCATGATGATGAATGTAAGCATCATGAATATCTTTTGGGGCATTGCCTGCATCGTGCTTGCCATCAAGACCCCCCGTTTCCTCAGTGAATTTATGGTTCCCACAGGTGGCGGCGGTGCGGGTGTCATCAACAATATGTATCATTCCGTCCGGCTGGTAGGCATGGCAAAGGGTATGGTCAAATAAAGGCGGTGATGATGAAATGATAACCCTCGACGATATTTCCATAGCAGTCATTTCCCTCATCCGCTTGGGTGCGGTGTTCCGCTTTATTTACTGTATGGTCTGCCTGCAATCGGCAGAGGAAGAACAGGCACGGTTTAAGAAGCGGGCAAAAAACACCGTAGTTTTCTATGTGATTGCCGAGTGTATCTGGCAAATCAAGGAGATTGTATTTTACTACTATGGAGGGTAAGGAGGAATGACGTGAACAATGAAATTAACCTTTACATCCCCACCGGAGTAAAGGCCGAAAATGAGCTGTTCAACGGTTTTGGCAGGCGGGAGCTTATGCAAAGCGTTGTCGGTTCCCTGTTCGGCGGCGCAGTTTCGGCACTCCTTTGGCTGATTGCAGGGAATGTGGCGCTGACCGTAGTGGCGGTCCTGTCCGGCATTTTCGGCTCGGTGATGATGTGTACCAAAGACCAAAATAACCAAAGTGTGGTTGACCAAGTCGGAGATATGCTCCGGTTTCGGCGCAGCCAGCAGATTTACCCCTACCGTATGCAGGATGAATGGGGTATGAGATAAGGAGGTAGAATTTTGACGTTTCTCGACCTTTTTGCGGGAGTCGGCGGATTCCGTAGAGGTCTCGAAAGAAGCGGACATACCTGTGTAGGTCATGTCGAAATTGATAAATACGCAAATAAAAGCTATATGGCAATGTACGAGCTTGCACCTTGCCCTTACCGGGAGGACGCAGGCTCTAATTTTTCTATGATGTGTAAACCGGAGGTGAGAAAAAACTGTGATGGAAAAAACTGCAAAGGCGAATGGTACGCCAAGGATATTAAACAAATCCGAGCAGGAGAAATTCCAAAAGCTGAAATCTGGACTTTTGGATTTCCTTGCACTGACATTTCCATCGCAGGACGCATGGAAGGTCTTAGAGGAAGCCGAAGCGGACTGTTTTTTACAGTCGTTGGCCTGCTCAAAAGCACGAGTCCCGAAAATCGACCCCAGCAGCTTATCGTTGAGAATGTTAAGCATCTGCTGTCAAGCGAGAATGGTGGGGCATTTACCACCGTTCTCGCTGAACTATGGGAAGCTGGGTATGACTGCGAATGGCAAGCCGTCAATTCAAAGCACTTCGGCGTTCCCCAGCACAGGGAACGAGTGTACCTTGTTGGACATTTTGGAGGAATCCGTGGACGAAAGGTATTTCCTATCGGCGGATCAAACACGGCGCCTGTTAAGCAGCTTATCGGAGGAAATCAAGGAAAACGGGTCTACGACATAAGCGGTGTTTCCGTCACCCTGACAGCGGAGGGCGGCGATTTTGCCGGACGAACGGGGCTTTACGCCGTATCGGTCAACCGCAGGGAGGGTATCACCGGGGCTATCAATCAGGCCCATACCTTGAACGCCAGTGATACCCGTGGCTTAAACCGCAATCAGGATCAAAATGCGGTATTATCAGAAATCGCTCCTTGTGCAGCATTCATTGATTTAAGCGTAGAGCCGAAAATCACGGAAACTGCCCGGTGTATTCGGGCAAGGCAGCATTCAGGCATCGGCAATCACCGGGGGGAAACTTCCGGTGTATTTTTATGCCATGGACACCCGGACTGCGTGATGGCTGCCATTACTCCCGACCGCATGGAAAAGCGGCAGAACGGCAGGCGCTTTAAGGAGCCGGGAGAACCCAGCTTTACGCTGACAACGCAGGATCAGCACGGCATTCTGCTGTGCTGCTGCGAGAGCTGGAAAGATGGTCTGCCTATCAGGGAGGACAAAAAAGACGGCTGCACGATGGCGTATCCCGGCGATGGCATCAATCTGTCCTATCCCAACAGCCACCGGAGCAGGGGGCGTGTCGGCCGCCAGTGTTCCCAAACCCTGATGACAGGTGGGAGCATGGGGGTTCTCCTATGCTGCCGTATCCGCAGGCTGACACCGAGAGAGTGCTTCAGGCTGCAAGCCTTTGAGGACTTTCTGTTTGACAGGGCAAAAGCGGCGGGCATCAGCGACGCTCAGCTTTATCGGCAAGCTGGAAATGCTGTCACGGTAAATATTGTTTATGAGATTGGGGTTCAGCTTTGGGAAAGTGCGGTGGATGTATGATAATTGACCGCTTTTGGGCAATGCCCAACCGATATACCTTTTCCATCAAGCCCATAGCAGAGTTGATTGAGCGATACCGTCCGCAGGGACTTAGCATTGACCCTTTTGCAAATTCTTCACGGTTTGCGGATATAACAAATGATTTAGACCCCGACTGTGACAGCGACTATCACATGGATGCAGAAGATTTTCTCAGGCAGTTTGCGGACAACAGTGTTTCGCTGGTGCTGTATGATCCGCCATATTCTTCTCGTCAGGTGAGTGAATGCTATAAACGGTTAGGCTATACCGTCAATATGGAAAAAACGCAAAGTAGCTATTGGAGGAAGCAAAAGGAGCAAATCAGCCGTATTGTACGTCCGGGAGGTGTCGTTGTAACCTGTGGCTGGAACAGCGGCGGCATGGGCATGAAGTATGGCTTTGAAAAAGAGCATATCCGCTTAATCCCGCATGGGGGTAACCACTATGATACGATTATTGTAGTGGAGAGAAAGCGGGGTGATTACCCTGCAATTTAAGGTGCTGTATATAGACCCTCCGTGGTCTTACAAGGTTTATTCAAAAAAAGGACAGGGGCGCAGCGCTGAAAACCATTACCACACCATGAGCGCCGAGGATATTTTCAATCTCGATGTGGCAGGAATTGCAGATAAGGACTGTGTGCTGTTTCTGTGGGTGACCTTTCCCTGCCTGTTGGCGGGGCTGGAAGCCATTGAGCGTTGGGGATTTACCTATAAGACCCTCGGCTTTTGCTGGGTCAAGCGATGTAAAAAGCAGCAGGAAAAATGGTTTTGGGGGCTTGGCTTTTGGACACGTTCCAACCCCGAACTGTGCCTGATCGCATCAAAGGGCAGACCGAAACGCCTATCCAAAGCGGTTCACTGCATTGTCGATACGCCGGTGGAATATCACAGCAAAAAACCGGATGAGGTTCGTCGCCGCATTGAGCAGCTCATGGGGGATGTTCCCCGTGCGGAGATGTTTGCAAGGCAGCGGTATGACGGCTGGGTGAGCCTTGGCGATGAAATCGACGGCCTTGATATACGGGAGGCGATTGAAAGAGTTAAAAAATTACAATAGGAGGAGTTTCAATATGAACGCCAATGAAATGTGTAAGGGTGATGAGCAAGAACAGCTTATCAAAATATTGCTTGAAGAAGCGTGCAGGCAATGGTGCGACTTTATAGATGAGTGTCCTGACAGAGCAACGGGCGAAGGTTTTGGAGATTTCTTTTTTGAAATTTACGCCGAGAAAAAGGATGAGTACGCAACAGAACTTAGAGAAATCCGTTTAGGAATGAAGGAACAAACAACAAGGCTTTGTGATGAAATTGGAAGGTGCAATGGTTCGGGAGAGCTACAAGATGAACTGGAACGCTGATGGCTGGAGCCATTTCCTTACCTGCCTACTCCTTGCTTTGTTTGTGGGCAGTCTGTGCGATATGGCTATCAGCAGAATATTAAAGCAATCTACACCTAACACCGCCGTCCTCAGTATGACTGTGACGGCGGTGTTTCTCTGTGTGTACGGATTTACCCCAACAGCTCTGCGCTGTGTCCTGCTGTGCCAGGTCCTGATGGTGGCCGGGGTCTTTGACCTTATGACCTATGAAATCCCCGACTGCCTGCATTTGATGATTGCAATGGCGGGGCTGATCCACTTTCAGCCCCTGCCTGCGCTTTTCGGGTTTCTGATTGTCCCTTTGCCATTCCTGATTGCCGCACTGAAAACGGCGAAAATCGGCGGCGGTGATGTAAAGCTCATGGCGGCCAGCGGCTTTGCCCTCGGCGTAACAGGCGGTATCTGGATGATGATATGGGGGCTTGCAATCGCCCTGCTTTGGAACCGTGCATTTTACAGGGAGCAAAAAAGCCTGCCCCTTGCACCCTTTCTTGCTTTCGGGGTGTTTCTGACCCTTTTCCCAACTTAATAACGATATGGAGGATAAACCAATATGAAAGATTTACTCAAAAACAGAATTGTGGTGGGGCTGCTGTGCATTATCACAGCCCTCATCATTTGCTTTGGATTGACGCCCATGTTCAATGACGCCCTTAAATCCAAGGTGGAGCTGGTGCGCGTCACCACTGAAATCAAAAAGGGCGATGAAATTACGGCAGGCATGATTACCACAGTGGAAACCGGCGGCTACAATCTGCCCTCTGATGTGATCTATCAAAAAGAGGATGTCATCGGCAAATTCGCCAATGCCGACCTCTACAAAGGCGATTATATTCTGAAAAGCAAACTCTCGGATACTCCCCAACTAAAAAACGAATATCTCAGCGGGCTGGACGGCACGAACAGAGCCATTTCCGTTACCATTAAGAGCTTTGCGTCCGGTTTGTCCGGCAAACTGGAGCGCGGGGACATTGTTTCCTTGATTGCCAGTGATGTGGGCGAGGCCCGAAAAACCCTTATACCTGATGAACTGCAATATGTAGAGATTATCGCCACCACCGACAGTAGTGGCAAAGACAGCAATATTCAGGAGCAGCCCAAGAATAATGAGGATACCGAGCTTGCCAGCACTATCACCGTCCTTGCAACACCGCAGCAGGCAAGGCTTCTTGCGGAGCTTGAGCAGACGGGAAAACTCCATGCCGCCCTGGTCTACCGTGGCGGTACAGAGAACGCACAGAAGTTTTTGGACGAGCAAGCCAAGCTGCTGGAGGCTTTGTATCCTGTGAAAAGCGAGGGCTTAACCTATGAAACCGAAAATAATGACAGCACACAGGCATCGGCTCCCGACAGTGTGGCTGGGGGTGTGCCTGCAAACGGCGATATTCCAGATGTGCAGGACTAAGAAAAGGAGGCCAAAACCATGGAAGAAAGCAAAGTAATTGCCGTCATGGGCAGTCAGGGCAGCGGTAAAACCACCGCTGCCCTGAAACTTGCCCTTGCGCTTTCGGCGGCGAAGAAGAATGTGATTGTGGTATTTTGCGACCCTTTTACGCCGGTGATCCCTGCCGTACTTCCCGCCCATATCACGCATGACACCTCGCTGGGCAGTCTTTTAACGGCTCCTGCGCTTGCACAGACCACTATCCTAAACGCCTGTGTGCCTACGGAAAAAAGCGATTATATCAGTCTGTTGGGATATTGCGCAGGGGAAAGCCTGATGCACTACCCGCAGATTACAAGGGAAAAAGCGGTGGAGTTTTTTGTCCTGCTCCGCTATCTGGCGGATTACATCATCGTTGACTGTACCTCTACCTTTGAAGCAGACCCGGCATCCATCGTCGCCATTGAACTGGCGGACAGGGTGCTAAAGCTGGGAACCGCCAATCTGAAAGGCGTTTCTTATTACCTGACCCACAATCCCATGCTGGCGGACAGCCGGTTCCGTAAGGATACCCACAGCACCGTCATCGGAAATCTCAAGACAGGACAGGATTGGGAGGCTGCGGCACAGCAGCTTGGCGGCGCTGATCTTGTGCTGCCCTATGCACCTGAACTGGAACAGCAGTTTGACGAACTTGCCCTGCTGGTTCCGCTGACACAGCCGGAAAGTGCCGGGTACTCGGCAGCAATCAACCGAATTTTAGGGATACAGCCGGTGAAATCCAAGGCCAAGGTCACATCTGAAGCTGCCCCGGCACCGAAGTCCCCAAAAAAGGCAAAGGGCAAGACGGCGTTTCGGCTGCCTTTCGCCAAAGGTCGGGGGGAGTTTTGACGCTCTCCACCGGACACATAGAGCTAAAGGACGCCAATGCCTATGTGACGGAGCATCATCGTCACCATAAAGCCGTAAGGGGACACCGCTTTTCTCTTGCCTGCTATGAAAATGGCAGGCTCTGCGGTGTTGCCATCGTTGGCAGACCCCGATCACGCCGTATTGACCAGCACATGACTGTGGAGGTTCTGCGGCTTTGTACGGACGGAACACGCAATGCCTGCTCCAAGCTGTACGGAGCCTGCCGCCGTGCGGCGAGGGCATTGGGTTATAGCAGGCTCATCACTTACATTTTGGACAGAGAAAACGGAAAAAGCCTTTTGGCAAGCGGCTTTTCCTACTGCTACACCAGTAAAGGCGGGAGCTGGAACCAACCGGGCAGGCCGAGAACCGACAAGGCTCCGGTCTGTCCGAAACATTTATATGAAATCATCCTGAATTGAAGGGAGGGCGTAAATTGCAAAATGTCTTAAATATTCATAACAATGTGGGGTTGATGGGCGGGGAAATCCGCCTGCGCCCCTTTGCCGAGGTCTTGAAGGATGTGCAGGAGTACATCACCAAGAACTATGCCGACCAGTTAAAAGATGACCCGGAGCAGAGCCGGACGCTGATCGGCAGCTACATCCGCAAATATCTTGAAGAAAAGCAGCTCGGCGTGGACGGCATGGAACCGGATGAGCTTGCCGAACTCCTGTATGGAGAAATGACCGGCTTTTCCTTTCTCTCCAAGTACCTCTATCGTGATGATGTAGAGGAAGTCAACATCAACCAGTGGGACGATGTGAAGGTCATCTATGCAAGCGGCGAGGTACTCCCCACCAAGGAGTCCTTTACCTCACCCCAGCACGCCCTTGATGTCATCAAGCGTATGCTGCACAAGTCCGGCATGATACTGGACAATGCCAAGCCCTATGTCATCGGGCATCTTTCCAATAAAATCCGTATTACCGCCACATCCCCCGGCATTGTGGACGAGGATAAGGGGCTGTCCGTGTCCATTCGTATCGTCAACCCCCGCAAGCTCAAAAAAGAGGAATTTGTCGGCTATGGGACTGCCACCGCCGAAATGCTGGATATGCTTTCGGTGTTTTTTAATTATGGTGTTTCCATGTGCATGACCGGGGCGACTTCCTCCGGCAAAACGACGCTGATGAGCTGGATACTCGATCAGATACCCAACGATAAGCGGCTGATTACCATTGAAAAGGGCTGCCGTGAGTTTGACAGCGTGAAGCGTGATGAATTGGGCAGGGTTCTGAACAATGTCATTCACTTCATTACCAAGGAGTCCGACGATCCCAAACAGGTGGTGTCCATGGTAAAGCTCTTGGAGCTTGCACTTACCATGCACCCGGACTTCCTTGTGGTGGCGGAAATGAAAAGTGAGGAAAGCCTGCAAGCCATCAAAGCGGCAAACACCGGCCATACCTCCCTGACCACCATTCACGCCAACGGCTGTGAAGATACCTATTACCGCATGGCGGCGCTGTGCAAGGAAAGCAGCTCTATGGATGACGCCACCTTGATGGGGCTTGCCACAAGGGGCTTTCCTGTCGTGGCCTTTGCAAAGAAGCTGGAGGACAACAGCCGCCGCCTGATGGAGATTGCCGAGTGCGTGGGTGTAAAGGCGGGGGTGCCTGTCATGCGTACCCTGTACCGCTTCAATATCACCGACACCCTCACGGAAAATGGAAAACCCAAAATCATCGGCCACTATGAAAAGGTCCACGAACCGTCCGAGAGCCTGTGCAAGCGGCTCCGGGAGAACGGTATGCCGCTGAAATTACAGCAGCGGCTTTTAAGTGCGTAAGGGAGGTGTATGTAATGAGCATGGTAGCCTATAAAGCGCCCTATCTTCTGCAAATTATGATGGATGATGAACCGCTGAACCCCCGCACCGACTACGACAATTTCGGGCATATGATTTGCTGGCACAGCCGGTATAACCTTGGGGATCAGCATAATTTCGAGGACACCAACGATTTTCTTAGGGAGCTTGTGAGCAACAGCTTTTCTGCTGATATAGTGATTGATTATGTTAAATCCGGTAAGCTGGAGGGGATCAAATTAGAGTATGACCCATCTGAGAGCAGTTGGGACATTAGCACCTATGACAGTCGCTCGAATAAATGGTGTCTTGAAATCTCGTTTTTCGGTAGCCTTGAAGAACATAAACAGGAGGTTTTTGAGGGCCTATTAGATGAATTTGTAGTTTCCGAACTTTATATGCTGGCGGCGGAGAAAAATATCATCCTGCCCCTGAACCTATATGACCACTCCATGCTCAGTATGTCGGTCAGCTCTTTTCTTGGCAGGGCGCAGCACGCGCAGTGGGATTCCGGTCAGGTGGGCTGGATTTATGCCACAGCGGAGGACATCGAAAAGGAGTACGGCAACCTGACACCGGAGAGCTATGACAAAGCAAAGGCGCTTTTGAAATCCGAGGTGGAGTGCTACGACTACTACCTCTCCGGGCAATGCTATGGCTTCCGGCTTTATGAAAACGGCGAGGAAACCGATAGCTGCTGGGGCTTTTTAGGGAGCTTTTCAGATATGGCGAAAGAGATTGCGTCCCAAAGCCTGCCGGAAACCCATCAGGACATGGTAGATGATTTGCAGGAGGTATCCGATACCGTGACGAGGTATAAAGGCTATGAGGACTTGATGGAAGATTTAGAGGAAATGGAGGTTTGACACAGTGACAATACTCATAACGATTGCGTTTTTATTGGCGGTAACGGGCAGTTTTATCCTGCTTTCGTTATCGCCCTTTTCTTTTTTGGAGGGACTTGCGGATTATGTGAGGCCCCGAAACACCACACTCAAAAGCAGGATCAGTAGAAGCCGAAAGAACAAGCAGCCCAAAGGACTGAAGCTGCTTTTCCTTGAAACCAAGGAGATTTTACGCATCACCGGCAAAAGCGGGCAATTTACGGTACTCTGCATCCTGTCCATGTTTCTGTTTGTGGTGGGGGCTATGATTGCCCTCACCATGAAAAACAACTTTCTTGTGCCGGTGCTGGCGGCAGGATTTGCGCTTTTGCCGTTCTATTATGTGAAGCTGACCGCAGGCAGGCATAAGAAGCAGATCAACACCGAACTGGAAACGGCCCTGTCCATCATCACCACCAGCTACCTTCGGGGGAAAAATACGATTATCCGTGCCATTGAGGAAAACCAGCCGTACCTAAATCCCCCGGTGGCCGAGGTGTTCCGGGGCTTCTTGTTGCAGGCAAAGCTCATCAATTCCAATACCAAGGAAGCCTTGGAAGGCTTGAAAGCCGGAATTGACAACAGCGTTTTCCATGAATGGGTGGACGCGGTGATAGCGTGTCAGGATGATTACAACTTGAAAAACATTCTGCCGCCCATTGTCGCCAAGCTGTCGGATATGCGTGTGGTATCGGCTGAATTGGACTTGCTTTTGTTTGAGCCGGTCAAAGAGTATATCACGATGGTGGTGCTCCTTTTGGGCAGCATCCCATTGATGTACTTTCTGAATAAGGACTGGTATCACACCCTGATGTTTACCGACTTTGGGAAGATACTGCTTGCCATCTGCGCCGGAATGATTTTTGTATCGGTGGGCGCCGTTGCCAAGCACACGCGCCCCATTGAATATAAGCGATAGGAGGCGCGATAAAAATGCAGAATATGATTTTAATTCTCTTTGCCCTGTTTCTGACCGCAGGGCTTTATCTCATCTTGGCGGAGCTTCTCAGTGTTCCGACCTACAAGGCGACTAAGGTGATTCTCGGCATGGGCAAAAAGACGAGAAAGCAGGCGCGGGATTCCGACGCCTTTATCATGGAGCTGGCGGTTAAGCTGTCAAAAATCCTGCCTATGGACGAATACAAAAAGCGCAAGCTAACCGCCATTCTGAAATCCGCTGAAATCCCCATGACTGCTGAGGTCTATGCGGCACAGGCAATCGTAAAGGCAGGACTGATTTTTTCAGGTGTCATTCCATGCCTGCTGTTTTTGCCGATTCTGTCGCCGGTGTTCGTGATTATTGGGATTGCCGTGTACTTCACGGAAAGCACCAAGGCGGAAAAGCTCATTACAGCAAGGAAGCAGGACATTGAATACGAGTTGCCCCGTTTTGTGTCTACGCTGGTACAGGAGCTGAAAGCAAGCCGTGATGTGCTTTCCATTTTGGAGCATTATCAGAAGAACGCAGGAAAAGCCATGAAAAACGAACTTGCCATCACCACCTCCGATATGCGCACCGGCAATTATGAGGGAGCATTGACCCGGTTCGAGGCAAGAGTGTCCAGTGCCATGCTGTCGGATATTGTGCGGGGATTGATTGGTGTACTCCGTGGTGATGATGGCGTGGTATTTTTCCAAATGCTATCTCATGACCTCAAGCAACTGGAATTGCAAAGGCTAAAGCGGCTGGCAATGGAACGCCCGCCCAAAATTCGCAAGTTTTCCTTCCTGCTCCTTGGCTGTATGCTGCTCCTGTATATGGGTGTCATGGGGTATCAGATTCTCGGCGCCATGTCGGGAATGTTTTAGGGGGTGCGGCTATGCTGAAAACATTGAAATCAAAACGAGGCGAGGGTTATTTGGATGTGGCTGTGGGCATTCTCTGCCTGCTGCTGGTGGTATCTTTCGCCGTTTCCCTGTTTCCGGTTTTTACCACAAAACAGCAGCTTGATATTTTCGCCGCAGAGATTGTGCGTGAAGCGGAAATCAAGGGAAGCACCAGCGTGGAGTCCCGTATTTTGGATATGCAGGAGCAGACCGGCCTTGACCCGGATATCCGTTGGGATTGTGACTATTACAGCGGACGAAAGGTACAGCTTAACGGAGATATTGAGGTGGTTCTGACCGATACGGTGGACATCGGCTTTTTCATCTTTGGTCCGTTCCCCATTGAGCTTCACGCCAAAGCAACCGGGAAATCCGAAGTCTATTACAAGTAAAGGGGGCGGAGCTTATGCGACTGAAAAAAATAATAAAAGACAGAAAGGGCGGCTCTACACCTCTGACGGTTGCCCTGATTTTAGGGCTGCTGCTTCTGATTTGCGCCGTTTCGGAGTTTTTCAGGCTGGGGATCATCGTGCAGGGTGTCCGTGACGGACTCCAGCAGGCGGTCATCACCGTAGTCACCACCAATTATGACGAAGCCTATAACGGACTGCGTGAGGGGTACTCCGGTGGTTATATCCTGTCCGGCGATAGCTGGCAGGAGAACCTTGACTATGATGATGTGTATTACCGCCTTGACAATCTGCTTGGCACGGATGAGCAGGACGGCTACCACATCAAGCGGCAGGCGGAGGGTTACGAATACCGCCTGTCGGGGCTTTCTGTGGAATTGTCCAACGCACCCCTGACACCGGGGAACGCCGACAACAATCTGGAAGCGGACGCCCGTATTACCATTGAAATCCCTTTATCCTTTGGCTGGGGCAATCTCCCGCCGCTTCAAATGGAATTGCGTACACGGTCAGCCTATATGCCCAAATTCTAAAGACGATTGCTGCCCGCTGAAATGTCTGGACGCGCAGGAAGATTCAGGATATAATGAAGTTGGGTAAAAACAGCGATACGGGTAAATAGGGCTGAACCATTCATAACAATATGAAAGTGAGGCCATCATATGAAAAAGAATTATACAGCCAAGAAAAAAGCGGTTATCACCGCATTGTCCCTTGTGGCAGTCTGCCTTGCAGGAGGACTTTTCTATTATATCAGCAATATGGGCGGTCAGCCGCCGGAAACCCCTGTGGGGAGTACGCCCCCTGCCGAGGTTGAGGTTTTTGTGCCAGAAATTAAGCCGCAAACAACGCCGGAGGTCAAGCAGGACAGTAACACATCTGAGGTCACGCCGTCAGAAACACCGGAACAGCCTGCCAGCACTGAAACGCAGGGACAGGTAAGCAAGCCGTCTGATGGAAAACCAAAGTCACCGTCAGAGGCCGTTCCTCCCTCCAGTCCTCCGCCAGCCAATTCTCCTAAGACCGAACCTAAGCAGGAGCAGCCGCAGGGTGGAGAAAAGCGTTCAGATGGCGCAATCTACGTTCCGGGCTTTGGTTGGATTGAAGATAGCGGCGAAGAAAACGAAACAAAAACTGCCCCCAACGCCGGAACCGGCGAACCGGTTGGCGATATGTAAAACGGAATAACCTATTCAGAGGGATACAGCTATTGATTGGCTGTATCCCTCTTTTTTTGGAGGTGGAAACTTGAAACGATTGATTTGTGCATTGCTTTTACTGGCAATGCTTTTTTCTTTATCCGTCCCTGCCTTTGCCGCTGACCCCAACATTGACGGCGGCGGTGGCGGTATGGGACAGGGAACCGGACAGAACTCATGGACGCCGGGGCGTGATGGTGTACGCATTACGATTGTTCGTGACAGCGACAACACACCTGTATCAACGCCGATTGATTTGTCGAATGGCGCAAATGGCGATATAGCCATTCACTTTCAATATCAAAACAAAATTGGCTATAAAAATGGTTCTACACTGTCACCAAAGCAAAACGGCTATACATCTTTTAAGCCAGCAAATGCCATGCCCCGCATTATCAGCTCAAATGGTTCCAGCAATATTACGGCTATCCGAAACTACTTCTGCCGTGAAGGAACTATTCGGGACATAGCCAATGCCGCAGGCTTTGACTATGACACCCTGATCGGTGGGGATTACAAAATTCTTTTGGAGCCGGTAGCGTATTTTAAGTACACCGGGGTCATGTTTGCCATGACTGCCACCGAAGCCGCCCTTTACAACAAACAGGTGGGAAACGGTCTGCGGAGCAAGATGGTATCCCTATCTCACAAAAATCTGCCGCTGTCCATGTTCCTTGAAACCCCGGATTTAGGGTTTCCTGCATGGGGCGGCTCTACCACACAGGCGCAGAATGATGAAACCATTATTGCAAACTTGGGGTTGGGAATTATTCGCTTTTCTGCTCCTGACCCTGAACCGCCAAGGGAGAGTAATGTGACCTACCGTTGTGATACTGAAGTAATCACGGCCGTTACGCTTTCGACCGGCTCACAAAAAACGCCGGATAATCCCGCATACGCAAGGTTCGCCATCGACGGCAGAACCTATTCACATAACAGCATCTATATCCCTGACGGCGGTTCGCAGCTTGCGTGGGTGAAATGGCGTACCCCCAAGGAACCGGGATATATCACCATTACTGTTTCCAGCAACTGCTCTGTGAGCAGCAGCGAGATTGTGGCACAGATTGTAGACCTTGATAAAAACCCGCCGCCCGATCCGCAGGCCAATGACCGCAATGATGGATTTTCCATCCCAGCCAAGCCCAGCAAGCCGAACGTGACCTCCCTCACATGGGGAGAATGGGACTGCTGGTGGCATGAGTATTGGGTGTGGTACAGTGACGGCGAAGGCGGCGGTTGGTGGGTAGATGAGGGCTGGTGGGAATATGCCTGGCTCTCTTATTCGGCTACCCTGACCGCCGAGATGCAGACTAAGCCGGATGCAAAATCGCCTACGGCTTCCGGCAAGACAATGAAAAGCGGATATGGACTAAACGCCAATGTGTCGGCACAGGTCCGTTCCTCCGCACCCAGCAGCCACATCACCGGTGCGCAGAATGTGGTGGCGTACTTCCCTGAATTTAACTACACGGCTTATTGGCGGCTGCTGAAACGGCTAAATACAGGATATTCCAGCACCTTTGAATTTCAGAAAAACAAGTACAGCACCTATGGCCGTCCCTGTCACTTTTCGCCGGTTTGGTTCCCTGACGGACGATATACGACCTATGCCGAGTGTTTAGACGCATGGACACCGGCCGGAATGCTGCAAATCAACCTGACGGACGATTTGACCATCCGGGATTCACTTTTCAGCGACTGGCACATTCGCCCTGTGCGATAGGAGGAACTTATGGGAAACAGAGCTGTTTTTCTCTTGCACGAACAAGGCGAAAGCTATTATTTTACCGCCCATCACGGGGCAAATGCCTTATCGCCCCTGCTCCGTCTGACACAGGCAAAACAGTTGCAGGAGCAGCTCCCGCAGCCACAGTCCATTGCACATATCTTTGAGCATCTGGACTATGATGGCAAGTATCAGCCGGAGCGTTTGCAGGATTCAGATATGTTTTTTCAGGCGATCTCTTTACCGGAAATGAAAGTATGCCTGAAGGATTTTCAGAATCGGAGCAATTTTGAAATGCGGTTTATCATCGACCTTGACCGCAACGATTTTCAGATGACCTACAACCCCAACTGCCCATGGTATCGCACCATGGGCAGTTTCACCATCGATCTTGATGTAGGGATTGACAATGTTAAAAAGCTGCTTGCCCATGCCGAGGAACGGAATATAAAGGATTTTGGCAGGCTGCTTACTATTTATGAGAACAGCACCGGCCTTGCGGATAAGCTGGAGTCTGCCCGTGGCTATATGCGCTTTGAGGAATATCTGGACTCACCGCAGGCAGAGGAAGATCGCCGCCGTTACCGTGAGTTGATAGACCGTCAGGCAGAGCCGGACGAGGAAGAAATGGAGGAACGATAAATGGAGGGACTTTTATTCCCGATTATTATGCTGACCGTCACCCTTGTGGGTGGCGGTCTTTTGCTTTTGTTCCTGAAAACGGCGAAGAAACGGCCGGTATCAGACGAAACGGCAATCTCCGTACAGACTGCACAGCAGTTTATCAATGTGCGGGATGTGAAAGACAAGTACCTATACACCAAGGATGGTTTGGTTTTGACCTATCTGCGTGTCCATGCAATCAGCATTGACTTATACAGCAAAGCCGAAAAAAACAACCTGATCAAGCAAATCACCGCCGAGCTTTCGGACATTCAGTATCCGTTCAAGTTTATGGCGGTAAGCCGCCCTGTGGATATTTCGCCCTTGATTTCTGATATGCAGGGAATGTTAAAGACCGCTGATGATAAGCGGAAAGAGCTTTTGCGGCAGGAGATTTTACAGATGAGCAGCTTTGCCCTGTCCGGCGAAATTGTCGAGCGCCAGTTTTATATTTCCCTTTGGGATCGCTATGAGGACGGCGTGGAAAAGGATTTGCTCAAACGGGCATCCCTGCTGGCGGAGAAGTTTACCACCAATGGAGTCGGCTGTGACATATTGACGGAAAAGGAAATCGTGCGGCTTTTGAACCTTGTCAACAACCCCTCCTATACCCACTTGGAGGATACGGATTTTGAGGCCGGTATTCCCATGCTAAAGGAGGACATTTATGCCTAAAAAACAAGCAATACAGGAACGGGATATTATAAATGCCGCCCTGCTCAATGTGATTACCCCTGTGGGGCTGGAGTTTACCAAGAACAGCCTTTCCGTGGGGGAAAACCTCGGTAAGATTTACGGGCTGATCCGTTATCCGCAAAAGGTGGAAACGGAGTGGCTTTCTAAAATAACCAATATCCCCTCAACCATTGCATCCATTGGCTTTAAGCCGGTGGACAATGCTACCCTCATCAATGCCATCTCCCGAAGTGTGGTGCAGCAAAGAGGACTGGCAGAGGGCGCCAAAGACCCTCTATCTCGTCAGCGTGCGGAAAAAGCTGCCGAGGACGGCGAAAAAATTATCATGCAGATCGACCGTGAAGGGGAAACGGTGGGGCTGATGAGCGTGTCCGTCATGCCGATTGCCAAGGACGAGCGCACGTTCAAAAAGGTATGCCGCCGTGCGGAGAGTATCATCAGCGTTCTCAAATGTAAAATGCGTGTCATCCCCAATCTGCAAAAGGAGTGCTTTCAGCACCTTTCCCCGTCTTTTCCCACCAACGGAAAGATTGAAAGCATCCTGCAAAAAATCGTGCCGCTGTCCACCTTTGTGGGCGGCTTTCCTTTTGCCAGCTCCGGTTTCAATGACGGAGAGGGTTACTACCTTGCACTGGACGCCAGCGGCAGCCTTGTTATTGTGGACATCTGGCGGCGCGGCAGCGATAGGACAAACAGTAATTTTGTCATTATGGGCAATTCCGGCGTAGGCAAAAGCACCGCCATCAAACATATCATCATGTCCGAGTACATGAAAGGCACAAAAATTATTGTAATCGACCCGGAAAGTGAATATAAAGACCTCTGCTATAATCTCGGCTGCGGCGGCGATTGGGTCAACGCTGTGGGCGGCGCCGGTGGCCGGTTCAATCCTCTCCAGGTCCGCCCGTCCCCCCGTGATGATGAGCAGGAAAATGAAGCCGACCGGCTGTACCGTGATGAAGGCTACGGCATGAACGATCTTGCCCTGCACATGAAGAACCTTGAAATCTTTTTCAGCCTTTATATTCCGTCGCTGACCGATATGCAAAAGGCGGTCCTTAAAAAGAGCCTTGTGGAGCTGTACCGGAATTTCAACATCACATGGGACACCGACGTGGCGGCACTTTCGCCGGAGGACTTTCCCATCTTTTCCGATCTGTATAAGTTGGTAAAAGAAAAAGCGGATACCGAACAGGACAGGCAGGCTTATGCCGACCTTTCTCTGCTGCTTTATGACATTGCCGAAGGCTCAGACAGCTTTATTTGGAACGGCCACACTACCATTAAAAGCGAAAGCCGGTTCGTTTGTCTGGACACCAATGCCCTCCAAGGAACCAGCGATAATATCAAGAGAACACAGTATTTTAACCTCTTGACATACTGCTGGGAGCAGATGAGCCGAAACCGGGATGAACGGGTGCTTTTGATTTGCGACGAGGCGTATTTGATGATCGACCAAAAAGTGCCGCAATCCCTTGTTTATCTGAGAAATGCCATGAAACGTGCAAGGAAATACGAGTCTGCCTTGGTCATTATCTCCCATAGCGTTATCGACTTCTTATCTGAGAGCATCAAGCAGTATGGGCAGGCACTTCTTGACATCCCGTGCTATAAGCTCCTGATGGGAACAGACGGCCCCAATCTAAAGGAAACAGCCAAGCTCTACGACCTCACCGAAGCCGAACAGGAACTTTTGCTGGCTCGGAAGCGTGGACACGCCCTCTTTATGGTAGGGGCGAAACGCCTGCACATCAACTTTGAGATTCCTGACTACAAGATGATGTATATGGGTAAGGCGGGTGGTCGCTGATGGCAGTAGACCCATTGACCGCCAAGATTTTGGCGCAGATAGCGGCACAGGCCGTAACGGATGAGCAGGCGCGGAAGCGCCTGCTCATTCTCATCTTAGGCCCGGCAGTTGCTTTTTTAATGCTCATCGCCTTAATCCTCTACCTGATTACCAGTCCCTTTTCTGTACTGGCGCAGTGGCTGATTGGTGATGAATTGTCAGTGGTGGAGGATTTTCAAAAGGAGTATGGCTACAATCAGACCTTGGGTATTCACGAGCAGGATTATATGGAGGGCATTGGACAGTCCTACGAGGGGGTTGTGTTTACAGACGGCGGCATGGAGGTGGTTTATTACAACCAGCTTGATGAACGCTGGGCGAATGTTCTGTACGGCCAGTCAAGCACCATTGGCGAGGCTGGGTGCGGCCCTACCTCCATGTCTATTGTGATTTCCACCTTGACCGGAACGGCGCATGACCCGGTTGAATTGTCAAATTGGTCTGTAAAAAACGGACACCGCTGCGAGGGCAACGGTTCCTACCACAGCCTGATACCCGGCGCCGCCAAAGGGTACGGACTATCCTGCGAGGGAGATTTGTCCGCACAGGACATTGTGGACGCTCTATCCGGCGGCAAGCTGGTGGTCGCCATAATGAGCAAGGGGCATTTTACCACAGGGGGACATTTTATTGTTTTAAGGGGAGTGACCGCCGAGGGCAAAATCCTTGTGGCAGATCCCGCCAGCCATAGGCGCAGCAATCAGGAGTGGGATCTGTCGCTGATTATGAACGAAGCCCGGAAAGGCGCCGCAGCAGGCGGCCCATTTTGGGCGATTGGAAACTGACAAGGAGGCTAAATATGATTTTATACCTTTCATCTACACAGCACACCAATCTGCTGGACTTTGCCGGTTGGTACAATTCTGAAAGCGAAATGCCCATCAAGAAAATGGTGGGCAATTTTGTTCTGAAGCAATTTATCGTCTACGATATGCGAAACTTCTCTCATGTGAGCGAGGTGGTTCTGGATCGCATTGCCTTTGGGGACAGCGACGAAGAATTTGCCCAGGCCATAGAAGAATTTCTGACCATGTATAATCCCCGTATCAGCGTAATCTGCGAGGGGCTTTTACAGGACAGCTCTTTGTTCCGTTCTCTGCTGGAAAGCGGTGTGGGCAATATCGTCTGCTCTACTGATATTGCAGAAATCCAGCGTGAGATTTTAGAGTGCCTGAGCGAACAGGGCATGGCTCGTTATGCTGCCAAGGAACGCACGAAAAAAGCAGGCGGCAGGAAAACCTATCGCTTTGACTGCGAGAATATCCATGTCGCCGTGCTTTCCTCACAGCCGAGAATGGGAGCAACCACAACAGCAATCGGTCTTTGTGCATGGCTGGCGGCGGTGGGGGCTTCTGTCTGCTATGTGGAGGAGAATGAAAGCGGTATCTTAACCACCATGGCGGCCGCCTATGAAATGGAACCGGCTGGCGGGGGCTGGCGGCTGGATGGTGTCCGGTACGGTACTGTGCCAGCGGCAGAACCGGTGAATTTTATCATCCATGACTTTGGCTATCAGCCAAATCCAAATGAAAAGGCGAAGGATGCGGGTCTGCTGCTGCTCGTATGCGGCACAAAGCCCTATGAGCTGCCCAACTCCATGCGGCTTTTGAAACGGTTGGATACCATAGATGCCTATGTACTCTGCCCCTTTACCCATGAGGCGGTTAAAAGCGACTATGCTGGCATTCTGCATAACGATTTTCATAAGGTGCTGTTTTTGGACTATCAGCCCGAACCTACGGACAGCATGAGTAATTCCAAGCAGTACAAAACGATGATGACAAAATATATCGCCGGGGCATAACGCCCCGGCGTAAGGAGGATTTTGATGATGACCAAGCAAGCGGAATTGAAACAACAAGCATATGCCAGTAATCTGAAAAGCCGTGCCCTTTCTATACTAATTTACCTGATCGACCGGTCGAATAAAGACCTAACCTGTTTTCCGGCGATTCCTACAATGGCCGAGCAGCTTCATATATCTGTTTCGACGGTGAAGCGTGCCCTGAAGGAACTGGCTGACGCAGGCTACATTCAAAAGGAAGCACGTTTCCGTGAAAAAAACCGTGGGCAAAGTTCCAATCTGTATACCTTGCTTTTCGTGGGGCAGATGCCTACGCCTGACGATGATAATGTCCTTGCTCATGAGGATTACATAGAGCCTGTTACTCCAAAATCAGAGACAGGCAAGCATAATACCGAAGTGGTTCATATCACCTTTGACTATTTGAAAAATGAAAAGCAGGAAAAACAAATAGGAGCAGAGGTAAAAAGCGAACCCGTCTCAGCCGCACTTTCAACACAGAAAAAGGCGAGCGCCCCCATTCATTTTGCAGTATTTGAAAAGATGCCCATCCACAATTTATCAAAACAGATAAGAGAAGTTGTAGGTCAATTTCTGCCCTGTTCTGCCCTATCTTTTCAGTGGACGGGGGTGGAGTCCATTTTGCAGCCCCCTTGAACTACTCAGGTGAACTGATATAAAAAGTGGAAAAGAAGTTTATGTAGGCGGTATATTCAGATGAGAACCACTTGTTTTGGTGGCATAAAGGGGTATGATTGAAAAATACACTTTGGAAACATCGGAAAGACTGAGGGATTTTAATGGAGGTGTATATGCGCACTCCCTGTTATTGCCATTACAACTATCAATTTCTAAAATAATATCTATAAAAGTAATTACTATTACAAAATATATTAACATTAATATATAGTATCTATTTTTTTATTGGAATTATACTTACTATATGATATAATTGATTCTGCATAAGTGTGAAAGGCGGTGGAGCTATTGGCTGATAAAAAAGTGAAATTCAAAGTACCGATGGAGCAACTTAACATAGCCGAGTTCAATCGCGGTCAATCCTCGAAGCTGATACGAAGCTTGGTCGAAGAGGACAAGGTGGCCGAAATACTAAAACACGGAAAGACGATAGCAGTAGTTCTGTCCTACGAACGTTATAAGCGCTTACTTGAAAAAGGAATCGATATAAATGATTTTTAATATGTCTGAAAAATACGATTTTATATGGAAAATCGCCGATCTGCTCCACCAGCAAAGCAAGTAATGGTAATGTGATATTGCCGTTCACGCTTCGCTCAAGTTTAGATAGCGTTCTTGCACCACGAAGGATAAGGTGTTGGAGTTTGAGAAAACATTGCAGTACAAAATAAGATGCTCAAGGAGGCCGCAGTATGGCAAGCTCATCAAACCAAAAGTTGAAGCTCCTGTATCTGATGAAGATATTATTTGAACGGACTGATGTACAAGTACCCATGACGATTGCTGAAATCGTAGAGTCGCTTGCCGGATATGATATCAAGGCAGAGCGCAAATCCCTTTATAGCGACATGGAGCTCTTACGGCAGTTCGGTGTTGATATTGAAATGCAGCGCGGCAAGACGGTCGGGTATTACATTGCCGAACGGCAGTTTGAATTGCCGGAATTGAAGCTACTGGTTGACGCCGTGCAAAGCTGTCGCTTTATTACCAAGAGGAAAAGCGAAGAACTGATAAAAAAGCTCTCCTCGCTCACAAGCAGCCAGCAGGCCAAACAGCTTCGCCGTCAGGTTTTTGTGGCAGATCGTGCAAAGACTATCAATGAAACAGTCTATTACAGCATCGATCAGATCCATCATGCCATCGGCGAAGGCAAAAAAATCGCCTTCCAGTATTTTGACTATGATGTTAAGAAGAAACGGGTTTTCCGGAGGCGGGGAGAATTATACCTCACTACCCCTGTCAGCCTTTGTTGGAACAACGACAATTACTATCTGATCGCTTACAGCGCAAAATATGATGATTTTACACATTACCGGGTTGACCGAATGAGCGGCGTTGAGGTGTTGGATGAGGATGGCGACTCGTTTGATATGGACAAGTTTAATATTGCCGAGCACGCAAAGCGCGCCTTCGGTATGTACGACGGAGAGCTTGTGCGGGCAAGGTTGGCATTTGATAAGAGCCTTGTCAATGTAGTGCTCGACCATTTTGGCAAGGATGTCCTCATGCTCCCTTCCACGGACGGCTGGTTTGAAATCTCGGTTCATGTGTCGATCAGCCCGGTATTTCTGGCATGGGTGTTCCAGTTTGGCGATTGCGCCGAGATAAAGGAACCTGACAGCTTGATTGTGGCTATGAGAGAGCTTGCGGAAAAAAGCATACGGAGATACTCCGCAGAATGAAATTACTGTCCGTACCATTGGACACTATTTTTGGTATAATGATTATAAGGGGAGGTATCTGAACCTCTCCGGAAGGAGGGATTTTATGAATCTGGCAGGTCAGCTTGTCATTCATAAGACATTCGGCGAGGGAAAGGTGATAGACCATACAGGAGGCTATCTTTCCGTTCTGTTTGGCGAGAGTGAGAAGCGATTCATATATCCCGACTCATTTCAGGTGTTTTTGCGGGCGAAAGACGAAACGCTTCACACCGCTATCCAAAATGAACTGGCAGAAGCGCAGGCCCAAAAACAACTGCTACAACATGAAAAAGATAGTGTCGCATTGCTTGAAAGAGAAAAAGTGGCTGAAAAACGCTTTGTACCAACAAAGCCAAAAGAAAGGGTTTACCCACGCGCCAATATCGCTTTCAAATGTAATTATTGCAATGGCGGCAAGTCATCGGAGCGGATCGGCTTTCATGGCGTATGCTCCGAGGCGGTCATCCGCTATAACATAAAAGAAAAGAATCATGTTTGGTGCTCATCGCCGGATTCGCCCTGCCGCCAGTATTATGACGGAATGATCTCGTCCTACTCTGAGCTTGAAGATGTTTTTAACCGGGACGGGTCTGTTTGCTATGAAAGTGCCATGCTGCGTGATTGGAGCGCCTTTGCGGGTATTACTCATACAGGTGAAAATAAAGGGCGGCCCATGAAGCTAAAACAGGTTCAGATCAACAGCCTGGCCGTGCTGACCACAAGATTGCCGAATGAGCCGGAGGAAAATAGATTCATCTTTGCTGTTTTCTTGGTGGATGATACATATGAGGGCGATGCGCGGGAGGAAGGGTATGTATCGACTACTTCTCGCTATAAAATCGAAATGATGCCGAACGAGGCGCAAAAGCTAAGATTTTGGAACTACTACTCCTGCCCCAATGCCCCCGATGTGGTTAAGTTCGGGTCGGGACTTCACAGATACTTGTCTGATGAACAAGCGGCTCAGATTCTCAGGGACATTACCGCAATCAAAAAGGGGACGGCGCAGGAAGCCCTCGCCGGGGAGTTCTTAGCTCACTTTAGCAGGGTCAACGGCATCGACATTGAGGGAATCCCGCAAAACGGCGGTGCCTTGGCATTCAAATAACACGAAAGAAGGGTAAGCCATGCAGCTTGGATGGATAGATTTTTCGCGCAGTGAACGCAACAAGATCATACAGACTCTAAAAATGCTTGAGGAATCCACCGCGCTGGACGAGCTTGGGATTGGTGTGGTCCGTGACGGGTATGCCGATATTCTCTTTCCGGGCATTTCAACGCTTCAAACGAGAGCCAAATACTTTGTGCTTCTCCCATATTTGTTCGCAATGGCGGAGCGGCAAAGCTTTAAGCGCAGCAGCGAGATATTGCCGTGGATGCACAGGCAGGAGGATTTGCTTGTTCCCACGCTTATTAAAAACAGCGAGGATACCACCGGCGTGATCGGCCTTCGGGCGCATAAGCAAGGAAAATCGGTGAAGGTGAAATCCTCAAGTATTTATTGGAACGGGATGCGAACCTTTGAGATTTTAAGGGACGAGCATCTGTCCATATCCAATGTTTGCAATATCATTTATGGTAAACAGCTGCGCAGAAATTCGGTTGAAATTAAGACCGAAGCAAAATCAGGCGGCACCGAAGGGTTTGACGATGAAACAGCGGGTAACGAAAATATGCCGTTGTTTTCGAGCATCACGCCAGACTATGCAATCATGACCGAGGCGGCGATAGAACTGACCAAAACGGAGGCCGAGTATCTGTATCAGAAGATGACCACGGCTGTCGGGTCTCGCGCTTCCTTGCTTGCTTTCATGTTAAGAGAGAAGTGTCTGTTTCCGAGTTTCCAAGACATCAATGAGGAAATCCTGCCGGATGATCTGCGGCGTTCCGTTGAGCTTGCGAAGGCCTTCGCTCATTTTATTTCGGGCGCGCACACCCGCTACAATGTGATTTTTTCAAACGGCGAGGATGCAGACCAAACCGAGAGATACCGCGAATGGCAGGGAACCTTTGATTTTGACGGCTTTCATTTATCGGACGTTCTTTCGAGGATAAATGGGAACCTGCTTACCAATGCGTTTTTGAAGGAATTTTATGAGGTCTCTAAGGCAGGAAATGACCAGGCCGTTGACAGGCTGATTATCCAGCGCGAGAAATCCATTAAGCGGGAGCGGGCGAAGCTGGGCA
This sequence comes from Lacrimispora amygdalina, assembly GCF_003432035.1. GTDB lineage: Bacteria > Bacillota > Clostridia > Lachnospirales > Lachnospiraceae > Lacrimispora > Lacrimispora amygdalina. The sequence goes on from NZ_QOHO01000052.1 coordinate 24,542, forward strand.
AGCCGCAAGAGTATCGGTATGACAAGCCGGTACACGATTATTTGCTAAATTATCGCTATGGTACAGCGTACACGATTGTAAACGATATTTTGAGAGGATTGGAGGGATAGGTATGGCCAGAACTCTGTTTGACTATGAAGAGAATCGCCTTGACTACGGCGGTTTGCTGACGCCGGACATCGGCTACGATGTCGATTTTGCTGTCGCATTTACCTATTCCCTCGACTTGGAAGCCTTATTGGGTGTTCCCGTGTCTCTGGGGCTGCTGGATGATGATATGGATACAGGACTAATCGACAATCCCTTTTTCCTATTGGAAGCCATCAGAAAAAGCAGCGATAAGATCGCCATCTTCTGCAATGCCGGAAGCATCGCCCTCCCTCGCAATATCCGCAGTGTGTTCGCTCTGTTGGAAAACAGCGTTTTTGAAGTCGATCTCAGCGGGATGAACAGCTTTCACCCGAAAATGTGGTTTATCAAATACACCAATGATGCGGGCGATTCCTACATAAAGCTGATTGTTCTCAGTCGGAACCTCACCTTTGACCGCAGCTTTGACTATGCCGTGGAGATGACAGGCAAAATTGGGAATCGAAAGCTGAGTAAAAACAAGCCGCTTTCGGATATGCTCCAGTTCACCGCCAAATATGCCGGAGCTCAGAAGAGAAAGAAGCTACTCGCTTTGGCTGAGGATATTATGCGCGTGAAACGGTTTGAATTGGACGACCGATTTGAGGACTATGATTTTCTTCCGCTCGGTATCACACCCGGCGCGGCAGAAAGCACAGGGCTTTTTGAGAGCTGCAATGATCTCATTGTTTTCTCGCCATTTTTAAGCTCCAATATGGTCGGGAACTTGGCGAACAATGCGAGGTACAGGAAAACCCTCTTTACCCGCAAGAGTTCTTTGAACCGAAAGATCATTGGTCTGTATGATGATGTCTATATTACGAAGGACATTGTAATGGACAATGAAATCATGTCCGAGGGCGAGGCTGAGCCAAAAGGGTGCGATATTCATGCCAAACTATATTTTACGCGCGGCGGCAATGGAAACTTCCTGTATGTCGGGTCAGCCAACGCCTCCGATAAAGCCTTTTATAACAATGTTGAATTCTTGCTGAAGCTGAAATACAAGCCGTATATGGCAAGCTATGATGCCTTGCTCAAAGAACTATTGCCGGAGGACGGCTGCCCGTTTGAGCGCATTGCGGACATTGAAACGGAAGAACAGGCGGAAGATACGAGCCTTTTGGACAAGTCCTTCCGTGAGGCGCTGCGCAGTATAAAAAACGCAACCGTCACCGCCGATGGCGAACGCTTCTCTATTACTCTGCGGACAAATGGAAAGCCCTTAGAAAAGGCGGTATATATTGCTCCATTGTTTCGGGCGGGTAGCTTTGCCCCGTTGACAGATGGACTTGTTTTTACGGATATGCTGCTAAAAGAACTGAGCGAGTTTTTTATCATAAAAATTGAGGATAAGCAGATTGTAACAAAAGTCACTTTGGTCGGCATTCCCGAAGGCCGCGATCAGGCAATTTATAAAAGCATCATCCAAGATAAAAACGGGTTTTTGGCCTATGTTTCGTTCATGCTTTCGGATAACTACTCCGAGAGCTGCTTTGAGCAATATGAACTGGCAAAACAGCTTTTGGACGACGCCGACACGCCGCAGGCTGTCATTCCCGCCGCACTCTATGAGAGAATGTTAAGCTGCACCGTAAATAACCCCTCCCGCTTGCTCGACCTTGATCACCTGATGAGCAAGCTGGGTGACGATATTGTAGGCGATTTTGTGGCGATGTACCAGCCGTTTAAGGAAATCGCAAAGAGGATGATAAGATGAGACCGAAGGATTTTCAAGAAGCGACGGCACGACGGATCGTCGAAATATTTGAAAAAGAGAAGCAGAATCGGGTTTTGCTCGCCGATGAGGTCGGTCTTGGCAAGACCATTGTTGCGCGCGCAGTTGTTGGTAAGGTGTCGGATTGGCACAGGAAGATGGGCGACAAGCATTTTAAGGTCGTATATATTTGCTCCAACATTAACATTGCCAACCAAAACTCAAAAAAGCTGGGCATTCGTGACGAGGACTGTTTGAGAGTATCGGAGAGCCGTTTGTCCATGCAGCATTTGAAGATATATCAAAATCAAGGCCGAGACCACAGCTTTCAGCAGCTCATTCCCCTTACCCCCGCAACCTCCTTTTCGATGACAGGGGGCTGTGGAAACCAAGAGGAACGTGCGCTAATGTTCGTCCTGTTGCGCCGCCTTCCGGCATTTCGGGAGCTATCCGGGTTTTCGGACTTCATGCGTTATTATGAGCTAAAAAATTGGGATTACTTTGTCAACCTGTATGAAGGACAGGTTGTGTCCTGTGATGAAAATGGAAGCGGGTACATTTCCATCATGATGGCGGCTCTGAATCAGGCAATCCCAAACGGGATGATCCGTGAAATACAGGCTGTCTGCCATAAAGCCGCCCCGGAGGACAGATGGCGCAGCCGCGACATGATCAATTCGCTTCGCCGCATCTTTGCGCAGATCAGCCTTGATAAGTTAGAGCCGGATCTTGTTATCATGGATGAGTTTCAGCGTTTTCGAGATTTAATCGCCCCGGCCGACGATGAAACGGGTATGCTCTCCAAGAAGTTCTTGCAGGACAGCGCCACAAAGGTTCTGCTTCTGTCGGCAACCCCTTACAAGCCGTACTCGACGCTTGAGGAAATCGGCCAGAATGAATCCTTTGACCACTACCGGGAGTTTATGCAGGTGATGGACTTCCTTCTGTATGACGCTCGAAAAAACGCCGAGTTCAAAAGCGTTTGGCGAGACTTTTCGCATTCCCTCTCGGAGCTAAACACCGAAAGGCTCACCGTCCTCTATGCCAACAAGTCCAATGCGGAAAACGCCTTATACGGCAGTATTTGCCGCACAGAGCGGTTCAGGGCGGGGATGATCGACGCTTCAAAAGCCGCAGAGATTGAGATTGGCCGGAACGATATCCTCTCCTTTGCCGAGATGCAGAGGTTTTTGAATGAATATAATATCGGCAATGTGCCGGTTGACTATGTGAAATCCGCGCCTTACCTTTTGTCATTCATGGAGAGCTATAAGCTGAAAGAAAACATCGTGAAGCAGTACAAGGCAAGGCCTAACGCTCAGCTATTAAAGCATTACAAGACCATGCTGCTGCGTAAAATCGACTTGAATACCTATAAGAAGGTGGACTCCGGCAATGCGAGGCTCCAATACCTAATGGACACCGTATTCGACGGTGGAAGGTCGTGCATGGAGAAATTGCTGTGGCTGCCGCCGAGCAAGCCGTATTACAAAACCGCCAGAGTGTTTCGGGTCGGCAGTCCTCTCTCAAAGGTGCTTGTTTTTTCAAGCTGGGAGATGGTTCCCCGTATGATTGCCAGTATGCTGTCTTATGAGGCGGAACGGCTGAACTGTGTAAAAATCAATGAGAACAAAGAAAATAAACCCAAACGTTACTTCGCCGCCGACAGCCTTGAAGCTGATAGCAAGCGCAAGCGCCGCATTGTGGTTGTGCGTCTAAGGGACTACGCGGAAAAGGTTGTATCGTATCCCTGCAAGAAGCTGGGCGAGCTTTACGATCCCCTTGAATATCTTGGGCGCGGCCTTGATTCTGTTCAAAAAGATGTCGCTAAAAAAGTACGCGCACTGCTTGGGCAGATCAAAATTAAGTATGGACTTTCTGAGGGGCGCGGCAGCGCAAAAGACTATTTCAACGTTATGTACCACCTGTTTGACGGCTTTGAGGGAGAAATGCCGTCCGTCATCCCCCATAACGCGGAGGCTGTTTTTACCAACATAGCTATTGCTTCGCCTGCGGTATGCGCCTATCGGCTGTTTAAAAACGATGAGCAGGCGGATACCTTAGCGGAGAACTTTGTATCGCTTTTTAACAAAACCGAGTCAATGGACATTTTGGATGTTCTCTACGGAAAGAGCGATGACTTTTATTATGAGGCTGTCCTTCGTTACTGTGCGGAGGGGAATTTGCAGGCTGTCCTTGATGAGTGGGCATATGTCTTGGGTGAGAAGGGTGATGACCTATTAGAATCCATGCAGGGCTCGTTTCTTGGCACGGCATCGGTTCAGGTGGATACCTACGAATCGTTTTCCGGCCAATCGGCAAAGCCGAGGATGAGAAACCATTTTGCCGTAGGCTATTTTAACGCTCGGTTGGATGATAAAAATGTTCAGCGGACGGAAAGCATACGCTTGGCTTTCAATTCACCGTTCAGGCCCTTTGTCCTTGCAACTACATCAATCGGGCAGGAGGGCTTAGACTTTCACCTGTACTGCCGGAAAATATGCCATTGGAACTTGCCCTCAAATCCTGTTGATCTGGAGCAGCGCGAGGGGCGCATCAACCGCTATCTGTGCCTTGCGATCCGCCAAAGCATCGCACAGAAGTATGGAAGCATAGCGTTCCACACCGACGTCTGGGACGAGATGTTTCATGCGGCCAGTGAAGCCGAAAAGCAAGACCTTTCCGACTTAGTCCCCTTTTGGTGTCTGCCTGACGATGGCAGTAACGCGGTGAAGATTGAGCGTATTGTACCGATGTATCCGCTCAGTAAGGATCGCCTTGTATACGAACGCTTGGTAAAGGTACTCACGCTTTACCGTCTTACATTGGGGCAGCCGCGCCAAGAGGAACTCCTTGACGCAATTCATGCCGCCGAGCTGGATGACGAGGCCCTCGACAAGCTGTTCATAAATCTCAGTCCGTATTTCAGAAACGGACAGGCTTGCGGCAAGAAAGTGGAGGCGCTGATATGAAGGGTGATTACATTACCACTTATACAAAGCTATCCTTCTCGCCGCTTGACCCAAAGCCGGAGGACATACGCATTGCCGACATAGCCCATGCCCTGTCTTTGATGACACGGGCAAACGGCCATTTTAAGTGGTTTTATTCCGTTGCCCAGCACTCCATTAATTGCGCCCTTGAAGCGCAGGCAATGGGATGTGACAGAAAGGTACAGCTTGCTTGTCTTTTACATGATGCAAGCGAGGCCTATCTATCTGACATAACGCGCCCCGTCAAAAAGCACTTGCCGTCATACCTTGAAATTGAAAACAAACTGCAAGGCACGATCCATCAGGTGTATGGACGTTCTCCGACGGATGCGGAACACGCTGTTGTAAAGCAAATTGATGATACGATGCTATGGCATGAGTTTTTCGTGTTGATGGATGAACGGGTTTACGAGCCAAAGCCTATCATACATAGCAGGCCGGATTTTTCTGAACGTCCATTTCGGGATGTGGAAAATCAGTTTCTTTGGCTGTTTAACTCGTTGTCCAGAGAGGGCAAAACGCACAAATGTGTTGGGATTGATGGAACAAAGGGCGGTTGGATTGCGGCGTGTATAAAGGCTGATGCAGTCAGCATTCAGTTGTATCGCACAATCCATGAGCTGTGTGCGGAGTATTCCGATGCCGATAGTATTCTAATCGACATTCCGATTGGGTTGCCGGAAAGCGATACGGATATTCGTCCTGACAATATGTTGAGAAACCATCTAAAAGGTAAAGCATCCAGCGTCTTTAATACCCCTTGCAGACAGGCTGTATATGCTGCCGATTACGAAGGCGCTAACGCCACAAACAAGGCTGTGATGGGAAAAGGCCTCAGCAAACAATCTTTTGCGATTTGCGAAAAAATTGAGGAAGTGGATGCGTTTTTACAAAGCAATCCTGCTTGGAAAAACAGGCTTGTAGAAAGCCACCCTGAATATGGGTTTGCCATCCTCAATGTCGGCGCTCCTGTTTTGGAAAGCAAAAAGGAACAAGCTGGGGTGAGCGCCCGAATCTCCTTGCTGCGTCCGCAAATCGCCGACCTTGACGGCCTTCTCACCAAAGTATCCGGTGATGCTGCCGTTAAAAATCGTCTCCACGATATTCTTGACGCGCTTTGTCTTGCTGTCATCGGAGAATTGGGGATAACACATGGATTCTGCACATTGCCTGATCTGCCCCCAACAGACAGCAAGGGCTTGAAAATGCAGATTGTTGGCTCAAAAGTAGAGTAGATATTGGTTTGAATGGAGGGATAGAAATGCTTGGAGCAATTGTCGGCGACATCGTAGGGTCGCGGTTTGAGTTTAATAATCACAGAAGCAAGGATTTTGAACTGTTCGGTGAGAGCTGCTTCGCTACCGATGACAGCATTATGACACTTGCCGTCGCCAAGGCCATTATGGAAGCAGCCAAGGTTAAGGTGTCCTCCGAGAGCGACTATCATGCCCTTCTATCCAGCCTAACCGTGAAGTATATGCAGGAGATCGGCCGCAAGTACCCGAACTGTGGCTACGGCGGGATGTTTTCCCGTTGGATATTCGGCCACCACCCGGAGCCGTATCACAGTTTCGGCAACGGCGCGGCCATGCGGGTCAGTCCCGCGGGGTTTGCCGCCGCTACGGAGCTGGAGGCGGAAGCTCTCTCGGAAACAGTAACCGCCGTAACCCACAACCACAACGAGGGAATCAAAGGCGCAAACGCAGTGACGATTGCGATTTATTTGGCTCGCCAAGGCGCATTGAAAAGCGAAATACACGAGCGCATTGAGCGTGATTATTACCCATTGAATTTTGGGATTGACAATATTCGTCAGTCCTATCGCTTTAACGAAACTTGTCAGGAAACTGTGCCGCAAGCGATCAAGTGCTTTCTAGAATCCGACTCCTTTGAAGACGCCATTCGTACGGCTGTATCCCTCGGCGGCGACAGCGATACCATTGCCGCTATCACGGGGGCTATCGCCGAGGCTTACTACGGCGTTCCCGCCGACATAAAAGAAAAAGCCCTCGCCTTTTTGGAAGAGGAGCTTCACGCGATTTATGATGAATGGCTGGCGTTTGTCCCTGCGGGCGACGAGAAGTTCAAGGTGCTTACAAAGTATATCGGCAAGCTTGATGTGGCCGATTCATTCGGCGAATGGATGATTGACCGTGAAAATGACGGAACACCTGAACATCCGATACAAATGCCGTGGGTCGGATACAGTGGGTTGGTTAGAGCTTTTGAGAACGAGTTCTATCGGTTTGCGGAAGACCATCCTGAGTACGAGCATACCCGTTACGGCGAAATACTGGAAAAACACAATATTCCTTGGGGCTGGGGCAGCCGAGAAATGCACGAAGCAGATGTTTCGGGTTTTGACGCACAGTGTGTCCTCGCCCTTATTACAGGCGCAATCCGGGCCGAACGGTTCTGTGACGGCGCTTTGCTTGCGTTCTTCAAGGATGGTTCGATCTCACGATGGCTGAAACGGCTGAAGGACATTGACTGGAACAGGCGTCCAAAGCGGATTGAAGAAATTGTCTTTGAGCTCGGCGGCTCCTTTGGCGGGCATACCGTTTATCGCCTGTCCTTTACCGATTCCGGCGCAAAGCTGATCCAATCTGATAGACGGGATGAAGATAACATCTTCGATACAGAGGAATACTCAGAAAGCGAAGCTATCCTGTTGTCGGAACAGTTTTCCGCAATTCACACCGAGTATTGGAACGCCGATTACGTTGTCCCTCATATTTGCGATGGGGAGCAATGGGGCTTGGCGGTGCGGTATTCGGACAGGCAAACCCTTGAACACGGCGGGAGTAATGCATATCCTTCCAACTGGTTTAAACTGCTTGACTTTTTTGGAATTGAGCATGAAGAAAGCGAGGACGCTAATGAATCCCCTGATTGAGTTTGATGAGATAATCCTTGAAGTAACAAAGCTGCTGGGCAAGCCTGTTGATAAAAAGCGATATGAGATTGTCGACAGAGGTATGCCGCATGAGCCCAAAATGTTGCCGTTCGGCAAGATGGGAATTTACACCTTTTGGCATAACGGAATTGCTTTGAAAATCGGCAAAGCTGGCCCTAAGAGCAACGCAAGATTTTTGAGCCAGCATTACAACCCCAAGTCTGCACAAAGCACGTTAGCAGCCTCAATCCTGTCGGATCAGTCGATGACGCACCTTGATGTTTCAGAAGCCACCACCGGCGATTGGATAAAAAGAAATTGCAGAAGAATCGACATCCTGTTAGATGCTGATTTAGGGGTTTTTACATTGGAGCTGATTGAGGCGGCTCTCCATTATAAGTACGAGCCAAAGTATGAAGGCTTTTTGGCGCAGCGGTAAGCCGTATTACATAAAAATTATTGAGGAACGGGGTGAAAAGCCATGATAGATACTACTACCGAGCTTCAAATCGAAATCATGTCCTATGACAACTTAGAAAAATCTGTTGCGTATGATTTGGACAGGATACTCTTTGATTTGGATAGCAAAATAGCTTTATTATCGAACCAAGCGGATAACCTTGACTACCTGGTTGCTATCGGCAGCGGGGTGCTGTGTGGTTTGCTCGACGTTCTTTGGGTTGGCGATTTTAGTTTGGAGCGAGGTCGTGGCATTGCGAGCGAGGAAATAGATAGCCTTGTCACAAAAACAGCGAAGCTATTGGGTTGCAAAGAGGATGATTTAAAATCAGCCGTAGGATTTCTTGAAAAGAAATTTCAGATACCAAGCGACGGCAACACGCCGGACTTTGGAGGCGGCTTACAGCATCATCTTCGTGACTTCGCACATCACCCGACTATTGTCGGACTGGTATTTTCGTTCCTTACGCAGTTTACTTATAGGTCATACGGCACAGATGTCAACGGAGTATTTAAAATTGCAGATGTTACAGAAGCGAGCAAACAGTTCATCGGCAAGGATGTCCCATCGAAAATACTCTTTGGAACAATCACTTGGTTCTTTCACCTTGTAAGCGATGTGGCCGGTTCAAGCGGTTCTGTTGGCAAAAGCGGCGGCACCGGAATACCCGGTCCCCTACTTGCTTTGGCGAAGGAACTGTCCGTGCTTCCTGTTTTTAAGAACATAAATGTCGGCGACAATTCACTATCCGTTTTTTTATCAAAACTCTTTAACGGCACTTTGCTCGCAGGGCATGACGAATCCGGCAGGATTATCAAAGACACCGTGGTGAAGTTTGATTTGCGGGGCGAACTCGGCGTTGGAATCGAACTTGGCCGGCAGGCGATTCCTGTTGTCGCAAATGAATGCATCGTAAGAAGTTTCTATTTCATTCGCCGCCTTGCAATGGAAATACGCGAAAACGATATTTGCTCTGTCACAGGTTTAAAACAGATTGAATGGAGCAAAGTTAAGCCGCTGAATAATCCCACCATAAGCAGAATGCTTACGATTTCAACAGGCGTATTTACTACCGTCGATGTCGGCGAAGCAATTATCGCTCAAAAATACTGGGTGTCTATCAACTACGTTGGCATTGGACGGTTCGCCGTTGCTATCGGCGAGGATGTTACTTGGTGTTTGAAAGCCAGAAACATCAAGAACATAAGGCAAATGTATGAGGATATCAAACGGTTTACGTACACGCAATCCGATGAAAACATTTATAAAAGAATGGGTGCCGATATGAATATAGATAAGCTCGGCTTAACCGTTGAGCAAACGGAGATTCTATACAATCTCGAATACTACAAAACCCTAAACGACATACAGTCCACGAAATTACTTGTTAACAACGAAGGTGTAAAACGTCTGAAACAGGACTGGCTTGATGAGTGGAAAGGATATATCTCAAAGGGTTTTTCAAGCTTCTTGCAAATTGAGGACGCTGAACTTCACTGGTATACGGAGCAAGAGCTGATCCGGAAATTCGAGGAAAATGAGCCGCAGAACACATGGTTCAGACTGGTTCTTCTTGAAGCAATGCTTTTTGAGCCTTATTATCCTTTGGAGCTTGAAAAAGACAAAAAAGGCAATGATATACCGAGCAAAAAATTTAAAGATTTGCAGAACATTATTAACGGCTATAAAAAAGGCATCGGCGACGACTACCTTGATTCGTTTTTCTCTGGAAGCTATTATTCGAAAGGCTACATCAAGAGGCTTCGGAAGTGCTATGACAAAGTGCTGCGCGAACTGAATGAGGTTCTCAAAACAGTGATTACTTCGTTATCCATCACGGCCGTGATAGCGATTGCCGCTATTGCAACAGCAGGGGCATTCGCTCCGGCGATTGCCGTTGCGTTGGTCGGTTCGAATTTTGCGGGACTTAGCGGAGCCGCCTTAACAAGCGCTTGTCTTGCCTATCTTGGCGGCGGTGCGATTGCGATCGGTGGTGGCGGAATGGCTGGCGGTACGATAGCTGTTGTCGGTGGCGGTGCAGTTTTGGGATTCGGTGTCGGTGCCGGTATCGGTGGTGCTGTCGGTGCTGTCGGCTTGCTTGGAAAGCAAAACACCATTTTACAGTCTGCAAAGCTCCTTATTTCAATCAGGGAAATATTCCTCAATGACGAACATGATACCGTGTATTCAAACAGCGTATATGAGCAGTATGTGCAGAACATCATGGATATCGAAAAAGGTATAGTCGAATTGAAACTTCAAGCAGATGTGGCAAGTGGCAAAGAAAAGAAAGACCTAAAGGGTAGGATAAAGAAAGCTGAAGAGTCCGCTGAGGCTATGAAAATCGCAAGGAAAAACTTGAGAAAATTCATGAGTTCATTTGAAATTGGATTGTCACAAGAATAAATTGAGTTGTTGAATCCTTGTGAAATTGAAAGAGAGGTTTGTCTGATGAAAATTGAAATGGGAGAATCCCTTATTATGTCGTGGCTTCGCCATGTTAAAGAATGCCAAATCGTTCAGACGAACTGGAAGGCATCGGCCAGATGGGAGCTAAAAAACAAAGAGGTCCTTGTCGATCTTTTGAAATGTTCCGATGAACTATTCAAGAGCAAATACGGCTATGACATTTACAAGGGCAACAGCGGCATAGAACAGATACTTGCACAAGCTGAGATAGATGTGCTTGGCTTGTCTTTCGGTGATGAGGAAACACCCATATATGCCGTTGATGTTGCCTTTCACGAAGCGGGGCTTAACTACGGTTCAAAAGACGAAACCATTTCAAGGGTGGTCAAGAAGTGTATTAGGGCGGCAATGTGTATTTATGGGTACTTTGGCTATACAGAAGGCTCTATCATTTTTGCTTCGCCGAAAGTCAATCCCGCCGTTTCTGAGCCGATTTTAGAGAGTATAAACGACATCAGCACCGTGTTTAATAAGGTTGGGCTTTCATACAACACACGAATTATCGCTAATAGTGATTTTAGCGAGAGCATCTTGCAGCCTGTTTTGAACACGATGGGCGAGGTCGCCGATACATCAGAATTGTTCATGCGGAGCTTACAGATGTATAACCTTTTTACCGATAAAAAGCCGAAGTCTGTTGTCGGAAGCTCAAAGGCCGAGCCGAAAAAAATTAGCAAAGAGCTTGAGGCCATAAACTACGAGGGGCTTGATGGGCTGAAAGAAATGAAAATCGGGGTCATCGTTCGGACGGTATTACGCAAGATGTTGGAAGATGGCGCTGTTTCATCAGATGAAGTTGAGCTTATGCAGACAAGGGAATATTCCAAAGAAACCTTTGATATTCAATACCCTCTGCTTATAAAAGCGGATGATACCAATGGCGAAAGCCCCAAAAGATATTACTCTACGCCGGTGGTAGTAAGAGGGGTCCGTTACTTTGTTTGCTCCGAGTGGTTTGAGGTTGCCGCCAATAATGACAGGCCGTATCTGCTGAAATGGCTAACACTTCGTACATATACATCCTCATCATAACGAGAAATGCAATACCGGGGACGCAAAGCCGAGGGTCTAAGGAACTTTATGTGCTATGACAAGGATAATCTGAGGCAATGAGGTATTTCTCCACGCCCGAATTGCATCATTAAGGCTATTTGAGCACAGGGAAAAGCGGCATAACCAGTTGCACAAATTGGTTATACCGCTTTTTGTATCTGCGGTTTATTTCTTTTGTGAGCTGCTGTCAATAAACTCTATATGGTCAAAAGCAAACTTAATCGCCATATTGATCAGCTCGTTGCGGGAGCGCCCGCTTTTTAACGCCATTTCTTCCAGCTTTTGATTGTATTGTGTTTCAATACGAATGGTCATCGTCACAGACCGTTCAGTCTTGGGCGTGACTACAAACTTCTCATTCATCGCATTCACCTCTGGTTACAATTATATTTGCTGTAACCAACGAACATAAGAACACAAATAGCAAACGAAATTAATTGCAATAGATGCGTGTATTGTGTAAACTATACATCAGGCTCAATCATTGGCAGCGACATAATCTTGTACCCATAATAAGCTGCGGACTGCCAATGACGACAGGCGCTTTATACAATTTCAAAATATAGTGAAGAGGTGGTCAGATGAAAGGAGTATGTATTACCGGTCACAGAAATATCCCCAAGGAGAAGATCGACTATGTGAGAGAACAGCTTCGGTGGGAGATCGGACAGGCTATTGAGGACGGATTCACATTGTTTCTTTGCGGTATGGCTGATGGCGCCGACTTGGAATTTGGCGCTATCGTGGCTGAAGAAAAGATGGAGCATCCCCATCTCTTTTTGGAGGCCGCCATCCCCTACGCGAACAGGCTTAAAAGTAAAAACCCGCTGTTTGGGCAAGTGCTTGCCCAGTGCAATGGTATCAAGGTTATTTCAAAAGAGTACAATCCCAATTGCTATTTTGCGAGAAACCGCTATTTAGTGCAGAACAGCCAACGGGTGATTGCGGTATTTGACGGCCGCGAAAGAAGCGGTACTGCGCAGACCATACGCATAGCTTCGGCAGAGAAAAGGGACATACGGATCATAGACATCAGTCTACCACACTAACACCTTTATCAGACAGCATTGGTCTGGCAAAGCCGGGCCTTGAAAAAAAGAAACATAGGCGCATTTCATTTATTTTGAAGGAGCTATTGTCTCTGAGTTAAAATCATATGTGCAAACATGAGATTTTTGGAGGAGCAATAGCATGAATTGTACATACGGATACGTTAGGGTGTCGAGCAAGGATCAAAACGAAGATCGCCAACTGATTGCCATGAGGGAGTTTGGAGTACTGGAGCGGAATATTTTCCGCGACAAGCAATCCGGGAAAGATTTTAACCGGCCGGCTTATCAAAAGCTTTTGAAAAAAATAAGGCCCGGCGATACCTTTGTGATCAAAAGCATCGACAGGCTGGGCAGGGATTATGAAGAAATTATCGAGCATTGGCGGGTGATTTCAAAGGAGCGCGGAGTCGGAATCGTTGTCCTTGATATGCCGCTACTGGACACGCGGAAAAAAGACCGGGATTTGACAGGAACCTTCATTGCCGATTTAGTGCTCCAAATCCTCAGCTATGTCGCTCAAAAAGAGCGTGAGTTTAACCGGCAGCGTCAAGCTGAGGGCATTGCAGCGGCAAAAGCAAAGGGCGTCAAGTTCGGGCGTCCACCCAAGGAGCGCCCCGCCGAATTCTATGGCATATTAAAGGATTGGAGATGCGGCAAGTTATCCGCGCGAAAGGCAGCCAGACAATTGGGGATTGCCCATAAAACTTTTACGAGATGGGCCTCGGAGTGTCCATCAAAACAAACGATACAAGGGTGATGCATGGCCTGACTTGTTGTTAGCGTTCGACAAAATTATAGAAAAAAGCAGGCTTTTCGCCCCGCTGAGAACACCGGCCCTCATACAACGAAAGAGAGAACCTCCTCTCTTTTCCTCCGTGAATTTGTGGAAAATATGCATAGAGCCTGATAAATTCAGTTTAGTTTTATTTTACCATACCAAAATTGGAAGCACAAGAAGAATGGGGCGAAAAGCCTACTTTGGGTGCCAATCTATACGCGGATATAAGAGATATGCACCCACATCCCGGCTCTCAACGCCTCCATTCATGCAGTCCACAGGCTATACCGGAACAGCAATTATTTATGAAAGCAACAGAACCAATGGGGTGGCGAAGCTCCGTTATCAAACATTTGGAGGAAAACAACATGAAAAACCTATCGATTAGCAAAAAACTTATCATTGGATTCGGCGCCATTTTAGTCATGCTCCTGATCACCATCGGAATGTCCATTTATAGCATTAACGGAATTAACGAGCAAATTCATTCTTACGCGCAGTATACATTGCCCAACACCGAGAACATTTGGATGATTCGGCGCAACACGGTATCTGTACAGCGAGATTTGGTCAGCGCTCTGGCTGAGACCGATACGCAGAAAATTGGAAAATGGCTCGACTCTGCCCAGCAGGACTCTGCGGCGCTGTTAAGCGAGCTCGAACAATACGCGGGCAACCAAAGAGATACAAGCCGCGACGCAAACATAGCGACATTGCGGGAGCTGCTTGGCAAGGCGGGAGATGCACGACGGGAAATCGAAAAGCTCTTACAATCTCCCACGGACGCCAATGTGCTCCTTGCAAAAGAAAAGTATGAGGGTACCTATGTTCCTTTTATGGATCAAGCTTCAGAAATTTTAGTCGACTTTACTACAACTGCGGATGCGCGTGCCGCAGCACAGGAGCAGGATGCAGAGGCTGCGGTTCAGCTTGCCTGGATCATCCTCGCATTGTGCGGCGTCGCAGCGGTTGTTCTTTCCGTGGTATTGATGATGATTATCCGAAAGTCCATCCTCACCCCGGTCAATGAAATTGTGGATGCTTATGGCGAAATTGCCAAGGGCAATATGAAAACTGAAATCAGATATGAAAGTCGCGATGAGCTCGGACAGATGGTAACACTCATCCAGAAAACCAATGCGATGCAAAATAAAATTGTCGAGGACGTCATCGATAAGTTTACCAAGATATCTCACGGAGATTTGAGGCTTCGGGTGGATTTAGAATACCCCGGAGATTTTGCGATCCTTAAGCAGACGATTGAGGACACGGTTTCCACGCTTAACGGTACGATGCTGAACATCAACACGGCCGCCGAACAGGTGGCGACGGGCTCCGATCAAGTATCCAGCGGAGCGCAGGCGCTTGCGTCAGGCTCCACCGAGCAGGCGGCCTCTGTGGAGGAGCTGGCCGCTTCCGTGGAAAGAATCGCGGAGCAGGCGGAGGAAAATTCATCGGCGGTCATGGCTGCGGCCAGGTCCGTGCAACAGGCAGGCGCGGGTGTAAACGCCGGAAACGAGCATATGGAGCAGCTCTCGCAGGCCATGACGGACATCAGCTCCGCCTCCAACCAGATTGCCAACATTACAAAGGTAATTGAGGATATCGCCTTCCAGACTAATATTCTTGCCCTGAACGCTGCGATTGAAGCGGCCCGTGCCGGAAATGCCGGAAAAGGCTTTGCCGTTGTAGCCGACGAGGTTCGCAGCCTTGCCGCAAAATCAGCGGAAGCCGCTAAGCAGACGGGCGCGCTGATCCAGACCTCCGTTTCCACGGTAGCAAGGGGGATGGAGATCAGCGGCCAGACAGCGCAGATTCTCCGGGATGTGGGCACGAGCGCAGGCGAAGTAACGGTCAGCTTCGGAAAGATCGAGCAGTCTATCGCGGAGCAGACGATAGCAATCGAACAGATCAAGGACGGTCTGTCCCAAATCTCCGCCGTGGTGCAGACCAATGCTGCCACCGCAGAAGAAAACTCCGCTACCAGTGAGGAAATGTCCGCTCAGGCCGCAACGCTGCGCCAGGAGGTGGGCAGGTTCAGGCTGAACGAGGGCAAGGGTTACGGCAAAGGCTACATTCCCGCGCTTCCCGATCAAAAGGAAAGTTCGGAGATTTTACTGTCTGCCGGCATGTCACTGGGAAAATATTGATCGGAGGAAATTGAAGATGAACAGTTCAGCATTACCTGATCTTTCGGATATGCAGGATGCCGGGATGGAACAGCGGTATCTTACCTTTTGGTCCAACAATCAGTTGTTTGGCACGCCCATAGCGGATATTGTTCAAATCGTGGGGATTCAGGAGATCACTCCGCTCCCGGACTTCCCAGCCTATGTAAAAGGGATTATCAGTCTGCGGGGGGACGTTCTGCCCATCCTTAATATGCGCCTTCGCATGGGAAATCCAGAAACGCCCTATACGGAGCGTTCCTGCATCATTATTGCAAATATTCAGAATACCCTGTTCGGTTTTATTGCGGACGAGGTGGATGAAGTTCTGGATATTCCGCAGGAGCAGATATCTTCTCCGCCGCGGCTTTCCGACAATGTGTCCAACGCTTATCTGTCTGGAATTGGCCGGCTGGAAAAAGGCGAAGGCAAAAAAGAAAGAGTTGCTCTGATTTTGGATTTGTCCAAGCTTCTGAACGAGAGTGAATTTTCGGCCTTAGCGCAGGCGGTGCAGCCGGAATAATGGCAAGGCAAGATCACGCATCCGAGAAACTGTAAAAGCGGCGTCCGATTTTCCTCCGGGGATTCTGTAAATCACAATTGTTTCGGCTGTATTTTCTGCAACTGCGCTTGAAAATACAGCCGATTCTAATAGAACCGGTTTTTGCGAAGTCAGGCGTGGCGAAGCAAAATAGAAAGGGAGGTAACACGATGAACCATCACATTCAGAATACGCTGGATATCCTGCCCTACGGCATCGGATATCTAAGGCTGCTTGTAGGCAGCAAGGGTGAAGCCGTAGATTATGTGCCCCTCGCCGTCAATTCTGCCTTTGAAACGCTGACAGGCTGGCAGGGTGCGAATATATTGGGGGAAAGAGACTCTGAGACCCCCGGTATCGTAAGCTTCGGGCCGTACTGGCTTACCTATTTTGAATGCGCGATCCGCTCGGGACAAGCGCAGGAAACGACCCAATGGATTGAGGATATCAAGCGATACCTGAAGATTACGGTTATTCCGGATCAAGAATTGACGTTTACACTGATTCTTCGCGAAGCCTCCGACGAAACAACGCAGCCCGGCCGAGAGGATTACGAAGACCCGCTTCCGGAGGACATGAGCATTCTTTTTGATAAAACCCATGACGCAATTAGTTTGGTTGAATACCACAATGGCGGATTCCGTTTTATCCGAAACAATGCCTTACATCAGCGCTTAACTGGCGTCAGTAACATTCACGGCGTGACGCCCGTCCAACTGGCGGGCGAGGAGGTGGGCGCAAAGCTTGAAACGTATTACGAACAGTGTCTGCGTACCAGCCGTCCAGTCAGCTATGAGCAGAGCTTCCAATTTGAGCCGGGACATCGGGTGTGGCAGACAGAGGTCACACCGGTCTTTTCCGGTGGCACCATACGCTATCTTTTATGCTCCAGCAAGGATGTGTCGGAGCTTAAAAAGGTTCAGGGCGAAAAGGAAGTGCTGGCTCAGCGTCTGAACGCAATGTTTGATCGGCACACCGCTATCATGCTGATTGTAGAACCATTCAGTGGTAAAATCCTTGACGCCAATCCTGCCGCCTGTGAATTTTACGGGTATTCCAAGGAGGAATTTGGGGCTCTGTTGGTCAACGATATCAACACGCTGCCTCCGGAAGAAGTAAAGAAGAACCGTATGATGACATATGAGGGAAAGCGACGGTTCTTTACCTTACCGCACCGTTTGAAAAACGGGGATACCCGATTGGTTGATATTTGCTCCTGCCCGATTTCCGATGGAGAGAACACCTTGCTCTATTCCATTATTTTTGACGTCACGGATCGGGAGATTTACCGGGAAGAACTGTATACGGAAAAGGAGATGCTGCGCACAACGCTGCGCTCCATCGGCGACGGCGTGGTGACTACGGACAATTTCGGCGTAATCGGCAGTCTGAACGATGTTGCTCAGGAGATGACGGGGTGGACCAATGACGAGGCAAAAGGCAAGCTGTTTACGGAGGTCTTCTGCCTGCTCAACGAAGAAACCGGCGCGCCCGTGGAAAACCCCATACGGAAGGTGCTGGATACGGGCCGTATCGTGGGGCTTGCCAATCATACGGTGCTGGCAAACCGTCACGGCCAGTACATCCCCATTGCGGACAGTGCTGCGCCCATTCAAACAGAAAATGGAGAAACATTCGGCGTGGTCATGGTTTTCCGCGATGTAAGCGTTATAAAAGAACATAGCAGACAGATTGAGTTTCTAAGTGATCACGATCCCTTAACGGGGCTTTTTAACAGACGCTACGTAGAAAAAATCATGGACGGTCTGGATGTTGCGGAAAATCTGCCGATCTCCGTC
Source organism: Lacrimispora amygdalina (assembly GCF_003432035.1). Lineage (GTDB taxonomy): Bacteria > Bacillota > Clostridia > Lachnospirales > Lachnospiraceae > Lacrimispora > Lacrimispora amygdalina. The sequence continues at coordinate 42,597 of NZ_QOHO01000052.1, forward strand.
ATCATAGGCGATGTGAACGGCCTCAAGATCACAAACGACGTTTTTGGGCCAAGAGCCGGCGATACCCTGCTACAAAATGTGACGAGTCTGCTCAAAGAAACTTGCAATTCGGACGATCTGATTGCTCGCTGGGGTGGTGATGAATTTGTTGTGTTCATGCTGCGGACAAGCCTGAAGGATGCGGAAGAAGTGGTGCATCAAATTATGGATACCCGTATCCCTATCAATGGGAGCGGTTTGCTTCTGAGCATGTCGCTTGGGTGCGCCAGTAAGGAGGGCCTGGATATCGGCATCGAGGACGTTATGCGCGAGGCGGAAGAATCCATGTACCATAAGAAGCTGCTGAACGGCCAGAGCTATCGAAATGCCGTCATCAATACCCTGCTTGCGACACTTTACGAAAAGAGCAATGAGACCGAGGAGCACTCCAACAGAATGGAAAGACATTGCCATTCCATCGGGCGTGCGCTGCGGCTCTCGTCGAAAGAAATGGCCGAGCTGTCTTTGCTTGCGCTCCTGCACGATATTGGAAAGGTTGGTATTCACCTTGATATTCTACGAAAGCCCGGACCGCTTACGAGCGTGGAATGGGAGGAAATGAAACGGCACCCTGAAATCGGCTGCCGAATCGCCCAGGCGACGCCTGAGCTTTCTTCCGTAGCAGACCTCATTTTGGCCCACCATGAACGGTGGGACGGGACAGGCTATCCGTATGGGCTAAAAGAGGAAGAAATCCCCCTCGCCTGCCGAATTCTGGCCGTTACAGACGCGTATGACGCCATGACAAACGATAGGACGTATAGGGCGGCAAAAAGCCGTGAAGACGCCATTTCTGAGCTGCTTGACAACGCAGGATCACAGTTTGATCCCGAAATCACGACACTCTTTATTGATATTTTGCATGCGGAACAGGAAACAGACCCATATATAGAACTTGAAGATGCGCAAGAGGTAAGGAGGGATCACTGATGCGAAAAAGGCTTTTCGCCCTTGCTAAAACGGCAAAATCCCCAAGGGATACCTCAATGCGTAAACGCTTTACAATACCCTCCGTGCTTCAATTGCTGATCACCATTGGCCTCATCGGATTCTTTCTGATCCAGGCGGGTATGAATAGCTCCCAATTGATTTTGAAGGAATTACAGCAGCAGATGATGCGGCAGGTCAACGACCAGCTCTCCGGGCATATGCATACGGCGATGCACTTAAATCAGATGCACGCCGATCTGATGCAATGTGGGCTTCTGGATCTGGAATCCACAGTCCAGCGTGAACGGTATTTTTCGAGTCACATCAAATCCTATCCGGATGTGGCAATGACCTTCATCGGTCAGCCGGATGGGTCATTTTATGGCGCGCGCCGTACTATGGACGGTGAAATACAGGTTGTACGCAACGACAGCACAACACAGGGGGCTTCCCGGTATTATCGGATCACAAGCTCGGGGGAAGGCGTGGCGCTGGCTGATGAGTTCCCCAACTTTGACCCGCGCACGCGCCCCTGGTATACCCAGGCCGTGGAGACGGGAAAGCCTGTTTTCAGCAGTGTATACAGCCATTTTGTTTTCCGCGAGCCAACCATTTCGGCCAGTCATCCGGTTTATGATCAAAATGGTCGGTTGATTGGCGTTTTTGGCGTCGACTACCTTTTGTCCTGGCTTGGAGAGACTTTGGGCAGCTTACCCATCGGCGATTCCGGGCAGGTGTTTGTGACCGACAATATGGGCATGCTCATCGCCACCTCTTTTGACGGCCCCGCCTATCGAATGTCGGAGGGGGGTTCCCAGCTAATTCCGGCCAAGGACAGCGACAGCACGCTGATACAGGCCGCATTGGATTTGCGGGAAGAAGAATATGAAAAAAGCCTGCCGGGGTTCACTGTTGCCGGGGAGAAATATTTTGTCGGACGCTCAACTTTTCAAGAGCGTGGCGTTAACTGGAATATTTATGTCGTTTCGGCGGAAAACGATTTTCTCGGCGGAGTGAAGCAGTCGGTGGTACATACCGTAATCATCTTGGCGGTTTCGCTGCTCATCTCTGTTTTTCTGATGTCCTGGATTGGCCGGCGGGTGACACGGCCCCTTGTTACATTAAGCAAAGCCGCCGATGAACTGGCCGGAGGAAATCTGACTCCTATCCCCGATAGCGGCCGAAGGGATGAGATCGGCGCGCTGACACGGGCTTTTAACGACATGGGATTGCGGTTGACCAATATGGTCACCCATTTGGAGGATGAGGTGGCAACGCGGACGCAGGAGCTGAAAGAACGCAACGAGGAATTGGGACAGCTCAATGAGTTGCGAGAAACTTTTTTTGACGCGGACACCAGCTATGTATTCCTCAAGGACGAGAATCTAAAATACGTATTTGTCAACAAGGCCATGAAGGAATTTATGCAGCTCCCCTACGACGCCATCATCGGCCACGACGATTTTGCACTGGTGGAGAGGGAGTTTGCGGAAATATGCACAGGGTCGGATCGTGACGCGCTTGAGCAGTGCAGGCTCATCATCAGCACGACCGCGTGGAACAACCGCTTTTTCAGAACCACAAAGTTTCCCGTGCGTATGCCGAACGGTGTCTTTGGTGTGGGCGCCTACATCAGCGACATCACGGAAGAATATAAAAATCAGCAAATCCGGGAACGGATGCTCAAAGGAAACGAACTGCTGCTGGATGTACTTGGCCGCAGCTTTGGCAGCACACAGGAGCAGCTTGATTATGCGCTGCATGGGCTTTTAGAGCTGTCGCAAAGTCAGTACGGCTACATCTATTTTTATGATGAGAAAAAAGAGGAATTTACCCTGAATTCATGGACACAAGGCGTTATGGCGGAATGCGCAGTGCAGGGAGAGCCTAAGATATATCAGCTTGCGCATACAGGCATTTGGGGCGAAGTGGTCAGACAGCGCAAACCCATTATCGTCAATGATTTTAATACGCCGAATCCGCTGAAGAAAGGATATCCCGAAGGGCATGTGGCGCTGAAAAGGTTCATGTCAGTTCCCGTTTTTATTGACGATCAGATCGTTGCGGTTGTTGGTTTCGGTAACAAGCAGACGGATTACAACGATACGGATGTGTATGAAATGACCATGCTCATGAGCGGCGTATGGAACGCGGTGCAACGCCGGGAATCGTTGGAGACGCTTGCCTATGAGCGAGGTAAATACTTTCAGACGCTTCTATCCATTGGTGATGGCGTTATTGTGATTGACAGGAACAGAAATATTGAAATGCTCAACGAAGTGGCATGTGACCTGACCGGCTGGCGGCCCGAGGAAGCCGCGGGCGTCGATTACAAGAAAGTCTTTGTTTTATCTTATGAGCAGGAAGGCTTTACCGTCGATGACCCAATTGAGAAGGTGTTCTTAACAGGTGAAACCCAGGAACTGGGGAACCATGCAATTCTGACCTCTAAAAACGGCATGCAATTCCATTTGGAGGACAGCGCCGCTCCAATTATGGATAACAAAGGTACCCTTGCCGGTGTTGTGCTGGTTTTTAGGGATGTCACCGAGAAAAAGGAGCAGCGAAAGAAAATTGAATATATCAGCTTCCACGACTCGCTGACAGGGCTGTACAACAGGCGGTTTTTTGAGGATGAACTGCGCCGTATTGACACAGAGCGCAATCTTCCGATTTCGATCCTGATGGGTGACGTCAACAGCTTAAAGCTGACAAACGATATCTTTGGGCACGCGTTCGGCGACATGCTGCTGGAACGGATTGCCGAGGTGATGCGGAGCGTTTGCCGCGCGGATGATATCATTGCGCGCTGGGGCGGAGACGAATTCGTGCTGCTGCTGCCGAAAACAAGTCCTGAAGAAGCTGAGAGGATTGCTGAGCGGATCAAACAAGAGGTTTCCACCCAACAAATCCGTGCAGTGAAAGGCAGTATTTCCCTTGGGCACGATGCAAAAATTGATCCTTCCGACGACATCACGCAGGTGCTGAGCAGCGCAGAAGCCAAAATGTACACAATCAAAGCGCTGGAACGCGACGAAACGCTCAGTCAGGAGCTGGACACCTTGATCTCCACGCTTTTTGAAAAAAGCGAATACGAAAAAGAGCACGCCGCGCGGGTGAGCAGCCTGTGTCAAAGGCTTGGCAGGGCACTGCGTTTGCCCGAATCTGATATTCAAATGGTCACGGAGTCCGGGCGATTGCATGATATTGGAAAGATCGTACTGGACCCCGCCCTGTTGAAAAAAGGTTATCAACTGAATCCGGAAGAATGGCATGAGATGAACCAACACCCGATCATAGGCTACCGAATACTCAATTCCTTTCATGACACGCTGAAATTGGCGGAAGTGGTTCTCTCACATCACGAGAATTGGGATGGCTCCGGCTACCCCAAAGGGCTCAAAGAGGAAAGTATCCCGCTGCTGGTCCGTATCATATCGGTTGCGGAAAGCTATGATCGAATGGTGCATACACCTGACGGCCCCCGGATTAAAAGCTCCGCGGAAGCGATACAGGAGCTCCAGCGTTGTGCGGGAGCGCAATTTGATCCGGATATCGTTGCTGCGTTCGTAAATTGCGTTGGAGCTGATGGCAACCCGAATTGTTAGAAGATATTGGAGGTGAAGTTTTCCGATGGTACAATATATAACCCTTCCGAACATCCGCGACATATGGAAAGATCAGATGAATGGAGCGATTGTATGAGTTCAGCAAATCAAAAATTGATTTTCAGGTTGCTCTGTGTTCCCTTAATGATGTTATTTATCTTTATTGTAAATATATTACGCATACCAAACCCCATGATGATTCTGGTGATCCCCGTGGTCTACTATACCTATTCCGACGGCTATGTAAGCGGCATACTAAGCGGGACAACGGCAACCATCTACGCGTCGTATTTCTTTCTGGTTGAAACGCATGATCCGGCCGGTATGGTAAAAATGGCGACGATTGTTTTGAACGTCTTCACGGTGATATTGCTGATCGGAAAGCTGAAGGCGAGGGATAAAAAGAATATGGGCGAATTATTGCGCCTGAACGATTCACTGGTTCTGGCCGCCACAACGGATAAGCTGACGGGAGCCACGAATCGTCAAGCCTTTTTAGAAGCGGCGCAAGCTGTATTTGAAAACAATACTCGCCTTCAAAACCCTGTATCCGTACTTTTTATTGATGTGGATCATTTCAAGCAGGTAAACGATATTTACGGGCACGCATTCGGAGACAGCGTCTTAACCCGGATTTCAGAAATAATCGCTCGTTGTCTTCGAAACAGTGATTTAAGCTGCAGATACGGAGGGGATGAATTTATTGCTTTGCTGTTCCACACCGATTGCAGCATTACCCAAATTGCTGCGAATCGGATTATGAGCGAAGTGCAGCAGGCACAATTTGATATGCATCCTGATTTCCGTTTATCCGTAAGTATCGGAATTTCTTCCGGCATTCCAACAACCACGCAGGATTTGGACGATTTGATTAATAGCGCAGACGAGAATATGTATCAAGCAAAACAGAAAGGACGCAACCAAATCGTTCAAAACCAAATAAACTAACCGTAAACACTGGTGTTTAGCAAAATGAGATTACATGCTATGGATTATTGCCGGGGAAGTTGCAAGATTACTGCAATTTCGAGAGATTATGGATAAAATTCCTCCGAAAGCGATATTGAAACTGCGGCTATTTGGACGATGCAATCCAAGTACCAGAGAAACAAGCAGAAACAACAAATCAATAAAGCTATGGGCAAACCTGTCTAAAGGCAGGGACGCAAAGCCGAGGGTCTAAGGCACTTAATGTGCTATGATAGTCTGGCTGCTAAAAGTCAAGCGAAGCCCGCCCTCTTACTTTGGAAGGTAGGCTTTTGCGGCTTTTAACGGATGTTTTGGACTTCGTGATACCGGCTTTCGCTATGGCTATGGCGAGAGAGGTATCCATATGAAGATATTCAGGTGTTATCCCTTTTCGGGGTGTAAATAGAGACAGAACAACCTATAAATACTCCAGTTCAAACCTACAATTTAATCATGTAAACCTAAAAAAGTTAGCATTTTGCCAAGGGCGAAGTGCTGACTTATTTTTTTCGACAAATTTCCTTTTTGTTTTACAAATAATCCCATTCTATCGGTTTTGGTGTAACCTTTCTGGCAAACCATGTTGCCGTTCCCCACCCTCCGATCTGTTTTCGCATTTTCGCAAAACAGATCGGAGGAAAGGAACATGAAAAATTATAAAGACAGTGATTATGCCCTGAATAAATTCAGCGAAGGCATTGTTTACCGTTTCGCAGACCGCATTATAGAAATCACACTGGAGGACTACCTTGCGGAGAACCCCGGCAGGACGGCACAGGACTTTTTGGAGCTGAAAGCCTTGTCGGATGAAATCTACCATGAGCAAGTCACACATGAAAATCGGACAAGCCGTTTGGATGTGAGCATCAATGGGCTGGAGGAAACAGAGCAGCTTTCCGTGCCAGCCCTTGACTTGGACTTGATACATAAAAGCGATACCAGAAAAGCCAAGGAAGCCGCAAGGCGGTTGCTGGACAGTGGGAAATTGACAGAAATCCAGCGACGTAGGTTTATCCTGCACTTCTTCCAAGGTTTGTCTACCCGGCAAATTGCAAGGCTGGAGTCTGTTAAGCAACATTCAGTCTGGATGAGCTTGCAGTGGTCGGCAAAAAAGTTAAAAAAATTTTTTGATGAATGATGTGTCACCCCCCCTGTTTTTTTGACATTGGGTGAAAGGATTCCAATTTCCTTTCGCCTGAACATTGAAAACAGAATACGGGTGTGATGGGTACATCACCGGCAGGGGGAGCGACACGCTGGGACACGCCAAGACGGGGGCAATGCCCTCCGAGCGATTATGTCTGCGGCAGTTACGCCCCGTGGTGGGACGGATTGCGACGATCCCTGCCGGTTATCATGGTACTTCTGCTTTGAACGCCTCACCGCATTGAGCAGCCCGGTAGACGGCCGGGAAAACGCATCACCCTCGTTTGAGATAGAATGAGGGGCGGCTTTTATGGAGTCCGGCAACACCAGCCGGATCGCTTGTCACACCTTTGCTTTTCTATAAAAATCTATCGTGTTCTATTGGAGCGATAGAAACCATGCGGCGGAACAGGTCTTTTCAGTCAGCAGACTTTCAAAACGGTTCCTGATTCCGCCGCATTCTTGTGTCGCTCCTTTAGGCAAGCAAAGGAGGCAAAATATTATGGAACAACCTATCTATATGGCAGATATTCAAAATATGATTTATGAAGCAGGCTTGATCCGGCAAGAGGAACGCATTGTGCTGACCGCCGAAAACTGCGTACTTTTGGAATACTACACCGGAAAAACATACAGCTACCGCATGGTGGAGCTTTCGACCTTAAAGGCAAAGCGGCTTTTTTCCAAAGCGGCGCCGCTGAATGAAAGCGGCTATCAAAAAGCGATGGACAAAATGCTTTCACAGGCAGTATCGGAACCGGAAAGCACCTTTTCCATCAAGCCTGTCGTGAGAGCAAGAAATCTGCTGGAACACATTTTTTCAAACATTCTGCCGGAACATGGCATGGACTTGAGAGAAAATCAGGCGGCTCTTGCGCTGGAAATGCTGGAGTCCTTGCAGGGAAACCGGCTGGCGCTCTGTGAGGCCGAGGTGGGTACGGGAAAAACCCATGCCTACATCCTGGCCGTAACGGTCCATAACCTGTTCAGCAACAATAAGCTGCCGACCATTATCTCTACTTCCACCATTGCGCTGCAAAAGGCATTGACGGAGGAATACATCCCTCAGATTTCCGATATTCTGATGGAACACCGTATCATTGACAAGCCCCTGTCTTTTGTGGTTCGCAAGGGGAAATCCCATTATGCCTGCGACAGCCGGGTAAAGGGGTATCGTTCCTCTATCGCACACAATGACCGCCATGAGGACGAGGAACTGCTTTCTGTCCTGACCGGACTTTTCACCGGAGCCTGCCCCCTTGATTTGGATAAGCTACCTTTAACGGACTATGTGAAATCCTGCATCAATGTGGAGCACTGCCATCTGAACTGCCCGCTGTCCTCGGTCTGCCGATACCGTGACTTTATCCGAAAGGCACAGTCCCTTGGATATGATTTTCAGATTGCCAACCACAACCTTGTGCTGGCGGATGTCCTTGGCAGGAAGAATGGGAGAAGATCCTTGTTCCCTCCCCGTGGCGTGGTGATTTTTGACGAGGCTCACAAGCTCCTTGACGCCGCAAGGCAGATGTACGGTATGACAATGGAAAACGTGGAGATGGAACGGCTGGTGGCAAGCATTTACCATGCCATAGGTTCAGGCAATCCCGATAAGGCCGAGATCGTCAGACTGTGTGAAACCATGCAGGAACAAAATGCCCTGCTCTTTGAAGCCCTGCGGTATGCCGCAGGCACAAGCTATGATAAAAACTGCTATGCCGTACAGATTGACTTAAACTGCATACGGGCTTTGAAAACGCTGATGGCTGTGCTGCGCAGGCTGTCGGTGCTTTTTTATACGACCGCCCGTGAGAAAAGGGATCGGTATGACCGATTGGTGAATCGCATGGAGCAGCAGGAAACCAAGCTATCCATCCTGTTTCATCATGCCAATTCTATTCTTTGGCTGGAAATGACCGGGGCAACGGCCTGCCGGGTCTGCGCCCTGCCAAAGCAGCTTGATTTTCTATTGTCGGAGGATATTTGGCAGGAAGAAATTCCGTATATCCTTACCTCCGGTACACTCTCTGTGGGGGGCGACTTTTCGCATTTTAAGCGAAATAACGGAATTATACTGGCAGAGAAACGCCGTATCTTTGAAACCAGCAAGGCTTCTCCCTTTGATTATCCGAACCATGCCCTGTTGTATCTTCCGCAGGATATGCCATTGCCTTCAGACAAAGACAGCGGTTATTTTCAGGCGGTGGTCAGTCGGCTGGTGGAACTGATTGAAGTGACCCATGGGCATACCCTCATTCTGTTTACGTCCTACCGCATGATGGAGCAGGCGTATGACGAGCTGTGCGGACGAATTACTTCATTTCCCATGTTCCGCATGGGCAAAGGCCGTCTGGACGCCCTCGACGCTTTCCGTAAAAGCGGAAACGGCATCCTCTGTGCCAGCGATAGCGCGGGAGAGGGCATTGATCTTGCCGGGGATATTTTATCATCCCTCATTGTGGTAAGGCTCCCGTTTCCGGCTCCCGATCCGGTGCTGGAATATGAAAAGACCCTGTATCCTGACTTCTACGGCTATCTGAACGAGGTCATCGTGCCGGGTATGCTCATCAAGCTGCGCCAGTGGTTTGGCCGGGGCATTCGCAGAGAAACGGATACCTGTGTTTTTTCTATCCTCGACAGTCGGGCAAGCAGACGCTACCGGAACGATATACTGGCGGCATTGCCTGATATGCCGGTTACGCACCAGCTTTCTGATGTGAACCGCTTTATTGCGGCCAAGAAGTCGGGCGCCTACTTTGAATGAGTGGGTGCCCGTCTTTTCTCCAAGAAAAAGGACGGAGCCTATTCATTGCTTTTTTCCCTCGGCTGTCACCTGACAAGCTGGCCCGGAATACACTGTATCAGGGCGGTAAGGCAGGGAGCCTTATCGCCCTGCGCCCCGAAAGGAGTGATTGGGTGGACTCATTACCAAACATAGACTTTGAAGCTATGAAAAATATAGACATCCGAACAGTCAACCCGGATACTCTGGTTGACATTAACGATACAAAGGTCAATGCGAAATTGCCCATAGAGGAACGGATACTGGACTTTATCCAGCAGATTAAAAATCCATACTGCTACAAGTGTGGAAAAGTAGTAGTCAAAATCAGCTTTAATGATAGTGGCGCCACGCTGGAGGATAGGATGGAAAGTTTTTTGAGGATGATGTGATATGGGTGGTTTGCTTCGGGCGGAGCCTGACCGTGTGGGTTCGGATATATGGCAATATTGTCTGGACGCATCCTGAAAGGGGTGCTATAATTATACATGGACTAATATTAGCGGACGCCCATTGATTAGGTCAGGTTTTGCTTCTTGACTTTTTCAATCGGGAGGTTTCGTTATGCCATTAAATAAGGATACAATCATATACAATGCCGTGGACTATTTGCGCCTGTCAAAAGAAGATGGCGATAAAGTAGAAAGCGACAGCATTGCCAATCAAAGAGATTTAATAACCAATTTTGTGAAGTCAATGCCCGAAATCCGCCTCTGTTCGGAAAGAATAGATGACGGATTTAGTGGTGTTGACTTTAATCGTCCTGCGTTCAATTTGATGATGGAGGATGTAAGAGCCGGACGGATCAACTGCATCATCGTCAAAGACCTGTCCCGTTTCGGCAGAAACTACATCGAAGCAGGGCGATACATTGAACGGATTTTTCCGTTTTTAGGTGTGCGTTTCATTGCCATCAACGACGGTTACGACAGCGCAAAGGAAAAATCTCCGTCAGACGATATTATCATTCCTTTTAAGAACCTCGTCAACGATGCGTATTGCAGGGACATCTCCGTTAAAATCAGGAGCCAGCTTGATGTAAAGCGCAAGAACGGCGAGTTTATCGGTTCCTTTGCCGTTTACGGCTACATGAAATCAACAGAGAACAAAAACCAACTGGTGGTAGACCCCTATGCCGCAAAGATTGTACGGGATATTTTTGCATGGAAGCTGGATGGACTCAGCCAGCAAGGGATAGCTGACAGGCTGAATGAGATCAGCGAGCCGTCCCCCATGGAATACAAGCGCTTTTCAGGGCTTAACTTTGCCACCAGCTTTCAGGTAAACCCCAAGGCAAAGTGGACTGCTGTGGCGGTTGGCCGCATCTTGAAAAACCCTATCTATGCAGGGCATCTTGTGCAGGGTAAGGAAAGTACGCCAAACTACAAGATTAAACAGCGGATTATGAAACCGGAGGATAAATGGGTTCGGGTGGAAAATACCCATGAGCCTATTATCCCCCAAGAAATTTTTGACACAGTAAACCGTGTGCTGGCGCAGGACACCCGTATCGCTCCAGACGGAGAAGCTGTCTATCCGTTTTCTGGCTTGCTTTTTTGTGCTGACTGCAAAAGCGGTATGGTGCGAAAGATTGTACCCGCAGGCGGGAAAAAGTATGCCTATTATTATTGTTCAAAGAATAAGGCCGGGGACGGCTGCACTACCCACTGCATCAGTGAAAAAGTGCTGGAAAAGGCAGTCCTGCAAGCCCTTCAAAATCATATCGCTTCTATTCTTGACATTGAACGGATTCTCTCGTTTATCGACACCCTTCCTATGCAGCAGGAGGAAGTCCGAAAAATTGATACCCAACTGCTGATGAAACAGGAGGAAATCGAAAAGTATAAAAACCTCAAAGTGTCAATCTATGAGGACTTGAAAAGCGGTGTCATTGATGCAGATGAGTACAGGGAATTCAAAGAAATCTATGGAAAGAAGTGTGAAGAAGCAGAGAAAGCCGCCGCACGGCTGAAACAGGATATTACTCTGATCCTTGCGGGTAAGGGAGCAAACAGCGTTTGGATTGAAGCATTTAAGAAGAATCGCAACATCACCGAGCTGTCCCGAAAGGTAGTTGTTTCCCTGATTGAGTGGGTCAATATCTATTCTGGCAGCCGAGTGGAAATCCGGTTCCGGTATCAGTATGAATATGAAAGAGCTTTGTTCTTTGCCGAGAACGCAAAAGACCTGATTGCAACAGCTTCACCGGCTCCCATTAAGGGGGTGGTGTGAGATGGCGAGAACGAGCAGAAAACAAATAGATAGTATTGCCCATGTCCCCCATGAAACGATATGGGATACCTGTATTTATGGACGGCTGTCGGATGAAGATGAGCGAAAAAAAGAAAACGATTCTATCGGCAATCAAATTTCCATGTTGGAGCGTTATATCGCTGAAAGACCGTACCTGAAGCTCACCTCTGTTTTTAAGGATGTCAATCAGACAGGAACGAACTTCGACCGCCCCGGCTTCAATGAAATGATGGACGCCATCAAGGGTGGGAAAATCAACTGCATTGTGGTCAAAGACCTGTCCCGTTTCGGCAGGAATTACATCGAAACCGGAACCTATCTTGAAAAAATACTGCCATTTTTTAACGTCCGCTTTATCTCCGTGAACGATGGATATGACAGTTTGAACGCCAACAGTCAGGATGAAGGGTATGCTGTTCCTTTGAAGAACCTGATCCATGATATATATGCCAGAGATATATCGCAAAAGACGAAATCAGGGCTTGCGGTTATGAGAAGCAAAGGAGAGTTTACCGGCTGTGTGGCAGCCTATGGTTATCTAAAAACAGATGGAAATAGGCTGGTAATCGACGAGGAAACCGCACCGGTTGTCAGGAATATTTTCAAATGGGCAGCGGACGGCATGGGTGATATGTGTATCGCTCAAAAACTCAATGCGCTCAGTATTCCCTCCCCAAGCCATTATCGCTACATGAAGGGGATTTTGAAAAACGAGCGTTATGCCAATATGCGATATTGGTACAAAAGCGCCGTCCGCAGGATTTTAATCAACCCGGTTTATCTCGGACATATGGTGCAGGGCAAAACCAAATCTGACCTATGGGGCAAGGGCGGCTGCGTGGAGCTGCCGCAGGATCAGTGGGTGGAAATCAAAAATACCCATGAACCGCTGGTGGATGAAGAAACCTTTTTGGCTGTACGGCAAATCAAGCAGGAACGGGAGTCCAGCGAAAGAAAAGAAATGGAGCCGGGGCGGTCAAATATCTTGAAAGGGCTTGTGTTCTGTGGTGATTGCAAGCGAAGTATGAAACGCCGAAAAATGCCAAAATCAAACGGTTCGGCACTCTATTATTTTAGCTGTGCCACCTACGAGGATATTGCCAAAAATGACTGCGTTAGAAAACGTATGGACGAACCGGATTTACTCTCTATTCTCTATACGGCTATCCGCAAGCAGATTGACCTTGCTGTTGACATGGATCGAATGGTGTCTAAGCTCAATGCAAAGGAAGGATTTTGCCAGCACCAAAGCGAGGTTGACGCAGAAATAACCGAAACTGAAAAGAAGCTGTCCAGACTGTCCATGCTCAGAAGCTCTTTGTATGAGGACTATCAGGAAAAGCTCCTTGATGAAGCGGAATATCTCTTTACAAAAGCAAAGTATGAGAAAGATGTCACTCTTTTGCGCAGCCGACTTGATGAGTTGTCCATGCAAAAGCACCGTCTTGATACCATGCTGACCCCTCAAAACCCATGGATCACAGCCTTGAAGAAATTTAAGAAGAATAAAGCCATAACGGGAGAAATGATTTCCGAGCTGATAGAACGAGTGGAAATATTCAGCGATCAAAGCGTGTCCATCTGCTTCAGGTATAGGGATGAGTTTGAAAGTTTGCTTGGCTTTATTGAGGCGGAGAGTGAGGTGAGGGTTTCGTGAGTATCAAGAAAATCCTTGCCGAGTATATCCGCTTATCCCAAGAGGACGAGAACGAGGGTGAAAGCAACAGTATTATAAATCAGCGGGATCTTCTGAACGCCTTTGTGAAAAGCTCCCCTGACCTCTCACAGTATGAAGTGGTTGAGTTTTGCGACGATGGTTACAGCGGTACGAATTTTGACCGTCCGGGCGTGAAAGCCCTGCTGGATGAAGTGCGTGCTGGAAACATACAGTGTATCATCGTGAAAGACCTATCCCGTTTCGGCAGGAACTACATTGACATCGGAGATTATTTGGAGCAGATATTCCCCTTTTTAGGGGTACGCTTTATCTCCGTAAACGACCGTTTTGATAGCAATGATTTTGACGGCACGACCGGCGGACTTGATGTGGGTTTCAGAAACCTGATTTACTCCCTTTACAGCAAAGACCTGTCACAAAAGGTACGGAGTGCAAAGAAAACCCGCATGGAGAAAGGCGAATTTATCGGCAGCCACGCCCCTTATGGCTATGCAAAGTCGCCGGAAAACCGCAAGAAACTTGTGATTGACGAAAAGGCTGCCGCCGTTGTCAGGCGTATCTTTGCGATGGCGGATGAGGGTAAAAACGCCGTGCAAATTGCCAATGTTCTAAACGCAGAAAACATTCCAACACCATATGTCTATAAACGGCTTATGGGCTGTGACCGCAAATACAATGTGGTTGGGAATACAAACCACTGGATGAACACAACCGTCCTGACCATTATCCGTGACGAACGCTACACAGGAAAAATGGTTAACGGGAAAAATCGCAGCCCCTTTGTCGGGAGTAAGCACGGTAAACGCATCCCGAAAAGTGAGTGGATTGTCGTAGCGAACACCCATGAACCTATTATTTCGGAAGAATTATTTGCTTCGGTTCAGGAGCGTTTCTCTGCCCCTGCGAGGATAAGGACAGAACCGGCCGAGATCAGACCACTGATGGGTAAAGTGAAATGTGGAGTTTGTCGGCACGTTATGCGAAGAAGCAATAGCCCCTCGGCTACGGCATATTATTATTGTGAAAGCCATCAGTATGTGGCTGATAGCACTTGCACAAAGGATAGAATTTCCGAAGTCAGTTTGATACAGACCGTCCTATCTGTGATACATAAGCAAATAGAGGTCATGCTTGATATGGCACAGCTTTTTGACAGGGTGAAAACGCAAAGCCATAATGATATAACCACTCTGACAGAGCAGATCAGGCAGACCCAAGCCGTCCTCACCAAGTTGAAGGCATCCAAAGTTAAGGCATACGAAAGATACAAAGATGGGGCTTTGGATAGGGACAGCTACGCAAGTCAAAAGGCGGATATTAGCAAGGAGATTGCGGAAACAGATGCCCAAGTCGCTGAACTTGAAACGGCATTGCAAAGCCGTTATCAGGAAAAAGGACAGCCGGTTTCGATCATTGAGAGCTTTAAGCGATATGAAGGCTTTACGGAGCTTTCAAGAGAAATGGCAGATGAGCTGATCGACAGTATCTATATCTACGGAAGTGAAGCGATTGAAATTGTGTGGAACCATATGGATGAGTATATGAGACTTGTCCAATGTGTCGAAAAAGGGGTGCGCATAGATGAAAACAGATAATAAAAAGAGCATTTCGAGGAATGCTTGGATATATTGCAGGGTTGCCAGCAATGAGAATAACAGTATAGAGATGCAGCGTGACAGGCTTATCCGCTTTGCCAATGAGCGCGGGTTCAATATCGCCGGGATTTCTCAGGATATTGGCAGCGGTCTTGACTTTTCACGCAAAGGCTTATCTGAAACTAAGCAGGCCGTCTGCTCGAAGAACGCAGATGTTGTTTTAGTTTTCAATGTATCCCGCATCGGACGGGATACATTGAAAACCACTGCTTACATGAAAGAACTAAATACGCTGGGTGCAGAATTTCTTTCCCCGACAGACGGCATAATTGACATAGATTTCTTAGAAGATGCCATTTTAAGATACTACATAAAAGGATTATCCTAATCAAATATTTTTTAGTCCTGACTTGACACCAGCAGGCCCTGCTGGACCCACAGGTCCCATTGGCCCTGCTGGACCCACAGGTCCCATTGGCCCTGCTGGACCTACCGGCCCTATTGGCCCTGCTGGACCCACAGGCCCCATTGGCCCTGCTGGCCCTACCGGCCCTATTGGACTTATTGGTCCTACGGGGGATACCGGACCATCTGGAACTCCTGCTGCGCTTACGAATTTGGTTGATGGAAACCAGATTGGGGCAGTCAGAGGAGTAGGTACGAAAAATGACTATGATATGGGGGGCTATGCATTTGCCGAAGGCTGGCAAACAGCTGCCAGAGCAGGATATTCTCATGCGGAGGGTTATTTATCAGAAACTTACCAGTACTGTTCCCATGCAGAAGGACATGAAACAAAAGCCAGCGGTCACGGTTCCCATGCAGAGGGAGTTAATACAGAAGCCAGCGGGGATGAATCCCACGCAGAAGGATTTTATACTTCTACAAATCAGAGGGAAGGTTCCCATATTATGGGCTTATTTGGGGAGGCTGACAATATATATTCCTGGTTTCTGGCCAACGGAATAAACCCAGATGCAAAAAGCCTGGCTGCAAAAATACTATACGATGGAAATGCTTATATCGATGTAGCTTGGAACGCTGGAGGGGCGGATTATGGGGAATTATTTGAGACTGCTGACGGCAAGACCATAGAACCAGGTTATTTTGTCACTTTTGATGGCGCAGGTCAGAAAATCAGAAAAACTGCTGACTCGGACAGTTACGTTCTGGGAGTAGTTACCGGCACTTCGGGTATTGTGGGAGATACGGGAGAGCTGCGTTGGAAGGGGAAATATCTGACTGACGAGTGGGGAAGGATACAATACCATGAGGTAACGGTGCCTGGCATAAAGGATGATAAAGGAAATGTTCTGTTGCCGGAGCATGTGGAAATACAACCAATTTTAAATCCTCAATGGGATAATACCAGAACGTATATACCGCGTTTAAAACGGCCGGAATGGGTAATAGTGGGGCTTTTAGGAAAACTTCGGGTTCGTGATGATGGAACCTGTATTCCCGGAGGATATTGCCGTTCTTCCGATAACGGTATTGCATCGGCATCTGAGAGCGGATACCGGGTTTTGGAGCGTTTAAGTGAAAATCGGATTTTGATCCTGTACGCTAAGAGCAGTTAAAATAAGACAAGGGTGGGATTCGTATGAATCCCACTCCATTTTGTAAAAAAGTTACGGCTGGATGTCAAAGGATCCGATGTATGTTTTTGTGGTTCCACGAGAAAAACATCTTATAAGTCCAGGTATGCTTTACTAAATCAGGGTACATATATAAGTGGTCATCTCCGCAACATAAAATTTTGGTCAGGATAATAGGTTTTGGAGGCCTTGGAAGTGTACTTTTTAAACTCACCCAAACATTTAGTTTAGAACTATCAATTATTGCTTGATTTTTTTCCAGAATTTATTATACTAAATAGTAAATGACATAAGAAAATTTAATAAAAAAGTCTGAATCAGGTGCAACGAGGTAGCTGTCAACAATGGGTGCAGTGCCTCTTTTTTTATATCAGCTGATAATGACTGACGGGAGTTTTACTAAATGACACTAGATGAGATGCTCAGGAAATTTGAAAAGCTGCCTGGAAAAATCAGTTTTCTTTATGAAAATCTGGAGACAGGAGAGCGCGTGGGATACAGGGAAGATCAGCCGCTCATGGCTGCCAGTGTGATTAAACTGTTTGTTATGGCATCTGTTTTTGATCAGTTTGAAAAAAGGAAGCTGAAACAGGATTTTTCATTACCCATATACAAAAAGGATTGTGTACCGTCCTGTGGTGCGCTTACCTATCTTCACGAAGGAATCTGTGTTACAGCATTGGACCTGGTTACGCTTATGATTATATTTAGTGATAATACGGCAACGAATGTGCTGATTGATTTACTGGGGATGGAGGAGATTAATCGGTATATCGAATCTCTTGGATTTAAAAATACCCGTCTTAACAGGAAGATGTATGATGTTGAGAAATCAGCACAGGGGATTCAGAATTACATAACGGCATCTGAGACGGGAAGGCTGCTTACGATGATGCATCGGGGTGAATTGGTCAGCGAAGCTGCAAGCAGTCAGATGATCTCGATTTTAAAGAATCAACAGCTTTGCAGTAAGATTCCATTTTATCTTCAGGCTTTGGAAGAGGAGCCTGAAATAGCCCATAAGACAGGTGAGGATCGTGGAATTACTCATGATGTGGGGATAGTATATGGAAAAGTTCCATTTCTGGTGTGCTTTTGCGGAAACGAAACGGATACCCCTGCATTTGAACGGATTATGGGAGAACTGTCGCTGGAGTTATACAAAAAAGTTAATGGGACAGGTCAGAAATAAAGCATAGTCAGATCGGATTATAGGAAGGAAATAAAAATGAAAATTGCAAAAATTGAGACGGCAGAAGTAAACATTCCTCTTGTAACTCCATTTAAAACAGCCCTCAGGACTGTGGAGACTGTAAATGATATCGTAGTCAGAATTACGGCAGATGACGGGCAGACCGGATACGGCGAAGCGCCGCCTACGGCTGTGATTACGGGAGAGACGAAAGGGTCAGTCCGCTGCGCCATTGAGGAATTTATTGCACCTGGATTAATTGGGATGGAGATTGAAAATCTGGATGGGATTATGAGAATACTCCATAAATCCATGGTTAAGAATACTTCAGCTAAAGCGTCTGTGGATATGGCAGTCTATGATTTGTTCGCGAAATCCTGCGGGAAGCCCCTCTATAAGGTACTGGGAGGCTGTAAAGGGGAGATAGAGACGGATCTTACCATCAGCGTAAATGGGACAGAAGAGATGGTAAGAGACAGTCTCCGCGCGATCCAACAGGGATTTCGAATACTTAAGATTAAGGTTGGCAAAGAGGGGCAAAAGGACGTGGAACGGATCAAAGCCATTCGCCAGGCTGTGGGACCCGATATTAAGCTTAGGATTGATGCAAACCAGGGGTGGACGGCGAAAGATGCAGTGAGGATTATACGAAAACTGGAAGACATGGGTATTGATATGGATCTGGTGGAACAGCCGGTAAATGCTCACGATTTTGAGGGGCTGAAGCTTGTTACCAGTCAGGTGCAGACTCCGATTCTGGCAGATGAGAGCGTGTTTTCAGCTATGGATGCCATACATATTATTAAAGAACGTGCAGCAGATTTGATCAATATAAAGCTGATGAAAACCGGGGGGATTTACGAAGCTTTAAAAGTCTGTGCCATAGCAGAATGTTATGAAGTGGAGTGTATGATCGGATGTATGCTGGAGAGCAAGATCGCGGTCAGCGCAGCCGCCCATCTGGCGGCGGCAAAGGGTATTATTACCAGAGCAGATTTAGATGGACCGTCTTTATGCAGAGAAGATCCGTATGCCGGAGGACCCTCATTTCTTGGACACAGGATTATAATGAATACGGAGCCTGGGCTTGGAATTTTTAAGGTACCTGTGTTTGGGGAGTAATAGGAACAGACCAATGAGGACACTAATCCCTGACGGGTTTAGAAATAAGAAAAAATGGAGGAAAATTATGAAGAAAAAAAGATTGGCAGCTGGTATTCTCTGTGCAGCTCTTGCGGCAGCAACTGTGCTCAGCGGGTGCAGTACAAAAAAAACTTCTGAGAGCAATGCGGGAACTGCTGAGGGTGGAGCAAAGACGGAAGGAAGCAACGAGCCGGCAGTTTATAAAAAGCTTTATGGTGCAGAGGCAGCAACCCTTAATTATCTCACTTCATCCTCAGAAGTTGATTACAAAATCGGCGCAAATGTGATTGATACTCTGGTGGAATACGACAACAAGGGGCAGATTAAACCGGGCCTGGCAACAGAGTGGACTTATGATGATGCAACTCTTACCTGGACGTTTAAACTCAGAGATGCAAAATGGGTTGACAATACAGGCAAAGAGGTAGGAGCTGTGACAGCTCAGGATTTTGTGGATGCAATGAAGTATGAACTGACTCCGGAATATGAAAGTTCTAATGTACAGAATTTATTCGGTATCATTGCCAATGCCGAAAATTACTACAATGGACTGGTTTATAACGGCGGGGCAGATAAAGATGGCAAGGTATGGCAGCCGGTTGAGTTTTCAGAGGTTGGTGTTAAGGCGGTGGATGAACACACCCTTACCTATACTCTTGAAAAAGAGGTTCCTTATTTCCTTTCTTCCCTGGCTTACGTGGTTTATATGCCGGCGTATGGCCCTCAGCTGGAGGAGCTTGGAAAAGACTTTGCAACAGCAGCAGATAAGATGTATTATAACGGTGCTTACTATCTGGAAGAGTTTTCTCCTCAGGAAAAGCATATTATGAAGAAAAATCTTTTAAATTATGATGCAGCTCTGGTTTATATTGATGAAATCCAGGAAATTTACAATGCGGAATACAATACAATCGGACCTGAGATGGTAAAGCGGGGCGAGGTGGATTACGCGGAGCTCTCTTCTGATATTCTGGATGACTGGCTGAGCAGTGAAGATACAAAGAATTTAATCAGCAGGGAGAGACCGAAAACCAGCTACTCCTATTTTTACTGCTTTAACTTTAATCCCCAGTTTGATGCCCAGTATGAGCCGGAGAACTGGAAAAAGGCAGTAAATAATGAAAACTTTCGTAAGGCTTTATCCTCAGCACTTAATAAGTCCAAGGAAGTGTCTGTTTTAGAATCAGCCACTCCGGATGATTTTGTTATTAACTCCATTACTCCTCCAAACTTTACCTTTAATGCCGAAGGTAAGGATTACACAAAGGTAGGGGATATGGCGAACTTAACCCAGACATTTGATGAGACAAAGGCAAAAGAATACAGGGATCTGGCAAAGAAGGAGCTGCAAGCATCTGGAGTGACTTTCCCCGTGAAGGTGCTGATGCCTTACAATCCGTCTGAAGTGAACTGGGATAAAGAATGCCAGGTAGTGGAACAGCAGATGGAAAGCCTTCTTGGCAGCGATTTTATTGATATCGTTGTGGAAGCAGGTCCTGCAGACGGATTTTTAACGGAAGTCCGCAGAAATGGCAAATTTGCATTTATGAAATGCAACTGGGGTGCAGATTATGCAGATCCTGAGACCTGGACAGATCCGTTTTATCAGAAAAAGGGAGAAAGCGGATATGAACTGGGCTATAAGTATGGAAATATTGCTAAGGCAATCGAAGAAGGAACTCCTTCTGCGGATGCGGCACTGGAATACTTTACTCTGGTCGATCAGGCAAAAGACTTGAAAGTGGATATTAATGCAAGGTATGAGGCATTTGCCAAGGCAGAGGCAAGTCTGGTTGGTCATGCATTTGTGATTCCTTACAGTATTTCCGTCAGCAAGTATATTGCGAACAAGCTGGATGTATTTGAAGGTCAGTATGCACCTTTTGGAGTATCCAATCTCCGGTATAAGGGTCAGCATTTAAATGATCATTTCATTTCCATGGATGAGTATAAGGCTAACCAGGATGCAAATGAGAAATAAACGGTAAGGGAAAACGCCGGATCACAGGCTGTGCTTTTGGTCCGGCGGAAAAATACCGTCTGAAGGGGAGGTGGGCCTGTATTACGTCATCTTCAGAGAGTATTTTTACAAACAAAACAAAGGAGTCTGAAAACTGATGTTACTATACTTAAGCAAAAGAATCGCACGTTCATTTCTTACACTAATCATCATTCTGACCGCTGTATTCTGTCTTCTCCGTCTCATGCCGATTGAAGGTTATTTCCAGAACTTTGATAAAATGACGCCTCAGCAGATCGAAGTGGGATTAAAGGAGATGGGATTATCGGATCCCCTGCCGCTTCAGATTGCTCATTTTTTTCAGAGCCTGCTTCATGGAGATCTTGGAATTTCAAGGATTTACCGCTCCAATGTCCCTGTATCGGATATTCTGGCTGATAAGGTTCCTGTGTCCATTAAGCTGGGAATCTGGTCTATGATTGTGTCTCTTCTCGTGGGACTCCCCATGGGGGCTTTGATGGCAAGGTATCAGTACCGTTGGTTTGACCGGATCGGGACATTTTTTATTGTTTGTATCCAGGCTGTGCCGGCTGCAGTCTATTTTCTTTATATCCAGCTTTATGGGACTCAAATTTTTCATGTAGGGCTGCTGTTTGAGATTGATGATCCCAAATACTGGGTGCTGCCGGTTATTTCCATGTCTCTTGGAAATATTGCATTTTATGGGATGTGGCTGAGACGGTATATGATTGATGAAAGCAATAAGGATTACGTGAGGTTAGCCAAGGCAAAGGGACTGTCGGAAGGTAAGGTTATGTTTAAGCATATTTTCCGCAATGCGTTTGTGCCTCTGGCTCAGTATATCCCCACTGCATTTTTAAATACGGTGATCGGGTCAATCTATATAGAATCTCTGTACAGCATTCCCGGAATGGGAGGTCTTCTGGTGACAGTAATTAAAAAGCATGACAATGCCATGGTACAGGGAATTGTTCTTTTGTATGCCTGTGTTGGCGTACTGGGACTGCTTCTTGGGGATCTTATGATGGTTATGCTGGATCCAAGAATCAGCCTTGGAAAGAAAGCAGGTGACAGATGATGAAGCAATTTTCTTACCGCCATACAAAGGAAGCGGAGTTTATCGAAAATATGGAAGAAGCGGAGCTGTTTACGTTTGGCGGATACAATGAGGCTGAGACGGAGAAAACGGGGTTCAGCAATTATTCTTACTGGAAAAGTACTCTTCATGCCTTTTTTAAAAACCGCATGGCATTTGCTCTGTTAGTACTGTTGATGCTGCTATTGGTATTTACGTTTGTACAGCCTTATCTTCCGGGACAGTATGATCCGAACCTGATCATCAATGATGCAGGTGGAATGCAGTTTCGTAATATTCCGCCTGGAAAACAGTTTATTCTCGGGACCAATTCCATCGGTCAGGACTTATGGGCGCGGATCTGGTCCGGGACAAGGACTTCTCTGTTTATTGGTTTATCAGTGGCACTGGCGGAGGCTGTGATCGGCATTACGGTAGGGGTGGTCTGGGGATATGTCAGGAAAGCGGACTTTATTCTGACTGAAATTTATAATATCATTGATAACATACCAAATACCATTATATTGATTTTGATCTCTTACATATTAAAGCCCAGCGTGAAGACGCTTATATTTGCCATGTGTCTTACGGGGTGGATTCAGATGGCAAGATTTATCCGCAACCAGATACTGATTATCAGAGACAGGGATTATAATGTGGCCAGCCGATGCCTTGGAACACCGACGGTCAGAATTATTGTGAAAAATCTTCTGCCTTATCTGGTTTCTGTCATTATGCTTCGTATGGCACTTACCATTCCGGCAGCCATTGGCAATGAGGTGTTCATTACTTATATCGGTCTGGGGCTTCCGGTTAATATTCCAAGTCTTGGAAATTTAATCAATGAAGGAAGAGCACTGATTACCAGTCCGGCTATGCGCTATCAGCTGGTTTATCCTACCATTATCCTTTCATTTGTAACTATTTCATTCTACATTATCGGCAATGCGTTTTCTGATGCCGCCGATCCTAAGAATCACATATAAGGAGGCTGCCAATGGAACGTGAGACGATATTAGAGGTAAGTGATTTAGATATTACCTTTGAACTGAGAGGAAAACGGCTTCATGCCATCCGGGGAATCTCCCTGGAGCTTTATAAAGGGGAGATTCTGGCGATTGTAGGGGAATCGGGAAGCGGAAAATCGGTTTTTACAAAATCATTTATGGGACTTCTGGATAAAAACGGCAGTGTCAGCGGTGGAAAAGCCGTTTACTACGGCTCTGATGATAAAACGGCAGTTGAATTAACGGGCATTAAGAAAGAAAAAGACTGGTTAAAGCTGCGGGGGCATGAAATTGCCATGATTATGCAGGATCCCATGACCAGCTTAAATCCGCTAAAAACCATTGGAGCACAGATTATGGAGGCGGTTCTCCTTCATCAGAAAGGAAGCAGGGCTGAGGCTAAAAAACGGACACTTCAATATCTGACCGATGTGGGGATTCAGGATCCGGAGAAGCGGTTTTATCAGTATCCCCATGAATTTTCGGGCGGAATGCGCCAGCGTGTGGTAATCGCCATTGCCATTGCCTGCAATCCTCAGATTCTCATATGTGATGAGCCCACAACGGCTCTTGATGTGACCATACAGGCTCAGATTCTGGAGCTGATTAAGGTACTGCGGCTGAAATACAAGCTTTCAGTTATACTGATTACCCATGATCTGGGTGTGGTGGCCAATACGGCAGACAGAGTTGCTGTGATGTATGCAGGAGATATTGTAGAGATTGGAACCAGCGAAGATATCTTTTATGATGCAAGACACCCTTATACCTGGGCGCTTCTTTCTTCTTTGCCCCAGGTTGGGATAAAGGGAGAAGATTTATTCTCCATAGCCGGGACGCCGCCTAATCTTTATGCAGAAATCAAAGGAGATGCATTTGCTCCGAGAAATCCTCAGGCGCTTAAAATTGATTTTGTAAAGAGTCCTCCTTATTTCAGCATTTCCCCTACCCATAAGGCGAAAACCTGGCTGCTTGATGAAAGGGCACCGAAGACGGATCCGCCACAGGTACTAAAAATAATCAGAGAGGGAGGTCTGTTCTGATGGAGCGGGAAGTATTATTGGAAGTAAAGGATTTAGAAGTGACCTTCGGCGAACGGAAAAAGAAATATCGGGCGGTTAAAGGAGTTAATTTTAAGATTTATAAAGGGGAGACCTTTGGACTGGTGGGGGAATCCGGCTCTGGAAAGACCACCATTGGCAGAGCTGTCATGAGAATTATTAAGACCTCAGGAGGAGAAATTCTCTATAAGGGTCAAAAGATAAACGGAGATATATCCGGAGAACTGGACCGGAAGGTAATTCAGGAAATTCAGATGATTTTTCAGGATCCACAGGCATCACTGAATGAAAGAGCCAAGGTGGATTATATTGTCAGTGAAGGGTTAATGAATATTGAAAAAGGGATTTCTGAAAAGGAGAGAAAGGAACGGGTAAACCAGGCGCTTCTTGATGTGGGACTTCTCCCGGAGTTTGCCAGCCGCTTCCCCCATGAATTTTCAGGAGGCCAGAGGCAGCGGATCGGAATCGCCAGATCTCTGATTATGAAACCTGAGTTTATTATTGCAGATGAACCAATCTCTGCGCTTGATGTGTCGGTACGGGCACAGGTTCTTAATCTTCTTACCAGAATGCAGAAGGAACGTCAGATCACCTATTTGTTCATTGCTCATGATTTATCGGTCATGCGGTTTATTACAGACCGGATTGCAGTGATCCGCAAAGGTGAGATCGTGGAGATGGCTGAGACGGAAGAACTGATCACCCATGCCATTCACCCTTACACCAGAGCACTGCTCTCTGCAATTCCCATGCCGGATCCAAAGCATGAGAGGGATAAGAAACTGATGGTTTATGATCCGTCTATTCATGATTATACCACAGACCAGCCTTTCTGGCAGGAAATCAGAAAGGAACATTTTGTGCTGGCGAATAAAAAAGAGGCAGAAGAATATAAGAAATTATATGAGTGTTGACGAAACGGATGAAAGGCAGCGGAAATATCCGCTGCTTTTGACTTGCATGTCCGGTTCTTTGCAATGAAAGGAGGCAGCGATGGAACAGTTTGCAGTGATTATAAAACCGGTAATTACCATATGGGACCGGCCCGAGGAAACAAAAGAAAACAGGGAAAAGAAAATAGTTTCTTCTATTGCAGATGAAGGGATATATGGAATGGGACTCCGGATCAGAGGGGAGGAAGAACAGGGGTTTTACCCGGTTGTGACAGCCTATCATTATCCGGGGTATGTAAGAAAAGAGGATGTGGAACTGACCGGTCTTTCTGCATTGGTTAACTGGGAAGAGGGAGGCCTTATGGTTATAGATGGGGAATTTGTGGACCTCATGTCGCTGCCTAAGGTACAGGGTGTGAGAATCATGAGTGCTCCCAGGGGAGCGCTTATAAAGGTCCTGGAGTTTGAATCCATGGAACCTGGCTGGGCACTGGTGGAGTTATTTGACGGACAGAGAGGATTTGTGAGAAATCAGTATCTGCGCCCGAAAGAATATTCCCAGAGTGGACTGTGGACGGGAAAGCTTCCTCAGAAAGAAATTGTGGATGAAAAGGAATTCCGCCAGGCAGTTGTGGAGAATGCAATGCAGTATTTAGGGACGCAGTACCGGTGGGGAGGAAGAACGCCACTGGGGATTGACTGCTCCGGGCTGACTTCGGAGAGTTATCTGCTGAGCGGGATCATTATCTTTCGGGATGCGAAGATCCAGCCGGGATTTCCGGTCCTGGAAATTCCAAAGGAAGAAATGCTGCCCGGAGACTTAATGTATTTTCCCGGACATATCGCAATGTATATGGGAAATGGCAGGTATATCCATTCTACGGGTAAGATTGGCAGCAGCGGAGTGGTTATTAACAGTTTAAATACGGAGGCAGCAGATTACCGGGAGGATCTGGCGAAGAGCTGGTATGCTTCGGGCAGTATATTCTAAGAGAATGAAATGGAGGATGACATGGATTCCAGATTTACATTAGAAAAAAGAATACAGGCTGAAATTATGAGCTATGACGGGAAGATGGGAATTTATTTAAATGATTTTCATGGGAATGAATTTGCTCTGGGGCAGGAAGAGAAATATGAGACTGCCAGTACCATAAAAACCTTTATTCTGGCCAGTCTGTTTGATGAAGTGGAAAAAGGAAACAAAAGCCTGGAGGACTTTGTAGAATATAAGAAAGAGCATGTGGTGGATGGGAGCGGTGTTCTGGTATCTCTTGAACCAGGGGCTGTTCTGCGGATTAAGGATGCGGCTGTTTTTATGATTATAGTCAGTGATAACATTGCCACTAATATGATTATTGATTATCTTGGGCTGGATACCATTAACCGCTGCATAGAGAAGCTGGGGTGCAAAGATACAGTTCTTTACAATCCCATTCACTTTGACCAGTACCGGAGACTGGGAACCAGTACGCCAAAAGATTACGGCAGTGTTTTTACAAGGCTGGTAAAGGGAGAACTGGTCAGTCCCCAGGCCGATGCAGCGATGATTGAAATATTAAAAAAGCAGCATTACAACAGCATGATCACAAAGGATTTTCCTCCGGTCTATATGGACAGTGACAATACGGATGAAATACTGATTACAGTCGCTTCAAAAAGCGGGAGCATGGACGCCTGCCGCAATGACGGAGGCATCGTATTTACTCCATATGGACCCTATGTGATTGTTATGTTCCATAAGGAATTCTCTGATGCCATGTATTATCCGGCTCATCCGGCTACTGTGTTCGGAGCCAGGGTAAGCCGGCTGGTACTGGATCAGTTCCTGGCACTTGAGGGAAGATTCTGCCTGTAAAAAGCTACAGGCTTAAAAGCTGCGTCAGATCATGGATGGTGTGAGTTGCAGCGGATTCCACAGAGGAATCTGTCCGGATGAAGAGACAGGAATCGATACCGGCGTTCACGGCGCCCTGGATATCGGAACTCAAACTGTCTCCTACCATGATGGTTTCTTCCTGACGAAAATCAGGAATATGGTCAAAACAGTGTCTGAAAAAATGGTAAGATGGTTTCTCATTTCCCACCTTTTCGGAGATAAACATGCCGTCAAACAGGTCGTAGATTCCAGCCTGCTTCAGTCGCGTGATCTGGGTGGAGTAGACTCCGTTGGAAGCGGTGTAAAGCTTTTTCCCCATGCTTTTTAGTTGCAGCAGTGTATCTTCTGCATGGGGGATCAGCTCCGGACTGTTGCCAAGAAAGCTTCGGTAGCGGGATTCTGCCTCTATTCCGTCGACCTCTTTTTTCAGGGTTTGAAAGTATAAGGAGAATCGGGTGTGAAATACTTCTTCTCTGCTGATTTTCTCCTGTTCCAGAAGATTCCAGAGGTTATTATTTATCTTTTTATATTCATCCAGCATGCTGCGTTCAAAAGGCAGGCAATAGGATTCTATTACATTCTGAAAGCTCCGCTCTTCTGCAGCATCAAAATCCAGAATGGTGTTATCAATATCGATTAAGTATGTTTGGTACATATATTCAGTCCTCCATATTCCAGTGTTTCTTAAAAAAGTCATAGCAGATTCCTAACAGCGGGGAAAGGAGTAAAACGCTGATTACGGTTCCTTCCCGGATCTGCAAAGGGGTACGCGCCCATAAGGTAAGGGCAATCGTAACAGCCAGAAATATCACGTCAAAGCTCATGCGTACAGCTGTAAATTTCCTGTGAAAAAGTTCCGTGATGGTCAGACAGAGGCTCTCCAGCGGAAAACGGATAATTCCAATTGCCAGGACTGCGCCAAGGCTTAAGTTAGCTATGATCAGACCTGTAATATAAAGCAATAATTGAAACAGATAGCTTTCAGCTGTAAAACCGGACAAAACCTGGTAGAGAAAAAAGTTAATAATAATTCCATTTGCCATGACAGCTATAATCTGAATGATGTCCTTATAGTTTAATCGGGTATGCCTTAAAAGTAAATAGCTGATAAAGAAAAATGTATTGATCATGTTTAATATGGTACCCACCTTCCACGGAATCAGGAAGGAAAGTGTAACTGCCAGTGCATTTAGGATACTCTGGCCGATAGCTGCTTTTAACTGCAGCGATATTCCAAATCCAAAGAATACAAAGGATAAAATGGAATAAGCAATTAATTTTGAGTTCTTCTTCGTCATTGTTTTCACCTCTGTAATATGATACCATAGATTCTGGATCACCTACTATGAGAAATATCATATCAGAGGAATTAATAATGAAACAATTTATAACTAGTGAGATACCCGGCAGCTTATTAAAAATGGGGCAGGAGAGACATTTTCTGAAAGGCAGCAATATATTTAAGGTAGGGGAGTCCATATCCCGATGCTATTTTATCCGCCAGGGTACGGTGAAAATATATATTGACCATGAAAACGGCCGCCGTTCCATTCTTGATTTTGCGGGAAGAGAGGACTGGCTGGGGGAGCTTTCTATTTTCTGCAATGAGGACTTTACAAAAGAAAACAGAGTGGTGGATGATATTTACTGCCTGGAGTTTGATTTAGGTCAGATCAGGGATATGTGTAAAAAGGATGCCGGAGTGTCCTTTTATTTTGCATCCTATATCTCCGGCAAGCTGATGGCCAGAAGTTTCCGGCTCAGTGAATATTTGAATTATTCTCTGGAAAAAAGACTTGCCTCTTTTATACTTACCCATCACAAGGAGGGGGTGTATGGGATTTCCCATACGGATGTCTCAGAATATATGAATGTCAGCTACCGTCATGTGCTGTTTGTCATGAAAAAGTTCTGTGATGAAGGAATTATGAAGAAAGAGAATGGGTACTTTATTTCTGATTTCGGGAGACTGAAGGAGATTTCGGAACGCTCGGAATAAAAAATCTATTGTTTCCTTTTCTGTTTTTCGATATAATTAGGGGTACGGGTTTCATCGCAAATGAAGAAAAAGATTGGAATTGCATATATGGAAGTGGAGCATAATGAAAGTGGAGCATACTGAAGATAGAAGGAGTACTGGAATTCTGCCCTTTGAAGATGGAAATTTCTGCAGTTACCGGATTGTGAAGTCCAACCGGAAAACCATGGCTCTGCAGATTTCAAAAACTGGTGAAGTCATAGTAAGGCTTCCTTTGTCTGCACCTTACCGTTTCGGACATGAGCTGGTATTAAAAAACAGCAGCTGGGTGTATGAGGCAGTACGGAAGGTGAAGATCCAGGCGGCCCGGCAGCAGCTTTCCTGGACAGACGGGAGTGTTCTGCTGCTTTTTGGGGAAAAGCGTACACTTCGTATTTTACCTGATTTTAAGAGAAAGAAAATTCTGATAAAGGAATCACCAGCTGACTTAACGCTCACTGGTTCCATAAATCCTGAGGATTTAAGGGAAGGGGAGAATGCGGTCAGAATAGTTATTAAGAGCTGGTACAGGCAGCGGGCCAGGCAGTATCTGGAGGAAAAAACGGCTGTCTGGTCACGGATCATGAATACAGATTACGGAAGGATTGCCATCCGGGACCAGGCAACCAGGTGGGGGAGCTGCAGCGGAAAGGGCAATTTAAATTTTAACTGGAGACTTGTGCTGCTGCCGGAAGATCTGGCAGATTACGTTGTGGTACATGAACTGGCTCACCGGTTTTTTATGAATCATTCGAAAGCATTCTGGTCAATTGTTGAAAAAGAAATACCGGATTACCGGTCCAGGAGGAAGAGATTAAGGGAATATGAAAGTGACATCTATCAGAAATATTAAAATTAAAACAAAGCTGCTTTTACTGGGAGCGATCAGTATCCTGGGACTTTTATTTATTGGTACGGAATCTGTTATAACGGCAAGTAAGATCAATGAGGCCAGTACGGTGATTTCACAGTCATGGGTGCCTGCCATCATCATTGCGGAAGAGTTAAATACCAGGACGGCGGATTACCGTATTAAGGAATATAACCATGTGGTTACTACAAGCGGGGCGGACAAAACCAGGCTGGAGCAGGAGATGGAGGCAATCAGAACTGAAATAGACCAGTCATTTTCCCGGTACGAGCTTTATATTGCCGATGAGTCGGACCGTCAGCTGATGGCACAGGCGAAAGACAATTGGAATAATTATCTGGAGTGCAGTGACCGCCTTCTTTCGGTCAGCCGGGAAAACGACTCCGAAGAGGCATTTCATATTATTATGGGAGAATCCAGACAGCTGTTTGATGAAGCAAGCAACGGATTTTTAAAGGTCGTGGATTATAACAGAAAAGGGTCAGAGGCAGCCAGCATTGAAGGCGATCATTTATACATGCGTCTGGCGAAGATGAAAGTCATCAGTGTGGGTGTTGTGGGATTTTTAATTTCCCTCCTTGTGATCTACATTATAATAGCAATTGACAAGCCGGTAAAGGATCTTGTTGAAGGGACCAGGAGAGTGGCAGACGGAGATCTTGACGTATATTTAACCTATCGTTCCAGGGATGAGATCGGAATTCTCACTAATTCAGTCAATCAGCTGATAGACCGGCTGAAACATATCATCGATGATGAAAAATTTTTGTTTCAGGAGATAGGAAGTGAGAATTTTGATGTTAAATCCACTTGTGAAAAGGCATACCGGGGGGATTTTGCACCCATTCTTTATTCCATTACAAGCCTGATGAGCCGACTGTCTGCATCTAAAAAGCGAAAAGAAGGGATGCAGGAAAACGAAGGCGGTGGCAAGAAAGGAGTTCGGGAAATTACAAGGATCAGGAAATTAAAAGAGATGAAAGTATCAAAAGGAAAGACAGCAGAAGAGTGTGTAGTGAAGGAGATCAAAAAAAATGGCGGCAGAAATATGGATGCTTCAGACCAAACGAGCTGATTTTAATGAAATGGCAGAGCTTCATCATATATCGCCTGTAACAGCAAGAATTATAAGAAACCGGGAAGTATTAGGACCGGAAGCAGTGGAAAAGTACTTAAGAGGTGGACTGGATGATTTATACAGCCCCTGTCTGCTAAAAGACATGGATCTCGCTGTACTGATTTTAAAAGAGAAGATAAAACAGTTAAAACCAATCAGAATAGTGGGAGATTATGATATTGACGGAGTCTGCTCTACCTATCTATTGTATCAGGCATTTAAGGAAACTGGTGCAGTGGTGGATTATGAAATTCCTGACAGGATTAAGGATGGGTATGGGATTAATGAATCCATAATCAGGGCGGCTTATGATGACGGGATTGACACGATTGTAACCTGCGATAATGGAATTGCCGCAGTTGAACAGATAAAGCTTGCCAAAGATCTGGGAATGACAGTGATTGTGACGGATCATCATGACATCAGAAAAGAGGAGGGGAAAGAAGTTCTGCCTCCTGGAGATGCTATTGTAAATCCCAAGCAGGATGCCTGTATGTATCCATTTCCCGAGATTTGCGGCGGTATGGTAGCTTTTAAGCTGGTACAGGCTTTGTATGAGGCTTTTGGTATTTCGAAAGAGAAATGGCTGGATATGGTGGAATTTGCTGCCATAGCAACAGTCGGCGATGTGATGAAGCTTCAGGATGAGAACCGCATTATTGTAAAAGAAGGCTTAAAACGTATTGGAAATACAAAAAGTCTGGGGCTTTTAAAGCTGATAGAAAAGAATAACCTGGATAAGGATCACATTACTGCATATCAGATTGGGTTTGTAATCGGCCCGTGTCTCAATGCAGGCGGTCGTCTGGTGACTGCCAAGCTGGCACTCTCTCTGCTTTTATGTCAGGAAGAGGAAGAAGCAGACCGAATGGCTGTTGAATTAAAGGATCTCAATGATCAGCGCAAGGATATGACAAAAGCGGGAACAGATGAGGCTGTAAAGCTGGTAGAAGAGCATTTTTCCCAGGATAAGGTTTTGGTGGTATATCTGCCGGGCTGCCATGAGTCGCTTGCCGGAATTATAGCAGGCAGATTAAGAGAACGGTTTCAAAAACCTGCATTCGTCCTGACAGATGGTGAGGAGCATGTTAAGGGCTCCGGGCGTTCCATTGAGTCCTATCACATGTTTGATGCTTTGATGGAGGTTAAAGAACTTTTATTAAAATTCGGAGGCCACCCAATGGCAGCAGGGCTTTCTCTTCGAAAGGAGAATGTGAATGAATTCCGAAAGGCATTAAATGAACACGCGGATCTTACAGAAGAAGATTTCGTAAAAAAGGTATGGATTGATGTACCGATGCCTCTTGAATACATAAGTGAGCCTCTGATTGAGGAACTGGATTTGCTGGAGCCATATGGACAGGGGAATGAAAAGCCTCTTTTTGCTCAGAAGGATTTGTCTATCCGCAGTGTCCGTGTTCTTGGTAAAAACCGCAATGTGGTTAAATTTTCACTGGCTACAAAGGCTGGGACTCCTATGGATGGGCTTTTGTTTGAAGATGGTGACTCGTTTGTGGAGGAACTGGGAGACAGCCGCCAGCTTGATGTGGTGTATTATCCCGCGGTGAATGAATACAATGGCAGCAAATCCCTGCAGATTATAATAAAAAATTACCGGATCTTAAGCTAGAGCAGACAACAAGGAGAATGGCATGAACACAGTCAGAGCAGTTATAATCGGCTATGGAGGAATGGGAAAAAAATATGCCCGGATGCTGGCAGCGGGAGAAGTAAACGGGATGGTTCTGGCAGGAATCTGCTGTCGGAATGCAAATGGGCAGGAGGAAATTAAGAATCTGTATCCGGATGTAAAGATCTATGACGATGCAGATGCAGTGTTTGCATCCGGGGATGGATTTGATGCAGCGGTGATAGTAACTCCACATGATACCCACGTTCCCATCGGAATGATGGCTGTGCAGGCAGGAAAGCATATTCTTATGGACAAGCCTTTGGGAATTTCGGCAAAAGAAGCGCAGGTACTGGTGACGGAAGCAAAGAAGTCAGGCATTCGCCTTGGGATGATATTTAATACCCGCATGAAAGGCGGTTTCCTTTCTGCCGGAGAGTTTTTAAAAGGCGGAGGGCTGGGAAAAATAACCAGGGCTGTGTGGGTCTGCAATACCTGGTATAGAACTTCTGTCTATCATAGCAGCGCTGCGTGGAGAAGCACCTGGAGCGGGGAACACGGTGGTCTTTTAATTAACCAGTGCCAGCATTATCTGGATATCTGGCAGTGGCTCTTTGGAATGCCTGATGAGGTTTATGCGTCCATTGATTATGGAAAATATAATCCCATTGCAGTAGATGACAGTTTTGATCTTCAGTTTTTCTATAAAAATGGATTTCGGGGTACCTTAATCAGTTCTACTGGAGAAAATCCTGGAACAAACCGCCTTGAAGTATGGGGATCGAAAGGACGGCTGACCATTTCAGACGGAACAGAACTGATTTTTGATGAAAATGCAGTTACCACAGAGGAATTTGACAGGACAAATAAAGATCCGTTCGGAAAACTGGAATATATCCGAAGGCCGCTTGCAGCAAAAAATCATGAAGGACAGGAATACTCCATGATTTTTCAGAATTTTTCAGATCATCTGCGGTCTGGAGAAGCGCTTATGGCTCCGGGTGAAGACGGAATCTGTACACTTATGATGGCAAATGGAGCGTATCTGTCTTCCTGGCTGGAGAAGAAAATCTCCTATCCTTTTGACCAGGATCTTTATGAAAAGCTGTTGGCACAGCACGCAGAGGATGAGAAAGCCTTGACATGATAAGGAAGTTTGCTATATAATCTACCAAAATGCTAAAGAGTAACGATTCAAAAGGAAAAGTGAGGGAATGGACATGGTAAATGAAGTAATGAAGTTTATCACCGGCTTTGACAAAGAAGTAGGAGAAGCCATTGAAAAGGAGTGCGCACGGCAGAGAAGAAATCTGGAATTAATCGCATCCGAAAACATTGTTTCAGAACCGGTTATGATGGCGATGGGAACTGTGCTTACAAATAAATATGCAGAAGGTTACCCTGGAAAGCGTTATTACGGTGGCTGCGAAGAGGTGGATGTTGTGGAAAGCATCGCCATCGAACGCGCGAAAAAACTGTTCGGCTGTGATTATGCCAATGTTCAGCCTCATTCAGGAGCCCAGGCCAATATGGCGGTATTTCTTGCCATGTTAAATCCCGGCGATACAGTGATGGGAATGAACTTAAATCATGGCGGCCATTTAACCCATGGAAGCCCGGTAAACTTTTCCGGTCTGTATTTTAATATCGTTCCTTACGGAGTTAATGATGATGGATTCCTTGACTATGATGAGATGGAGCGCCTCGCTATGGAGCATAAACCAAAGCTGATCGTGGCAGGAGCAAGTGCATATGGCAGAGCCATTGACTTTAAGAGGTTCAGAGAAGTTGCAGATAAAGCGGGAGCTTATTTAATGGTGGACATGGCTCACATTGCAGGTCTGGTTGCAGCAGGACTTCACGAGAGTCCCATTCCTTATGCAGATGTGGTTACAACCACTACCCATAAAACGTTAAGA
Source organism: Lacrimispora amygdalina (assembly GCF_003432035.1). Classification (GTDB taxonomy): domain Bacteria; phylum Bacillota; class Clostridia; order Lachnospirales; family Lachnospiraceae; genus Lacrimispora; species Lacrimispora amygdalina. The sequence goes on from NZ_QOHO01000052.1 coordinate 76,980, forward strand.
GGACCAAGAGGCGGAATGATTCTGGCTAACCAGGAGGCAGCTGATAAGTTTAACTTTAATAAAGCAATTTTCCCGGGAACCCAGGGCGGTCCTCTGGAGCATGTAATTGCTGGAAAAGCAGTATGTTTTGGTGAAGCTTTAAAGCCTGAGTTTAAGACATATCAGGAGCAGGTGGTTAAGAATGCCAAGGCTCTTGCTGCAGCACTGGTAAAGCAGGGATTTCATATTCTCACAGGCGGCACGGACAATCATCTGATGCTGATTGACTTAAGAGGTATGGAGGTTACGGGAAAAGAACTTCAGAACCGCTGTGACGAGGTATTTATTACCCTGAATAAGAATGCGGTACCCAATGATCCAAGAAGCCCTTTTGTTACTTCCGGTGTCCGCGTAGGTACGCCTGCAGTTACCTCAAGAGGGTTGAAGGAAGAAGATATGGAAAAGGTTGCGGAATGTATCTGGCTTGCGGCAACTGATTTTGAAAATAAGGCCGGTTACATCAGAGGCGAAGTAACAAAAATCTGTGATAAATATCCGATTTATAACAGCTGATCATATAGAAAGCTGCTGCACTCAGGGTGCAGCAGCTTTATTCATATGCAGAAAGAAATGATTTTTTTCTGCATGTCAGGAGGAAATTAGAACTGGCTTATGCCTGGTTTTTAAAGGATTCGCAGTCTGTGCACTCTTTTTTTGTAGGATTCTCTTCATGAGTACCTACTTTAATTCTTTCCAGTGTGCAGTAGTCAGAGCTTTTGGCATGATAGGCACAATTGTCAATAGTACATTGGATACATTCGTTTTTACCGTTTACTAACATAGATTAACCCTCCTTTAGTGGTTGTTGCATCTATTATTGTAAGCGTTTTTTGATGATTTATTATGCCAAATTTTTCTTAAATAAAAACAGCGCATTTCAGTCTGTCATATTCCTCCTGGTTGATTGTCAAAACTGTCCCGTGTTTGAATCCGTAAGGAAAAGAAAAGGACTTATCTGACCGGATAAAGTTTCCGGAGGATATTGTGTCGGCTATAAATGGAACGTATCCCTGCTTTTCTTTTATCTTCGTACCATAATAATCCAGAAACAGGCACCAGCGTCCATCCTCAGTCCGGAATGCAGTAGGGGCTTCGTATTGCCCCTGTTCCAGTTTTTTCATTTCTTCACTGAATTCCGGGATGATGGAAAATGGACCGGTAATCCCCTCTGACTGAAGCAGTAATATGGCAGCAGGATTGGGATTGCTTTTCACAAAAAGATAAAAATTGTTATTATCCTTATATAGAGCAGAGTCAATGATATCACTGTCTTCCTTTTCGTATAATACGTTTGGACTGGTAAAATGTATGAAATCTCTGGTCCGGCTGTAATAAATTTTTTTGTGTCCGTAATTGTTGGAGGGGTGGGAAGAGGACCAGTGAATGAGATAATCACCCGCTTCTTCATCAAAGATGATATCAGGAGCCCATACACAGCCAAAGGGTTCGTCTCCCAGAGAAATCAGGCGGGGCGCGGACCAGTGAATCAAATCAGGGGATTGCCAGAGAACCAGGTTCCTGCTGCCGTATCTGCTGACATTATCCCAGCTGCCTTCATATTTTGTCTTAAAATTTCTTGCAAGGCTTAAGTCTGTGGCAAGTATGTAATAAATCCCTTCTTTTGTACGGCATATTGTAAAATCCCGTACTCCCCGCTCTCCTATGGTACTGGTAAGAATGGGACTGCCTCCATTCACCTCCTTCCAGTGAAACCCATCTTCGCTGATTGAAAAATAAACGGCCTCGCCATCCGGATCTGTCTTCTCTTTAAAGTGAACAAATAAATATGCCTGCATCGTAAATTATCCTTTCTGCTTTTTTTCCATCTTAACACTTGATGAGGGGCGGTACAAGTTGTTGATTCAGGAAAATAATATTGTCAAAACAGGGAAGAGTATGATATACTTTTTGAGGTTTTTAATAAATATATTGTCGAATATAAGCATAACTTATTAATGTGCACGTTGTTTACTGATAGATCCAGTTCTATTAGGGAGGAAAATTTTAGTGATCAGATTTAAGAATTACGTTAAGGCAGAAAGTCTGGAAGAAGCTTATGGTCTGAACCAGAAAAAAAGCAGTGTAATCGGTGCGGGAATGATGTGGCTGAAGGTTCAGAACCGGGTGAAGATGACTCTCGTGGATTTGTCAGGTCTTGGACTTGATGGGATTGAGGAAACTGAGGATGAGTTTATCATTGGAGCCATGTGCACTCTGCGCCAGCTGGAAGTCCATAAAGGGCTTGACCGGTATTTTAAAGGCTTATTTAAGGAATGCACCCGTTCTATCGTAGGAGTCCAGTTTCGAAACGGAGCAACAGCTGGAGGCAGCATTTTCGGAAGGTTCGGCTTTTCCGACATTCTGACCTGTATGCTTGCACTGGATACTTACGTTGAGCTTTATAAGGGAGGACTAATCCCCCTTGAGGAGTTTTGCAGGCAGAAATTCAATCGGGACATTCTAGTTAGAATCCGGATCAAAAAGGATGGAAGAAGGGCATTTTATTCCGCTTCCCGAATGACGAAAACGGATTTTCCTCTCATTGCATGCTGTGTGTCGGTAAAAGATGAGACTTTTTACGTGTCAGTGGGAGCCAGACCAGCACGGGCGGAGCTGGCTGTTATAAACCGTAAAGAAGCAGAAGATTTAAAGGAACTGGCTGTGCTGGCAGCGGACCGGTTTTGTTACGGTACAAACATGAGAGGCAGCGGGGAATACAGGAAGCATCTGGCAGAAGTTTATATCAAACGGCTTTTTATGGCACTGGACCGGGAGGAAGAGTAAATGCAGATTGAATTTACATTAAACGGGAGACTCATTTATGAGGAGACCAAAGAGGATGAAACTCTGTTTCACCTGCTGCGCAGGAAAGGATGTTACAGTGTAAAATGCGGCTGTGAAACGGAAAACTGCGGGCTGTGTACAGTCCTTGTCAATGGAGTTTCAAGGCTTTCCTGTTCTTATCTTGCGGCCAGGGCAGACGGCTGTGAGGTGGTGACTCTGGAAGGAGTGCAAAAAGAGGCGGAGGAATTCGGTTCTTACCTGGCTGCGGAAGGAGCAGAGCAGTGCGGTTTTTGCAGCCCTGGTCTGATTATGAATGTTCTTGCCATGGAAAAAGAGCTGGATTCTTTTGAGGAAGTGAAGGTCAAAGAATATCTGGCAGGCAATCTTTGCCGCTGCAGCGGATATATGGGTCAGCTGCGTGCTGTAAAAAAATACTTAAGCAGAGGAGTAAACAGGAATGAATGTTAAGATGCGCACCGTAAATACTTCTGTCAAAAAGAAGGATTCGAAAGCATTGGTGACTGGAAAACCTGTTTTTACAGATGATCTGGCACCAGGTGACTGCCTGATCGTAAAGGTTTTAAGAAGTCCTCATGCCCATGCCTTAATCCGGCAGATTGATACAGAAAAAGCTGAAAATGTGGATGGAATTGCCTGTATTCTTACGTACCGGGATGTACCTGGAAAACGGTTTACCATGGCTGGTCAGACTTATCCGGAACCAAGTCCCTATGACAGGCTGATTCTGGATAACCGAATGAGATTTGTGGGAGATGCTGCTGCAATCGTTGCAGGAGAAACAGAAGAAGCGGTAGACCACGCTCTCCGACTGATTAAAGTGGATTACGAAGTTCTGGAGCCGGTTCTTGATTTTAAAAAGGCAAAGGATCATACAGTACTCATTCATCCGGAGGATAACTGGGAAAGTCTTTGCCCGGTAGGCGCGGATAACCGCCGTAATTTATGTGCTTCCGGAGGAGAAGAGCATGGAGATGTGGATGGGTTATTAAATCAGTGTGATTACGTTGTGGAACAGGTATACCATACAAAAGCCAATCAGCAGGCCATGATGGAAACCTTCCGTGCCTATTCCTATCTGGATGCTTACGGAAGGCTGAATATGGTGGCATCCACCCAGGTTACCTTTCACGTGAGAAGAATCCTTGCTCATGCGCTGGATATTCCAAAATCAAGGATCCGGGTCATAAAACCCAGAATCGGAGGCGGATTCGGGGCCAAACAGACGGTAGTAGCAGAAGTTTATCCCGCAATCGTTACCATGAAAACCGGAAGAGCGGCCAAGATCATCTACAGCAGATACGAATCCCAGATCGCCTCCTCTCCCCGGCATGAGATGGAGGTACGGGTCCGGGTTGGGGCGGATAAGAACGGAATTCTTCAGGCAATTGATGTTTATACATTATCTAATACAGGAGCATATGGAGAACACGGGCCAACAACAGTTGGATTGTCGGGACATAAGTCCATACCTCTTTACAGAACGCCCAGAGCATTCCGGTTCGCTTATGATGTGGTTTATACCAACTGTATGTCAGCCGGCGCTTACCGGGGATACGGAGCCACTCAGGGGATCTTTGCAGTGGAATCCGCCATCAATGAGCTTGCGGAAAAAATAGGGATGGATAAAGTGAAGATCAGAGAGTTAAACATGGTGAGAGAAGGAGATGTGATGCCTGCTTACTATGGGGAAACTTTAAAAAGCTGTGCCCTTGACCGCTGTATGGCCCATGCTAAGAAAATGATGGACTGGGATAAAAAATATCCGAGAATCGATATGGGAAATGGAAAGGTCCGGGGAGTGGGAGTTGCCATGGCAATGCAGGGCTCTGCCATATCAGGAGTGGATGTAGCTTCTGTGGAGCTGCGTCTCAATGATGACGGGTTTTATACTCTTATGATCGGGGCCTCTGATATGGGAACAGGATGCGATACCACCCTGGCCCAGGTTGCGGCAGATTGTCTGGAATGTGATCTGGATCAGATAGTAGTTCATGGAACGGATACGGATGTATCCCCTTACGATTCCGGATCCTATGCCTCCAGCACCATGTATTTAACCGGTATGGCAGTTGTTAAGGCCTGCGGTGAGATGCGAGATAAAATTCTGGATAAAGGGGCGGAGTACTTATCCTGTGAAAAAAAGTCCCTGGAGTTTGACGGAACCAGGGTGTGGCAGCCAGAAAGCGGACTGGAACTATCTTTAAAGGATATTGGAAACAAGGTTATGTGCTTCAATGAAAAAATGCTCTCGGCGGGTGCTTCCCATACTTCTCCGGTATCTCCGCCCCCATTTATGGTAGGAATGGCAGAAGTAGAGGTAGATCAGGAAACCGGTGAGGCAGAGCTGATTGATTATGTGGCAGTTGTGGACTGTGGGACAACCATCAATCCGAATCTGGCCAGAATCCAGACGGAAGGGGGACTTGCCCAGGGAATCGGCATGGCTCTTTATGAGGATATTACCTATACGGAAAAAGGCCAGATGCAGCAGAACTCATTTATGCAGTATAAGCTGCCTTCCAGACTGGACGTAGGCACGATCCGGGTGGAGTTTGAAAGCAGTTATGAACCTACCGGTCCTTTTGGCGCAAAATCCATTGGAGAAATTGTTATTAATACTCCTTCTCCAGCCATTGCAGATGCCATTGCCAATGCGGTGGGGGCAAGAGTCAGGGAGCTTCCGGTTACGGCAGAAAAGATCTATCGGTGTATAAATAATAAATAATAAATAACAAATAACGAAAGCGGCTGCAGGATGGGAATCCAATCTTTGCAGCCGCCTTTGTTATTTACTTCAGTTATTATTTTAATTTATCGTAGCCGGACTCTTTGATGGTACCGTCACTGTTTGTGATATAGTATTTCTCATCGCCGTCTTTTACATTTGTTTTGCTCTTTGCAAGCTTACCGGATGTGCTGATTAAATATTCTTTGCCGTTGAATTCAACTACTTTGTATTTCTCATCTTTATCAGCCTTTAAGAGACGTCCCTGGATGTAAATGCTGTCATCAGTGATGCCGTTGTATCCTGCACCCTTGTTGCTTCCGGATTTGCGGAAGTTAAAGGTATAGGTTTCTCCGTCCAACTCAATGGTGGTTTTACCTGTGGCCATAGCGCCTTCCTTTGGTGAATTTCCAAAGTAGTAAACCAAACCGGTGTCATCTACTGCCGGAAGCTCGTTTTCTGTCTCGATTTCATCATATGATTCAATCGTACTGCCAGTTAATGTAAGCTTATAAAGTCCATGAAGCATTTCGCCTTTTTCATTAAAAGCATATTTGATGCCGTCAATGGATTTGATCTGGCTCTTTACAAGATTGCCGTCAGTATTTGCGTAGAACCAGTACTGGGTGTCATCATCATATGCTTCTGCGTCAAGTTCCTCGCTGGGAACTGCTTTAAACCAGCCCTTTGCCTGCCAGCATTCTTCAGGAAGATTATAATACTGGTTTGCTGAGCTTGCGGTGGAAGCGGAAGCAGGAGTTACCTCATACCAGTCATATTCTGCAGCACCGTATTCATTAAAACGGTATTTTTTGCCGTTGATGGTTTTTGTTGTATCAGTGGTCTTCTTACCGTTTGAGCCAAAGTAGAACCAGTAGGAACCATTAAAATTATCATCTTTCTCAGGTTCGTCTTCAACTTCTATGGATTTCCAGCCGTCTGCACGGGCTCCGTCTGAGGATGCGCCGCAGTAATAGATTCCTTCTTTCCATGCATCATCGCCTGTAATACGGGTTGATGCATCATCAAGCCAGCCATACAGCATTTTGCCTTCTGTATCAAATGCGTAGGAGCGAGTTTCCCCATTTGCAATTTTCACTGATTTAAAAGTGGTTTTACCGGTAGAAGATGCTTTATAAGCCTTACCGTTGCTGCCAAAATAATACCAGTTGGTATCTGCCGCGTCTTCTTCGTCACTGTCAGATGGAACTTCTCTCCATTCGTCGGTAACCATGGCACCTACGGAGTTCACGTAGTAATAATTGTCATCCGATTCGATTACCTGGCTGGTGGCAAGCTGACCGTCAGAATCTAAGTAAAACCAGTTATCTCCTGATTTTTTCCAGGTTTCTGTAGTTATGTCACCATTGTTATCATAGTACACCCAGCTGCCGTTTTCTTCGGCCCAACCTTGTGCTGCAAAGGATGTCATGGAGGCACCTATGGTAAAAAGCGCTGCAGCGCAGGGAATCAGCCATTTCAGTTTCCGTTTCTTCATAATAATCTCCATTCC
>NZ_QOHO01000053.1 GCF_003432035.1 Lacrimispora amygdalina
TCAAGTCCTACTCGGGGAGTTTTTAAATCACACATAATGTGTGATTTTTTTATTGTTTAAAATAAGCACATAAAGTTTCATATTGAATCATATATATAAATGTACATACCTGTTAAGGTAGTACTTAGGTGCTTTCCCCAGCACCCGCATTTCCGGGCGGAAGTCTCAATCTCCTGTAGACTTCCGCCCCTCTGCGTTCTTTTTCCGTATTTGTTAACTGCAATTCTTATATTACATATAATAATATTAACATAAAACGAAAGGGTGTAGAATATGCCCCCATTCCCACCTTACGGCACCCCTCCAGGCGGACCAGTACCTATGGGCCCTCCGCCATCAGCCGCACCGCCTAAACCAGTCCAGTCCAGATCTGCTACAAAAATGGTGAGCCCTGGTTCAATGAAAAATTGTATCGGACGCTTTACCTATATATGGATGAGCAACGGACAGGAGTTCTGGTTCTTCCCAATTCAAATATGGCGGAACAGCGTCTCAGGCTTCCGCTGGGACAGAAGATTCGGCTGGTCATATGCAGGAATATCGTTAAACCGGATAGATATGTTCACCTGCTCCTGACAAAGAAAGTCACCCACGCAGCCAGACCGTTATACGGCAACAATTCAGAAAGGTGATGTGGTAATATGGATAAATATATATGCCGTTACGAAACGTGCATATTACCCAAAAAAGTAGATGTACCAATAGAACTTTACAAGTCGCTGCAAGGGGAATATTTTATCGGCTATGCAGATAACTTGTCTTTTGGCAACAATACCAGCGCCTGGGCCAGATTATATAATCCCAGCCGCTCACAGGTAAACTTATATGTAAATGTTTGGACTGTCTCAGATATTTCGCAAGCTCCTTACCGCGCCCAATTTTGGTTTAATGCAACTCCGCCTGGGACACCGACGGACTCAGATTTGGTATCGCCTGCCAATACTGCCCTCATTCCTTTGCCAGAGCCAAAAATAAAGTTACAATATGCTTCAAATGTTGAAGGGGATCCATCGGGAGGCGTAAAAGCATTTGTTCGCAGGGCCCAACCGGAAACAACCCTGGTAGAGAGCGAAAACGGTAAACTAATATTCCCGCCGGGAGGTTCTTTATTGATATTCCTGTCTACGCCAGAAGCTCCAACAGCTTCTGCCTCTGGCAGAATAGCCTTCGGCTGGTGGGAAGAAAGCATTTATGATACTTGTATCGTATGACAGGATTAATACAGAAAGGAAGCAAGAATTTTATTTTTGCTTCCTTTCTGTTCTGAAATCCCTTATTTAAGAGGAGATAACCTGGTACGGATTATACATTGGCATATCAGGAAATAGCCTTATCTTCTAAATTGCGGCTCTTTTTCTTTTAGAAACTTAAGAATTTATAAGTAAGGTCGATTATACATAAGTAATATTATAAAAAAAGGTGAGGGAATGAGATGAACGAAGAAACATTGGTATTTGGTAAAGGTATTAAAATTTGGAGCATTATTTGCATTGTTTTAAGTGCACTTGCTTTAATTGTTAATTGTGCAATAGGGTTTTATGATATGGCTGTTATAGGTGTAGTTGTCTGTGCAGCTTATATTCTTTTGTTAGTTAAGAAAAATAAGATTGCATTTTATGCCATTGCGGTTTGTACAATAATTATCATGATTCTGAATGTGGTAATACACGATGTGGGTATTGCCTCATTAGCCGGTATTATTAATCCTATCGTTACATTTGGTTTTCTATCGAAATACTGGAAACAGATGAAATAGCGGTTATTATTGAAGCAACTATCTAAAATGGTGGTTGCTTTTTTTATTACCAATTTTGTTTAAATTAGGTTCAAATATACGATTAAGTCTATTTAAACGGATTTTGAAAATAAAAAAACCCCGTAAACACGAGGTTTTCGAGGTTTGAATCTGCGATTAAGCCACCTTGGATTTTGCAAGCTCAGCTAATTTTGCGAAGCCTTCTGCATCATTAACAGCCATGTCAGCTAATACTTTTCTGTTTAAATCAACACCAGCCAGCTTTAATCCATGCATAAATACGCTGTAGGATACGCCGTTGATACGGGCAGCTGCATTGATACGGGCAATCCATAACTGTCTGAACTGTCTCTTTCTTTCTTTTCTGCCTGCATAAGAACTTGTTAAAGCTCTCATTACGGACTGTTTTGCTACTCTATACTGTTTGGAACGAGCGCCTCTGTAGCCTTTAGCCATCTTTAACACTCTGTTATGTCTTTTCTTAGCGTTCATACCGCCTTTAATTCTTGCCATCGGTCTTTCCTCCTTCTCAACTTAGAATTCTATAAATATGGTAAAATCTTTTTCATTACTTTTGCATTGGTTGCATCAGTAACAATATCTTTTCTAAGATTTCTTTTTCTCTTAGTAGATTTCTTAGTTAAGATGTGAGATTTGTAAGCTTTATTTCTTACAAGCTTTCCTGTACCTGTAACTTTGAAACGTTTTGCAGCTGATTTGCTTGTTTTTAATTTAGGCATTGTATTTTCCTCCTTGATAATGTTCTTTTAGCGTTTTGCGGTTAAAAACATAACCATGCTTCTTCCTTCCACTTTCGATGGTTTGTCGATTGTCGCAATATCGGATAACTTCTCAGCGAAATCATCTAAAATATATCTTGACTTTGACATATGCGCCATCTCACGACCTCTGAAACGTAAGGTTACCTTAACTTTATCTCCTTTTTCGAGGAACTTCCTTGCGGCGCCCATCTTTGTATTCAAATCATTCGTATCAATGTTGGGAGATAAACGAACTTCTTTTATTTCGATTACCTTCTGTTTCTTTTTAGCTTCTTTTTCTTTTCTTGCCAGCTCATAACGATACTTACCGTAATCGATGATCTTGCAAACCGGTGGTTTCGCGGTAGGAGCAATTTTAACCAAATCAAGCTCTGCTTCTTTTGCCATCTGCATGGCATCTTTGGTTGACATAACTCCAAGCTTTTCTCCGTTTTCACCAATCAACAGAATTTCTTTATCTCTGATCTGTTCATTAATCATTAAATCGCTAATTGTCGTGCACCTCCATTATATTGTGTGTGTATTGGTCGGAATCACATTGCTGCCTTTAGGCATAAAAAAAAGTAGATAGACAAACGCTATCCACCACCAAAGTCTCTACACAGTATACCTATGTATCAAAGGCTATGAACCAGGGACACTTACTCGTGCCGTGGTGAGGCGGATACCTACTTTCCTGTCTGTTGTTTCCACAACTTTTATTATAATACTACACAATTTGTGATATGTCAATGTTTTTCCGCTTTAATTTATGACTGAAATTACAGCCGGCACCTTTTTTATGATTTTGTAAATAATATAGAAGAAAGACAAAAACCTGCCGGATTTCTGCCGGTATGTCTTTGTCTTTCTTTTACCTTTATCTGGTCCTAAATGTTGCACACTCCGTATGCCCCGCTTCTCTGGCACCATCACCTGCAATGCCGATGTGCTCTGCCGAACAGTGACGGCCCTCATTGTATATACAGTTAACCGCTTCACAATCTACTTCCAGTCTGCTCTCTGGCGTTTTGAATAAGTTATGAAAAGAACCGTCTTTGTTCTCATCAAAGCTTCCGCAGCAGGTATCAGCCGTATCCTTGGCCTGAGATCCTTCCACAATAATTGCAGACTTGCAACAGCAATTATCAGAATTATGCAAACAACTGGTTACATTGCAGTCCAATTTTGTCATATTCATTTCCTCCTGGAATTCTTATTGAGATTTTCTTTCAGGAGGTATTATGCTCCGAGGGAGAGGAAAATATTCTCACGAATCGTTCCTCTCCCTCGGAATCATATGATATTATTTAGACTCTTCTGTTACATTGATCTTCTTAATTTCTTTGGTACGGATCTCCCGGCAGATCTCATCAATAAAGTCTGCAACCGGCCGCTGTCCTTCATCTCCGTTAAAGCGGCTGCGTACGGAAACCACACCATCTTCCTCTTCTTTCTGTCCCACTACCAGCATATACGGCAGTTTTGAAAGACGGGCTTCGCGGATTTTATAACCGATTTTTTCGGAACGCTCATCTACTGTTGCAAGAATTCCGTTTGCTTTCAGCTGGTCAGCCACTTTCGCTGCATACTCATGATACTTTTCGGAAATTGGGAGAACGCGGACCTGTTCCGGACACAACCAGGTCGGGAAGGCACCTTCGTATTTTTCAATCAGCCATGCAAGAGTTCTTTCATAGCAGCCAATGGATGTTCTGTGAATAATATATGGACGTTTCTTTGTTCCATCCTTATCTACAAAGCTCATGTCAAAACGTTCTGCCAGGAACATATCCAGCTGGATGGTGATCATCGTGTCTTCCTTGCCATATACATTCTTAGCCTGGATATCCAGCTTCGGACCATAGAATGCTGCTTCTCCCACTGCTTCCGTATACTCAATTCCAATGTGATCCAGGATTTTACGCATCATGTCCTGTACTTCATCCCACATCTCGGGAGTTCCAAGGTAGTGGCTGGCATTGTCAGGATCCCATTTGGACATCCGGTAAGTCACATCCCCTTCCAGACCAAGAGTTGTTAAGCAGTATTTTGCAAGATCCACACAGCCCTTAAACTCTTCCTCAATCTGATCCGGACGGACGATTAAATGGCCTTCGGAAATAGTAAACTGGCGTACCCGGGTAAGTCCATGCATCTCTCCGGAATCTTCATTTCTAAACAGAGTTGATGTTTCACCATATCTGCATGGAAGATCGCGGTAAGATTTCTGGCTCTGTTTGTACACATAATACTGGAATGGACATGTCATGGGGCGAAGAGCAAACACTTCATCATCTTTTTCTTCATCCCCAAGAACAAACATGCCTTCTTTGTAATGATCCCAGTGGTCAGAGATAATATACAAATCCCGCTTTGCCATAAGAGGTGTCTTGGTTCTCATATAACCGCGTCTCTCCTCTTCATCCTCAATCCATCGCTGCATGGTCTGAACGATCTTAGCACCCTTGGGCATTAAAAGGGGCAGACCCTGACCAATGACATCAACAGTGGCAAACAGTTCTAAATCACGGCCAAGCTTGTTGTGATCACGGTTTTTGATATTGGCTAAATATTCCAGATATTCATTTAACTCGTCTTTCTTTGAGAATGCTGTTCCGTAAATGCGGGCAAGCATGGCATTCTTTTCGCTTCCTCTCCAGTATGCACCGGAGGATGAAGTCAGTTTAAATGCCTTGATCGGCTTTGTGCTCATAAGGTGAGGTCCTGCGCAAAGATCGGTAAAATCTCCCTGCTTATAAAAAGAGATCTCTTCTCCTTCAGGCAGGTCTAAAATCAGTTCCACCTTATAAGGCTCACCCTTTTCTTCCATAAATTTAACTGCTTCTTCTCTTGGAAGAGTAAAACGCTCAATGGCTTCCCCTTCTTTGATGATCTTTTTCATTTCTGCTTCAATTTTATCCAGATCTTCTCTGGAAAAAGAAGGATTGTCAAAATCATAATAAAATCCATTCTCAATAGAAGGTCCAATAGCAAGTTTGGCCTGAGGATAAAGTCTTTTCACTGCCTGAGCCAGGATATGGCTGGTTGTATGACGGTAAGCCGCAAGACCTGCAGGATCGCTGACTGTTAAAATGCTTAAACTGCAATCCTTATTTACTGTAGTTCGTAAATCCACAACCTCTCCATCTATCTCGCCTGCACAGGCATTTCTGGCAAGTCCTTCACTGATATCAGAAGCGATATCAATGACTGACATTGCATGATCATACTCTTTGACCGAACCGTCTTTTAACGTAATCTTCATTGTTCTAATCTCCTTTACCAATTATTTTGAATCATGGATCAAATAAAAAAAGCCCCTTTCCATATGTTTCCATACAGAAAGGGACGATTCTAACTTAATAAATCGCGGTTCCACCCTACTTGAAAGAATGATTCACTCATTCAAACCACTTATACTGATGATAACGGAATCACCGTTCCCGATTAAGGGACGCTCCAAGCTGGTCTTCTCCTGATATTCCGGCAAGGCACTTTCACCGTATATGCCTCTCTCTGAGCTCTCCTGTCAGGATACTGGTCTTGTCACCGCTTTATCTTTATTGCTTTTCTATGCCTAAATTATAACACTCAAAAACGTTTTGTCAAGCGTCATGAAATATTTTCTTACAAAAGGAGAAGAAGTGACGCTGTTATTGCCACAATGCTGATTATAATTGAAAGGGAATTAATGGCACTTGCCATTTCAATATCGCCTTTTAATTCCGCTGTGAATGCTGGTGAAATGCCCGCAACCGGGCCAAGAGTGACTATTGCAAGCGTCTGACGGATCTCCAGACTAAAGGGGGCAAAAAAGTAAAAACCCACGGCCATTGCGATTGCAATTGTATACCTCAACCCAAGTATCTGGATAATTTTTTTGATTTTTTCTTTATCCATACGGATTTCAAATCCAATTCCAAGCATAAGCAGAGCCAGAAATGCATTGGCTGCTCCTGCAGTATCTGCAAAGCTGATTATGATACCTGGAAGCTTGATATTTAGGAGGCCTAAAATTGTCATGACCACATAGGAATCAAATGGTACAGAAGAAAAAAGCTTTTTCACAACCTTGTTAAAAGAAGGCTTATCCTCTCCTCCTGCCGCCATACTGGCAAGAGAATAGGTCAGTCCTGTACACATCACTGAATTCCCGGCATCAAAAAGACTGGTTGCCGCAAAACCTACAGGACTTAAGAAGCTCTGCACAAAAGGCATTGTGAAAGTCCCTATATTATAGCCGGACATATTAAGCATGGCGAAGGCTTTGCTGTCTCCGGAGCGGGAAATATTGGTGATATATCCGGTCCCTATCGTTATAAAATTACAAAAAATCCCAATAACACACATGGCAAGGAGGGAACGCTCCATAGTGATTTTGCTGAAATTGGAAACAATGGCAGCCGGAAGGGTGATCTTTATCACTATTCTGGAAAACAGATAAAAATCTTTTGCCTGAAAAAAACCTGCCCGTTTCAGTAAATAGCCCATTATAATAATCGCCACAAAGGCTGCTGCCCTCACTAGTACTGCTGTCATAAAAACTCCTCTTTAAGTCTCCAGGCAAAACTGCCGGCGGTGCTTTAAGGCCCCGCCGGTAAGTTCTTTCTTATATTATTTTACCTCTACGCTCCAGCCTGCAGGTCCTGTCAGCCTGCCAAGCTGTATGCCGGTAATGGTATCATAGCATCTCTGTGTGAGTTCGCCGATCTTTCCTCCGCCGATCGACATTCTCTCTTCCTCAAACCGAAGCTCCCCAACCGGTGAAACGACTGCTGCCGTACCGGTTCCAAAGCACTCTTCCATCTCTCCTGATCTGGCTGCAGCCACCACTTCATCTACAGAAATCTTCCGCTCTTCAACCTTAATTCCCCATTCTCTGCACAGGGAAAGAACAGAATCTCTTGTAACGCCTGGAAGAATGCTGCCGTTTAGTTCAGGAGTGATAACGACGCCGTTTATCTTAAAGAAAATATTCATAGCGCCTACTTCTTCAATGTACTTGCGGTGAACACCGTCAAGCCACAGCACCTGGGAGTATCCTTCATCATGGGCTTTCACCTGCGCAGCCAGGGAAGCAACATAGTTTCCGCCGGTCTTTGCTTCACCGATTCCGCCTTTTACCGCTCTTACATAATCATCTTCGATCCAGATCTTAACCGGGTCAAGTCCGCTTGCGTAATAAGCTCCTACAGGAGAAAGAATAATCATGAACTTATAAGTATGAGATGGTCTCACTCCCAGAAACGGATCAGTGGCAATCACAAATGGTCTGATATAAAGAGAGGTTCCCGGCTTTGTGGGAATCCAGTCCTGATCCACGCTTACAACTGTCTTTAACGCCTCTAAAAAGAGTTCTTCCGGAATCTCTGGAATGCAGAGTCTGTCATTGCTTCTGTTGGCTCTCTCAATGTTCTTGTCAGGACGGAATAAAAGGATCTTTCCCTCTTCGGTTTTATACGCTTTTAAGCCTTCAAACATCTCCTGACCGTAATGGAACACCATGGATGAGGGTTCCAGTTCCAGCTTGTGGTAAGGTACAACTCTTGGGTCGTACCAGCCCTTTCCTTCCTCATAATCCACCTCAAACATATGATCCGTAAATATGGTACCAAATGTCAAAGGATTTTCTTTACCCGGTTTTTCTTTCGGGCAAGCGGTTCTCTCAATTCTTATAGTCTGCATGTTATACTCTTCCTTTCCCATACCGGCATATCGTCAGCTTTTATAATTTGTTTATCATTATCTTCCAAAAAACTGCTGATGTCAAGAATTTTCAGCCTGTTTTAGTCTGCCGAAATGGAATCAAATCCATAACTTCTGGTTATATAACGGGGAAATTCCATTCTCACCGTCTTCATGGGGTTCACTGTCTGGCAAATCACAAGGTCTCCTGCCAGGGTCAGAAGCATTCCGGCATCCTCATCATCCAGGCCGATTTTTTCTTTCAGAAAACGATACATCTGTCTGACCGCCTTTCTCCATGCAGTCTCCACATCGTCTGCTGAAGCAATGGTAATCAGCTTTTCACCGGTCTCAATCACAGGATATGGAACGCAGTTTTTATTTTTCACCACATCAACCCGCAGAACGGCTTTTCCTTCTATCTCCAGACCGCAGTCTTCCACCTCTCCGTCGCCCATAATTCCATGAATATCGCCCAGGGATAAAAGTGCTCCCTCCGCAAAAACCGGGAGATAAAGTGTAACCCCTTTTCTGATCTGTGTGCAGTCCATATTTCCGCCATGATCCATGGGAGTAATGGTGGAGACACCATCTCCGTCCGGAGCCACACCGATCACTCCGATCATTGGTGTAAGGGGCAGTTTCAGCTGTTCACTGTAATGGGCATATCCGTCGATTACAGGAATCCGCTTCAGCACTTTTCCTGGAAAAAATTCCTTCTCACTGCCGCTTCCCGGTCCCAGCATAACTACTCCCACTGGCCCCAGTATGATATCCAGTATATCAATCTTTAACATATCTCCAGGCATGGCGCCTTCTATATAAAGTGGTCCTGTAGCCGGATTTCCAGGCTTTCGCACAACATTTTCAAAGGTTGCCTCTTCGGGAAGAAACTGATTGGTAAAGCAGTCATAAGTTTCAAAAACCACCGTCTCTCCCGCTTTGATCCGTTCACAGGGAGGATTATCGTTTGACAGTGTATGGGTAATATAATTTCTGGTTATGGTTTTCATCTTTTCAGTCCTTTCTGTGGTCTGGTCTTTCCGCTAAGTTCCGGCCATACCGTAACTAACATGGTGATAAAACAGGCGCCTCCTCCGATCAAATTGGAGATTGGCTCTGCCATTAGAATTCCATTTGCTCCATTCCCTAAAATGGCAGGAAGGAGTAAGATGAGCGGAACAACTATAACAACTTTTCTGAAAATGGAAAAAAACACTGCTCTTCTGGCCTTTCCCAGTGCCACAAAAACCGACTGCCCGGCAAATTGAAGAGACATGAGAAAGAATCCAAAATAATAAATCCGCATGGAAGGAATTCCTGCTTCCAGAAGCTCCCCATCCTGATTGAAAATACGGATAAAAAATTCCGGAAAGCTGTGGACAAGCACCCACATGACCGTTGTGTACAAAATAGCTACTACAGAAATGAATTTGATGGCCTGCTTCACCCGTTTGTATTCACCAGCGCCGTAATTGAATCCAATAACTGGCTGAGAGCCATTGGTCAGGCCATTTACCGGCATGGAGATCACTTCTCTGACAGAATTAATCACGGTCATAATTCCTACATATAAATCACCACCATAGTGCTGAAGAGAGGAATTGTACATGATCTGCACCAGACTGTTGGTTATGGACATGGTGAAGCCGGACATTCCAAGGGCTGTGATGGATTTAACCCGGTTTTTTCTTAAGCGCAGTGCAGAAAGTTTCAGCTTCAGTATGGTTTTTTTCCCTCTTAAAAACAGCACAATCCAAAGCGCTGAGAGAAACTGGGATATAATTGTCGCGAGAGCCGCTCCTCTTACCCCCATATCCATGACAAAAATAAAGATGGGGTCCAGCAAAATATTAGCTGCCGCCCCAACCAGAACCGTAATCATCCCTATGGTTCCAAACCCCTGGGAATTGATAAAGCTGTTCATCCCAAGTCCGGTCATTACGAAAATACTGCCAAGAAGATAGATGCTGATATACTGATCTGCAAACGGATAAGTCTTATCACTGGCACCAAAAAGATACAGCATGGGCTTTTTTAAAACAAGTCCCAAAGCAGTAAGAATGATTCCAAATATAATTAGCAGCACAAAGGAGTTTCCCATAATTTTTTCAGCTTCTTCCGTATTGCCCCTGCCTCTTTCAATGGAGCACAGGGGAGCTCCTCCCATACCGAATAAATTGGCAAAAGCGATTACCATGGAAATAATGGGAAGGCAGAGCCCCAGACCGGTCAAAGCCAGTGTTGCATTCTCTGGAATCCTTCCTATGTAAATTCTATCGATGATATTATAAAGTACATTAATCAGCTGGGCAAGGGTCATAGGAACCGCCAATTTTAATATATTCCCTATAATATTTCCCTTTGAAAAGTCATTTTTTGTATCAGCCATTCGTTTCCCGCCATTCGTTTATATTATGCTCCCAATACAGCACATTCTTAATCATAGCATGAATATTTCCATTTTGCATCCAGTTTTTAAGTCTTCCGCAGGATTCCCGCCGTTCCCCTGTAAAAAAAGCCGGTTCCATTATCAGGAACCGGCAGGAATATAATAAAAATTCTTACATAAGGGATTGATATAACCATATAATGTCATCCAGACTGGCTTCTTTGGGATTGCCGGGAGCACAGGCATCTGCTGCTGCTGATTTGGCCAGAAATGCAATATCCTCTTCTTTTGCAATGCTTTTTAAATCAGCAGGAATTCCTACATCTGCTGAAAGCTTTTTAACTGCAGTAACTGCAGCCATTCTGTATTCCTCCGGGCTCATGGAATCTGTTCCTTCCACTCCCATGGCTTTTGCTATATCACGATACTTCTCTCCAGTTGCTTCCGCGTTAAACTCCATGATCGTCGGAAGGAGGATCGCATTAGCCACTCCATGAGGAGTATCATAGACTGCGCCCAGAGCATGGGCCATAGAATGCACGATTCCGAGACCGCAGTTTGAAAATCCCATACCAGTCATATATTGTCCCAATGCCATACCCTCTCTGCCTTCCGGGGTATTGTCCACAGCACCTCTTAAGCTTTTGCCAATCAGTTCAACCGCTTTTAAATTAAACATGTCTGTAATGGGATTGGCACCTTTTGTGATATATCCTTCGATTGCATGTGTGAGCGCATCCATACCGGTAGCTGCAGTCAGCCCCTTCGGCATGCTGGACATCATGTCCGGATCAACAATTGCCACAACAGGAATGTCGTGAGGATCTACACATACAAATTTACGTTTTTTCTCCACATCAGTAATGACGTAATTGATCGTTACTTCTGCTGCAGTTCCAGCCGTGGTTGGTACTGCAATGATCGGGACTGACGGATTCTTTGTAGGCGCAACACCTTCTAAACTTCTTACATCTGCGTATTCCGGATTTGCTATGATAATGCCGATTGCTTTGGAGGTATCCATAGAGGAGCCGCCCCCAATGGCAATGATATAATCAGCACCGGATTTTTTGTAGGCTTCTACTCCGGTCTGAACATTCTCAATTGTGGGATTCGGCTTAATATCAGAATAAATTTCATATTCCAGACCGTTTTCTTCCAGTATTTTTGTTACTTTCGATGTAACCTGGAATTTAATTAAATCAGGATCTGATGCAACAAATGCCTTCTTAAATCCTCTTTTTGCTACTTCGCCGGGAATCTCAAGAATGGCACCCGCACCGTGATAGGATGTCTCATTTAAAACAATTCTGTTTGCCATGGTAATCTCTCCTTTTCTTTTCTTCCATTAAGAAACCGTTTGGTCCTGTTATAATTTTAACAACCAGGCAATAAAAAAGAAAGTTACAGTTTACGGTTTTTGTAACAAATGTTACATCTTCCCTAAACTGTAACTCCAATTATGTGCATAAATACCAGATTTTAAACCAGTCCTGCTTCCGAAAAAACTTGAGACAGCTTAGGCGGCATGGCTTCCACAAGACTTTCTGCCATCTCCTTTGGTGACTTCGGCATTCCGGAAAGAACCCATTTCACCGTCATATACACGGATCCGCGGCAATACATCTCCAGCAGAAACTGAATCTCTTCTGATAAAGGTTCCTTCCTTCTATGAATCAACAGATCCGTATAGAATCCCATGATCAGTTCGAAATCATGCTCCTTTAATGAATTATAATCATCAGTACGGAATGCACCGGTAAAGAAAACCGACTCCTTCAAAATGAACTGGAACTTTTCATTCAGGCTCTGGCAGACAGTCTTGTCCACACCGATCTGGGCAAATGATTCCAGCACCAGCTTATCAAAATACCAGTTTATCAAATCATACTTATCCTTAAAATTACGATAGAATGTCTGCCTTGTCATCTGACAGCCGTCTACAATATTCTGTACCGTGATTTTATCCACCGGTCTGGTTTTCATACAGTCTTTTATGGAATCAGCAAGCCGGTATTTTGTCTTTTCACTCTTATTGGGATAATCAGCCATGTTCCGCTCCTGTCACGTATATTTGATATCTATTTTAACACAGCAGGCGCTTTTTGTGAATATTGCTGATAAAAACTTCTTATTAAGTGATTGGGGCAGGATTAAAAATACACAAATCATTGTGTAGACGGTATTTTTCAGCCCATGTCTGTTTCCGCCCGCTGGCTGTATCAATGATCTCATGAAACAGCAGAGTCCCGATTTCTTCAATTGTGGATTCTCCTGTGGCAATGGTCCCTGCATTGATATCAATTAAGTCCTGCCACTGTGCCTTCATATCATTTCTTGAACAGACTTTTATGACAGGGGCGATTGCCAGACCATAAGGTGTTCCTCTTCCTGTCATAAATACCTGAAGCCCGATACCGCTTGCCAGCTGACAGGGACCGCAGACAATATCACTCGCCGGTGTTGCAGCATAGATAAGCCCTTTTTTGCTTGGTTTTTCAGCAGGCGACAGCACTTCCACAATGGGAGATGTTCCGGATTTTGCTATGGAACCCATGGCTTTTTCCACGATGTTTGCAAGCCCTCCCTTTTTATTGCCGGGAGTCGGATTCGCACTGCGGTCAACCTCTCCTTCCTGAAGGTAGCGGTCGTACCATTTCATTTCACTGGCCAGTTTTTTCCCCACCTCTTCATTGATGCACCGCTTGGCCAAAAGATAGACTCCGTCCCTGACCTCTGTCACCTCGGAAAACAAAACGGTTGCTCCGCCTTTTACCAGCATGTCGGAGGCATAGCCTGCCGCCGGATTGGCGGTAACACCGGAAAATGCATCGCTTCCGCCGCACTGCATTCCAATGAGTAAATCAGAAAGGGGAAGCGTCACACGTTTTCTATCATTTAAAATCTTAAGCTTCTTTTCTGCCATTTCCATCAAGGCACTGATCATATCTTCAAACCCCTCTTTTTCCTGAAGTATGATTACATTGTCCGGATTAATATCTGCAGAATCGCAAAGCATCTCCACCGTAAACTTTTCACAGCCAAGCGCCACCACCATAAGCTGCCCGCCAAAATTGGGGTGCTTCGATAAATTTCTAAGGGCACGGATCGGGATTTTCGCCTCCGGCGCATGGATGGCAACTCCGCAGCCGTAGGCATGGTTAATGGGAACAATATCATCGACATTGGGATATTTATGAAGCAGTTCCCGTTTCATTCGCTCCACCGCTACATTTAATACACCGGTCACACACTGAACCGTTGTACTGATTCCCAGAATATTACGGGTCCCGGCGGGGCCGCCCCATGGATTTACATAGCCTTCCCATGTTGTTACCGGCGGCTCTGGCAAGTCTGTTACAAGACTGGTTGAAAATACCATATGATCCACATCCGGCGGTTCGGGAAGCTCCAGCATATATTCATTAATCCAGTCCCCCCTTTTAACAGCCTCTGTTGCGTAACCCAGCACCACACCATAGCGGATCACAGATCCACCCTTTTCAATATCCTTAAGCGCAATCTTGTGGGCCTGGGGAATGTCATATCTGGCAGTGACGCCGGGCATAATTTCCTGGCCTGCTTTGATCTCATCGACTGCAATTGCCACATTATCTTCTTCCTTGATTTTAACAAACAGCGGTTTACTCATTTCTTACTGATCCTTTCCAAGTGATAATACACAAAAATCATGCAAATTCTGTTTGTTTTTATTATAAATACATGGGATGCATTTGTAAAATTCATACTTTTAAGAATTCTCTAACTTTTTCTTTGAGTACTTGTTGTACTTTTTAGTTAATTGATCTATACTGACAGTACATGATTCATACAGGGGGAAATATCTTGGATACCAAACAGATTGAATATATATTAAAGATTGCAGAAGAAAATAACATCACAAAAGCTGCAGAAAAGCTTTTTCTCACACAGCCCGCTTTAAACCAGCAGCTTCTTCGTCTGGAAAAGGAACTGGGTACCCAGCTTTTTCATCGTTCACGGACAAATTGGAGACCTACCCAGGCTGGAGAGGTATATCTTGAAAATGCCAGGAAAATACTGCTGATTAAACAGGAAACCTACCGCACCATCGGCGATATGGTCTCTGATAAAAAGGGAACGCTGTCGGTTGGCCTCACGCCAGGGAGAGGAATTGCCATGTTTTCCGCGGTCTATCCCAAATTTCATCAGAATTTTCCGGGCATTCATATCATTCCTGTGGAACGCAGTGTGATAAACCAGCAGGAGATGATTTTAAAAGGGGAACTGGATATTGGCTTTCAGACACTATGCCCCAGTCAGCGCACTTTAGACGAATATGTGGAACTGGGAAAAGAGGAAATTCTTCTTGCTCTTCCCTCAAAGCACCCTTTAAGCAGCCAGAAAGAAAACAGTGGGGAGATTTATCCGGAACAGGATATCAAAGCTCTGGCAGAGGACCCCTTTGTTTTAATGTACCAGGAATCTACCATTCGCTATCTCGTGGACCGGATCTTTCTTGAAGCAGATTTCGCCCCGAATGTATTATTTGAGACATCCAGCACCAGCGCGATCATTACCATGATTCAGGCCGGCCTTTGCTGCGGCCTGATTCCCATGTCCTATTTCCGGACGAAGCCGGAAGGGATTGCATGCTTTTCCCTTCCTTCCCACCCTACGTGGGATGTGGTGGCTTCATACCGCAAGAACAGCTATTTAACCCGTGCTGCCAAATACTTTATCAGGCTTGCTGCGGAATATTGGAACTATTAATCCTCTTTTGAAAACTCAAACAGATTTAATCCTACCGTCTCATCTGCTCTTCTGCCAACTGCACCCGGGATCTCCGTAACAATGATCTCTCCCGTAGCACTGATGACTGCACGTCCCAGATGACCGCTGTGGCATTCTCCGTTATGGGGATTTCCTATTACCATGTGAAGATGGAGATATGGTTCTCCGTCTTTTTCCGTAATGCTGCCCATGAGAGATGCAATTTCATAAAGTCCTTTATACTCATGGCTGTAATACTCTTTCTTTTTTGTATCATAAACTCCAAGCTGAACGGTACCTGCTGCGCCCAGACCGTTTACGGACGCCAGCCTGATCTTTTCTTTTTTACAGATCTGTATCAAACTGGTTAAAATCTCCTCTCCCGGATCCAGCCGTATGACAAATGTATGTTCAAATTTTCTGTATTCCATATAGATTCGCCTCCTGTTCATTAATCTTTTTCAACTGCTTCCTGATTCTCTTTCACAAACATGATGCCAAAAGCCAGTGCTAAAAACATACAGGAAAACCAGATGGTTTTTTCCGCAAACAAAGGTACCAGAAAACTGCCAGCTGCTGCACCCACGGCAAAAAACAGGATCACTCCATAATAGCGAAGGCATTTTTCAAGGCTTTCCCTGTCCCTGGTCTGGCGGTACCGGTACAGCATTTCGGTCGCACTTCTCAGATTCCCGATACACATGGTGCTTGCAAAAGCACTGCCCTTCATTTTTCTAAATGCTTCCACCTGCATGGCACAGACAAAGGATACCATGGCATTGGCGGCCAGATCGACGGATCTGGGCAAAAATCCTACCGCAAACAAAAGGACCATTTCCATAACCACTACAATCTGCCGCCAGTGTATTCTTTCATTATCTTTATATCTTCCCCTGATTATTTCAGAAACATAGATTCCTGCAGCAAAGGCCAGAATCGGCATCAGATAGCGGAAGGCTGTCTGCCAGCTTCTGTTCATAATACTGTGGGCAAAAATAATGATATTGCCAGTCTGGGCATTGGCATATACCTTACCTCTGTAAAAGTAGGTATAGGCATCCTGTAAGCCTCCGGATAACGTGAGGATTACTCCCGTTGACATCGCTTCTGACATCTGCCCCTCAATTCTTTTCCAGATCATTTTCCATCACCTGCCTTTCCAAAGCCTACTATACCACATCTTTTTCTGGTTGGAAACAAAGGGCTGCTGAAAGTGAACAAAAAATCTGTAGTATCTGCCAAATTCAACATAAAATTAGTAGAATTTATTTCTTCTTTGCCTTATGCTTATTGAGCACGAAAAAACATTGCCCAGAAAGAGGAGAAATACCATGTCAGAGAAAGCGACATTATCTGCCAAAGATGAAAAATTCCGTAATTTTGCACTGCATGCCAATATGTGGAAGGTGGTTCTCTACGTCGGAACACCGTTAGCACTTTACCAAAGCTTAAATCAGCTTTTTAAAATATTTGACTCCATGATGGCGGCCCATATCAGCGCTTCTTCCGTTTCCGCAGTTGCCTATCTTTCCCAGATCAACTTAACGCTGTCCGCTCTGGGAGGAGGGCTTGCCATTGGATCCAGTTTAAAAATCAGTGAAGCTTACGGTGCCGGAGATTTTAATCTTGTAAAAAAACGGGTGAGCAGCCTTTTTGCCATGTGCGGTTTATTGGGGGCAGCGATTCTTCTTGTTCTCATGCCTGCTGCTCCCCAGTTCCTTAAATTTGCCAAAACGCCGGACAGTTTTATTGCAGAAGGCACCCAGTATTTCCGTCTGGAGCTGATCGGTATGGTCATCAGTTTTTTTAACAACGTCTATATTGCCATTGAAAGAGCCAGAGGCAATTCCCGCAGAATCCTTCACCTGAACATGGGTGTTATTGTCATTAAACTTTCCTTAACTGCTCTGTTTGTCTATGTGATGGGGGCTGGAATCAATATGATTTCCGTTGCAACAATCATCTCCCAGATTTTTATTCTGGCTGCTGCAATTAAAAACTTAAACCAGAAGGACAATGCATTTGGCTGCTCCTTACACAGCATCCGTTTAAAATCTGCTGTAATTGCGCCGATGATCACCCTGTCCATACCGGTTATTATCGAGAAAATTGCCTTTTCTCTTGGAAAAGTAGTTATTAATTCCATGAGCACGATTTACAGTGCGCTGACGGTTGGTGCCCTTGGAATCTCCAATAATATCGGCGGTATTACTACGATGCCGCAAAATGGTTTTCAGGAGGGCGGTTCTGCCATCATCAGTCAGAATATGGGAGCTGGTAAGCCCGGCCGTGCCATGAAGGCATTCGGCTGCATCCTGGTAATCAATATTTTTCTGGGAGCCGTCCTGATGTCCTTATCCCTGCTCTTTTTAGGACAGATCAGCAGGCTTTTTGCAGGCCAAAACAGGGAATTCGCTGATATGATCGCATCGATTTACCGTTATGAGGCTTATGGAGCCATTCCTCTGGGAATTAATGCATCCGTTCTTGCACTGCTGTATGGATTTGGCAGAACAAAAATTACCCTGACCATCAATTTCTGCCGGGTATTCGTATTTCGCATACCGGTTCTGTGGTATCTGCAGAACTATACACAGATGGGAAGTACCAGCGTCGGCGTAGTTATGGCTGTCAGCAATATCTGCACCGGATTATTTGCTCTGGCCATCGGTATCATCGAAATCCGCAGAGTATGCCTGCAGTATCATATTGCAAACAGCTTTTTCCCTGTTTTAAAGAAAAGTCCGCAGCCAAAAGCTGATTCATAACAAAAAACAGAGTGACATCCTCCCGCCTTACGGCATTGGATGGCACCCTGCTTTTTTATTCCCATAATAGGACTTCCCCCAAAGCCAGAGATTCAGGAACCTTTATAATTCTCTGATTGGAAGATCCTTTAAACCGAAGTTTTAAATCCTTTTTTTCTTCTACAAATTTACCATCTACCAAAACATCCAGGCAGGCTAATATCCGGCGGGTCTGCGGAACGCTTTCAATCATATCTCCCAGGATATCTTTTTCAAAATCATATCCTGTATAACACCAGATGGTTTTATCAGGAAAACGGCGCCGGACGTCTTCCACCAGATGGAGGATTCCTTTCTGGTTTTCCGGATGCATGGGTTCCCCTCCAAGAAGGGTAAGCCCTGCAATATAGCTGTGTCCGAGGTATCCGGTTATCAGCTCCTCCGTATTCTTTGTGAACTCTTCTCCATAGTGAAAATCCCAGGCTTCTGCGTTAAAGCAGCCCTTACAGCAATGGGTGCAGCCGCTGACAAACAGGGATACCCTCACACCGGGTCCGTTGGCAACATCGGTGGGTTTTATTGTCGCATAATACATGGCTGCCTCCTAAAGATGCAGTACTCTGGATTTAATTTCTTTTGTCTTACCTGTATTCCAGAAATTTTCTCCTAAATAACCGCAGGTTCTTCTGGTTACATTCATACGGTTTTTATCTTTATTATGGCACTGTGGACATTCCCATTCCATATTGTCATTGATTATAATCTCACCGTCAAATCCGCATACCTGGCAGTAGTCGGACTTTGTATTAAATTCTGCATACTGAATATTGTCATAGATATATTTAACTACGTCTTCCATTGCCTGTAAATTATGCTTCATATTGGGAACTTCCACATAGGAAATGGCTCCTCCGGAAGAAATCTTCTGGAACTGGCTTTCAAAGTTAAATTTGGTAAAGGCATCAATATGCTCTCTGACGTCCACATGATAGGAATTGGTATAATACCCCTTATCCGTTACATCAGGAATGCTGCCAAAACGCTCTCTGTCAATCTTTGCAAAACGGTAGCAAAGAGATTCTGCCGGAGTCCCGTACAGTCCAAAGCCAAGACCTGTCTCTTCCTTCCACTTGTCTACCACCTGCCTCATGTGGTTCATAACACGAAGGGCAAATTCCTCTCCTTCAGGAGTGGTATGGCTGACTCCTTTCATGAGCCTGGTGGTTTCATACAAACCGATATATCCCAGTGAAATTGTGGAATATCCGCCATGAAGCAGAGCATCGATGGGCTCTCCCTTTTTCAGCCTTGCAATGGCTCCGTACTGCCAGTGAATCGGGCTTACGTCAGACAGGGTTCCTTCCAGTGATTTATGCCTGCACATCAGAGCTTCAAAACAAAGATCTAACCGTTCGTCCAGAAGGCTCCAGAACGTGTCTTCATCGCCCTTTGCTATGATTCCAATCTGAGGAAGGTTTAAGCTTACGACTCCCTGATTAAATCTTCCCTCGAACTTATAGTCCCCGTTCTCATCCTTCCAGGTCGAAAGAAAGCTGCGGCAGCCCATACAGCTGAATACATTGCCCTCATAATTTTCCCGCATCTTTTTTGCTGAAATATAATCCGGATACATGCGCTTGGATGAGCACTTAACTGCAAGTTTTGTTATATAATCATATTTTCCGCCCTTTAAGCAGTTATTCTCATCAAGAACATAGATCAGCTTTGGAAATGCAGGCGTTACATAGACACCGGATTCGTTCTTAATGCCTTCCAGTCTCTGACGGAGAACCTCTTCCACAATCATGGCATTTTCTTCAATATATTCATCCTGATCGTCCAGGCATAAAAACAGCGTAACAAAGGGTGCCTGGCCATTGGTCGTCATCAGCGTATTGATCTGATACTGAATGGTCTGGACACCAGACTTCAATTCATCCCTTAAACGGATGGAAGCCATCTTTTCTACCATCTCTTCTGATATTGTATCGCCGAACTCATCTTTGATCTGCTTATGAAATTTATTGCTGCTTTTTCTTAAATATTTTCCAAGATGACGGATGTCTACAGACTGGCCTCCGTACTGATTGCTGGCAACCGCCGCAATTATCTGGGTCATAACTGTACAGGCTACCTGAAAGCTCCTGGGGCTTTCAATCATCTTCTCATTCATCACGGTGCCATGATCCAGCATGTCACCGATGTTGATCAGACAGCAGTTAAAAATCGGCTGCACGAAATAATCCGCATCATGAAAATGGATGGCTCCCTGTTCATGGGCAAGAGATATCCTCTCCGGCAGAAGCATTCTCTTAGTTAAGTCCCTGGAAACCTCTCCCGCAATATAATCTCTCTGCGTGGATGCAAGAATGGTATTCTTATTGGAGTTTTCCTCTGCCAGTTCTTTATTCTCATTCTTAATCAGCTTTAAAATGGATTCATCCGTTGTATTGGCTTTGCGAAGCAGAGCTCTCTGGTAACGGTAAATGATATATTTTTTGGATAATGTATATTTGTTGTTATTTACAAGACCGCTTTCGATCATGTCCTGAATGGTTTCCACATTCATCACATCTTCTGAACGGCTCTCCACATGATCTAAAATGGCATCTATCATGTCCTCACCAGCCTGCTCAGCAAGATCCACCTCAGCATTCGCCTTGCGAATCGCCTTGACGATTTTATCTCTGTCATACTCCACAATTCTGCCGTCGCGCTTTTGTACTTTTATCATTTCTGTCACCCTAACCTATTCAATATTTTGTATATTAATTTAAATCTTCACTACATATAGTGCTTTTTAATTATACACTACCCAGCAAAAATGTAAAGGAGATTTTTGGAATTTTATCGGATAAAGTTAGTCCAGACTTTCTCTTCTTTCTTGGGAAGGCCGATTCCTGCTGCCTTTCCGGCCTCAATACATTTTAAAAGCCATGCCATATTTTTACCAAGAGTCCTCATTGTGTAAAGTCCTTCCAGATCCTGTTCCACCTCCTGCGGAGTTCTTCCGTGTACCATATTCCAATAGGAGGAGGAAACAAGGGGCATCTGGGCAATGGTAAAATACTTATTTAAGGCATCAAGGGTGGCGGTAGTACCCGCTCTCCGTGCAGATGCTATGGCAGCTCCCGGCTTATGGGCAAAATTACTCCCCCCTGCATAAAAAAGACGGTCAAGGAACGAAAACAGGGCTCCATTGGCGGACGCATAATAAACCGGAGAACCTACAATAAGACCATCTGCCTGTTTCATCTTTTCAATAAACTCATTTACCGGATCATCCTCAAATACACAGGCTCCCTTTTTCATGCATGTTCCGCATGCAATGCATCCATGAATGGCTCTATTTCCCAAATAAACCAGTTCTGTATCAATTCCCTCTGCTTTTAATGACCCTGCCACTTCAAGAAGGGCCCTGTTGGTGCAGCCCTCTTTATGAGGACTTCCGTTTAACATCAATACTTTCATGACACTCCCTATCCTTTCTTTAATCCAGAAGCCCCAGCAAATCTTCCTTCGTCAGATTGCTTAAGGAAACAGTACCCTCTGTTATAATCTGCTCTGCCAGATCCTTTTTTGATTCCTGAAGCTTCAAAATATTTTCTTCAATGGTTCCCTTGGTGATTAACTTAAATACAGTTACCTGTTTGTCCTGTCCGATTCTGTGAGCGCGGTCTGTGGCCTGATTCTGGGCTGCAACATTCCACCACGGGTCAAAATGAATTACCATATCTGCTGCGGTTAAGTTGAGACCGGTTCCCCCGGCTTTCAGAGATATAAGAAACAGGGGTATCTCATCTTTTTTAAAAGAATTAACCATATGAAGCCTCTCTTCCTTAGGCGTACCCCCGGTCAGCATATAGTAGGAAATCCCTTCCCCATTCAGCCTGTTCCCGATAATCTCCAGCATGGAGGTGAACTGGGAAAACAACAGGATCTTATGTCCTCCCTCCACACCATTTTTAATTAAATCAACGCAGGTCTCAAGTTTTGCAGAATCTCCCCTGTAATTATCGTAGCATAAATGGGGGTCACAGCAGATCTGGCGCAGCCTTGTAAGCTCTGCCAGTATCTGGATACTGTCTCTTCCGGTTCTGTTCTCTCCGCTTTCCAGTTCTGTCTTTAAGCGGTACGCATTAGCCGTATATAAATCCTTTTGCTCTTTGTCAAACGCGGAGTATACAACTGTTTCCAGTTTATCCGGCAGTTCCTTTAATACGTCTTTTTTCAGTCTTCTTAAAATAAACGGGCCGATCAGGCGGTGAAGGCTCTCTAACACCCATTGCTCCTGATTCTTAACAATGGGCATCTCATATTCTTTTTTAAACTTCTGATAATGAAAAAGAAAACCAGGCATCAGAAAATCAAAAATACTCCACAGCTCTGAAAGGCGGTTTTCTATGGGGGTACCTGTCAATGCAAACCTGCAGACAGCATCAACCGATTTAACGGCTTTGGCACTCTGCGTGGATGCATTCTTGATATACTGGGCTTCATCGATGATCTGAAAACGGAATGTTCTGCCTTCATAAAGGTCTGCATCTCTTTTCAGCAGATCGTAGGAAGTGACGACAACACTCCCTTTCTCCAGATTCTTTAACTGTTCTTCTCTCTCTGCCGCCGAACCTGTGACTGTTTTCACATGTAAAGCCGGTGCAAACAGATGAATCTCATTCTCCCAGTTATAGACAAGAGAAGCCGGGCAGACCACAAGAAAGCTGGCATCCGGATTATTCTGGGCTTCATCAAGAATTAAGGCGATGACCTGAATGGTCTTGCCAAGCCCCATATCATCCGCAAGAATTCCGCCGAATCCATATTTATCAAGAGTCTTAAGCCAGCGGTATCCAGTCTTCTGGTATCCTCTGAGTACAGATTTTAAAGGCTGGGGTATCTCGAAATCGCTGTCCTCTATGGATTTCATACCGCGTACAACCGCTTTGTACAACTGATCCCTGTATAATGTTATGCCGCTTTCTTCTTTAAAAAGACCATCGAGATAAAGAGCTCTGTATTTTGGCAGACGGAAATTTTTGTTCTCCATCTCATCCGGATTCATCCCAAGCCCCTCAACCAGCTTTGCGATGGTAATCAGACCATTATCCTCAAGATTTACAAATTCCCCGCTTCTTAACCGGTAATACTTCTTTTTTCTGCTGTATTCGGATAAAAGCCTGGCCAAATCCTGACCGGTTAATTCTCCTGCATCCACATTGAGCTCAAGCCAGTTTCCCGTACTTTTTACACCGACAGAAATTTTAGGAGGGGGAAGCACCTTCAGTTTTTTAAATGACTCGGAAAAATAGACCTCTCCCACAGCCATAAATTCTCTTACCCCTTCTGTCAAAAGACGGTATACGGCTTCCTCGTCATCCTTAATTGCCGGATAATCGGATTCATATTCCCTGTATTTAAAATATCTGGTGATCAGCTGGCTGATACGGAATTCCCCCGGAACATCCCTGCATACGGTTCGGGGCAGCTTTTCATCCTCAACCGGCTGAAAGGAATAGCTTCCGTAAGAAAGAGTAGGCCGCAGGACCAGCTTATTGAAACCATCGGAATCGAAATCAAACCTGGCTTTTAATTCTTCCGGTTTAAAAGACTCCAGATTAAGACTGCCTGAATCAATGGTACAGTAAGCGGCAATGCGTTTTAATACGCGTTCATAAAAAAGGGGCATATCCTTGTTATTGATTACCGTCTGATAATCCGCACCATAACCGCTCATCATGTGGCTTAAAAAAACTCCAAGCGTCTCGCTGCAGGGCTGGTCACAGCAATAAAGGCGCTTTAAATCACCAAGATAAAGATGGGTCTCACCCTTCAGCACCAAAAGGTTTTTATCGATGGATACACGGACTCCGTCTCTTCCTTCACGGGCCGCCGCTACAGACAGATCCGGATTGCGCCAGGAGATCTCCAGATGTCTTTTCTCTCCTCTGTGATCCTCAAACTCCAGAGTCTTCCCTTTCATAATCTGAAAGAACCTGTCTCTGGCTGTTTTGCTCAGATTTAAATACCGCATCACCGGACGTGCAGAAAAGGAACTTTTCTGCATCTGTTCATACTGCTCACAGTAGGAATTGATAACCTCCAGCATAAAATCCAAAAGCGGCCGGCTTTCCTTCACAAAAACAGACCGGTTATGGTAAAAAGCCAGATTTTTCCCATATTCCACATAGGTTCCATGATCCATGGCATCTGCAAAGGCGGCTAAATCCTTAACAAGGTAAAGGCGGTCTCTGCCCAGCTTTACTTCCAGCATCACCTCTCTGCGGTTTACCAGCACCGATACCGAAAGATAAATCTGTTCTTCCTGGCCTTCACTCATAATTCTGGCAACTTCCCCGTTGGTATACTCCCGGATCATGGCTCTCGCCTGGGCAGAAGTAGTAACCGTTTTTCCCTGATTTCCTGCTTCCTGTTCCTCATAAGCCTTAAAAAGAGCCTTACAATGAGGGCACATCCCACGGTAGGAATTTCCCTGGGCACAGGAACAAGAGTAGTCAAAAACCTGACTACCCTTGAGATGAAGACTTGCTCTATATTCTTTTCCCTGATCTTCCACCAATGCCTTAACTCCTGTTTCGCCCTTCCAAAAAGCATTGGCAGTTATCTGTGATACTTTCATAACCCCTCACATCCGTTCACTTTACATTCGTTCCGGTGCCTCTATGCCTAATACTCCGATGCAGCCGTTCAGTACATCCTTTGCCAGGCGGAGGAGTCCGATCCATGAGGCCTGCTGTTCTTTGTTTTCTTCTGAAATGATCTTTGTCTCATGATAGAAGCGGTTAAATGCATTAGCTAATTCGTAAACATACTGGCATATCTTATGAGGAGCCAGCTCCAGGAAAGCACTCTCTGCCACTTCATTGTACTTAGACAGCTGGAGCATTAAATCCTTTTCCGCATCTGAGGAAGGAGTAAGAATGGTTTCCGCTCCCTGGTACTTATCCTCCAGAGTCTGATATTTCGCCAGAATGGACTTAATACGCACAATGGTATAAAGGATGTAGGGACCTGTGTTTCCTTCGAAGGACACGAACCGGTCCATATCAAAAATATAATCTTTCGCTGCCTGATTGGAGAGGTCGCCATATTTTAAAGCAGCCATTCCAACAATTTTAGAAGTTTCTCTGGCTTCGTCTTCCGAAACGGAACGATTCTCCATAATCTTTTCATAGGCGGCCTGGCTGATGTCAGAAATAAGGGTTTCCAGACGCAGCACTCCGCCGTCTCTTGTTTTAAACGGCTTTCCGTCTTTCCCGTTCATGGTTCCGAAGGCAAGATGGGACATTTTTTTATCAGCGCTTACAAAACCGGCTTTTTTCGCCACACGGAACACCTGTACAAAATGGAGCTCCTGGCGTTTGTCTGTTACATAAATATACCAGTCCGGCCTGATATCTTTCTCTCTTTCAATGATGGTTCCTAAATCAGAGGTGGAATAAAGAGCTGCTCCGTCAGATTTTCTTATTATACATGGAGGCAGTTCTTTGGAATCTCCTTCTGAAGCGATATCCACCACTAAGGCTCCCTGACTCTCATAGGCAAGTCCCTTTTCTGTCAGTTCTTTTATCACTTCCGGGATATAAGGTTCTGCATCACTTTCACCCTTCCACAATTCAAAAGTGACGTTAAGACTGCCGTAATTCATCTTCAAATCAGCAACGGAAACGTGAATAATGTGCTCCCAGATCGCGCGGTAAGGGCGATATCCGTTCTGCAGTTTTAAGGTTGCATCATGAGCTCTTTTGCTGAATGATTCATCCTCTTTGGACTTTAAACTGGCTGCAGGATAAATCTCCTCTAATTCTCCGATTGTAAAAGGGGCTTCTTTTGGATATTCTCCTTCAAATGACTCATCAAAATAAGGAAGATCCGGCTTTCTGTCTTTTAATTCTTCTATAATCAGACCCATCTGAAGACCCCAGTCTCCCAGATGTACATCACCGATCATATTATGTCCAAGGAAACGTCCCATACGCTTTAAGCTCTCTCCGATGACTGCAGAGCGGAGGTGTCCCACATGAAGAGGTTTCGCTACATTGGCACCGCCGTAATCCACAACGATGGTCATGGGCTCTTTCGCCATGTCACAGCCGCACCGGTCGTCTCCTGCCATTCCATTCATATATTCTGCCAGATAACCGGCATCAATTTTTAAATTAATAAATCCAGGCATCACAACATCCACAGAAGCGAAAACGTGACTTCCGGCAAGTTTTGACACCACTTCCGATGCGATATCAAACGGTTTCTTTTTATAAGCTTTGGCTGCCGCCATGGCTCCGTTGCACTGGTACTCGCAAAGATCCGGACGGTTGGATAAAGTCACCTTTGCATAAATTTCATCGTATCCGCTGTCTGCAAAAGCTGTCTTCATCTCTGCCGTAATCAAATCAAGAATCTTCTTCATCGGTTTTATGATCTCCTTTTTCTATTCCAGAAATTTCTAAGCTAAATAACAATTATATTACAACTGCCATAAAAAATCAAATCATTTAAGGCAGAAAGAAAAAAAGACCGGATCTCCCGGCCCTTTTTAACTGATTAAACTCTGGACAGGTATTCACCTGTACGTGTATCAATCTTAATCTTATCACCCTGTTCAACAAATAAAGGTACATAAACCACTGCGCCGGTTTCCACGGTAGCCGGTTTGGTTGCTCCCTGAGCAGTATCACCCTTGAATCCTGGTTCTGTATCAGTAATAACCAGTTCCACAAATAACGGAGGCTCTATAGAATATACCTTACCATTGTAAGAGCATACCTTTACTGTATCATTCTCTTTCACAAACTTTAATGCATCTCCAATGACATCATTGCTTAATGCAACCTGCTCATAACTGCTGGTATCCATAAAGTTATGAAGATCTCCATCGGCATACAGATACTGCATGTCTACTCTGTCGATTCTTGCCTGGGGAAACTTCTCTGTCGGGCGGAATGTGCGCTCTACAACGCCGCCGTTTACCACATCTTTAATCTTAGTTCTTACGAAAGCAGCACCTTTACCAGGTTTCACGTGCTGAAACTCCATAATCTGATATACAGTACCATCGATCTCCAATGTGATACCGTTTCTAAAATCACCCGCTGATATCATAAATGATATTCCTCCTTGAATTCTCTTCTTAACCTTTTATATTCTATACTAAAATAAATTCATTTTCAACCGTTTTTTGCAAATATCTCCTTTTTTCTTGTAACAGCTCAATCATAAATGATTAAAAAAGAGATCTGCTTGTCCAGGAAAACAATCCTCTCCCCTGATATTATAACCGAATAGATCATATATACCCGCCGCCGGTCAGCGGCACTTTCCATGTCTGATTTTTTTGTTCTTGTGGTAATAATGCAGAACAACAGACTCCAGGGCCCGTTTCATTCTGATCTGAATTTCCTCTTTGGGATGAATCCGTTTGACAAAAATGCTGTGGATTCCTGCTCTCTTTGCACCGAGCACGTCAGTAAAAAGCTGGTCACCTACAAAAATCGTATTAGATGAATCGGTTCCCATAAGCTTCATAGCCTGCTGATACCCTCTGATTCCGGGTTTTCTTCCTTTATAAATGTACTTAAGGCTCCCTGCATCCTGGGCAAATGCTGAAACTCTCGGCTCCTTGTTATTGGACAAAAGACAGGTTTCCATCCCAAGTTTATGAAGGGCGGAAAACAGTTTTTTTGCCCGGTTATCTGCCGGTGCCCCATGAGGTACAAGTGTATTGTCAATATCAAAAATTACACCCCTGATTCCTTTTTTATAAAATTCCTCAAAAGGTATTTCGTACGTGGAATTTACGTCTTCATCTGGATAAAATTTCTGAAACATAGCTCTCCTACTTCTTTAATAATTTTCCTATCTCTTCCATAAAGGTATTTACATCCTTGAATTCCCTGTATACGGAAGCGAACCGCACATATGCCACCTCATCCACTTCCTGAAGTTTTTTCATAACAAGCTCACCGATGACGGTGCTCTCCACTTCTTTCTCCTCCCGGTTAAAAACCTGGGTTTCAATCTCATCTACCATAGCGGCGATCTGCTGGGAAGAAACCGGCCTTTTGTGGCAGGAGTGAAGAATTCCTGATTCAATCTTGGAGCGGTCATAAACCTCTCTGGAATTATCTTTTTTTATAACCATAAGCGGCATGGTTTCCAGCTTTTCATAAGTGGTAAACCGCTTCCCGCACTTTTCACATTGTCTGCGGCGTCTGATGGAACTGTTGTCGTCTGCCGGTCTGGAATCAATGACCTTTGTATCTGCCTCGTTGCAAAATGGACATTTCACGCCTGGGATCCTCCTGTCTTTGGGACTGTAACTTTTATTATGTATATCATAACTTACAATCCATAGATGCGCAAGCCCATCTTCCATTAAATACCGCATTTTTCCGTCGCTTTTTCCAAATCCACGTTAACCAGAATAATATCAGGACCTACCTGTCTGATATCACAGAACGGAATGATATATTCTTTTTCCCGCACCAGAAAGCCGCAAAAGCATCCGGGACCTGGCACAATGATAGCCAGCAGACAGCCTGTTTCCATATCAAAATCCACATCTCCTACAAAACCAAGACGCCTGCAGTCACAGATATTAATCACTTCTTTTTGTTTCAGATCGCAAATGCGCATAAGACACACCTCCTATAGTGTATTCTATGCGCATGCAAACACGGTGACACGGTTTCAAATTAAAATTCCTGTTTCTGTAACGCTTCATAAGAAGAATCATAAAGATAGCCTTCAGGGTGTAACACTTTCTTTGGTTTCAGTTCTTTATAGTATTCTGTTAATGTGGCATACATATACGGTATAATCCAAAGATATCCGATTCCAAAAGATAAATACCCAAGAATTATCATTCCCATAAAACTTAAATTAATGTAAAAAAGACTTCCCTTGTTCCCTTTCATCAGCTCTGCACTCTCTCTGATGCACTGGAAAACACCTTTATCCGGTTCCTCTACAAATATAAATATGGCCTGGGACACATATAAGGATGTAATCATAATACCGGCCAGAAGAAGCAGATAGGTAATGATCAGCAGAACTACCATAACGGGAATAAAATTCGTAATAGCAGCCACTGCCAGTACTACATAATATGGAATTGCCCAGACAATCATAAGCAGAAATATAATAAAATTCAGGCCAATAAACTTATGCGGTTTATTTTTAAATCCAAATAGCAGATCTGCAATCTTCGCCGGCTCCTTGTCACTGATGTTTAAAAACATCTTTATCATGCCCGGTGTAAATAAGGATATCAGAACAAGCATAAGTACCACTGCAATTCCCACGACTGTTATGATGATGATATATTCTGTCATATTGCCGCCTGATCCGGGCTTACCGCCAGTACTCAGTATCACCCCTATTAAGGTTGCAAAAAATACCATTATCATAATAATTGACATTACTGCGCCTACAATTAACTGAACACCTACGCAGATTCCATAGTTGCCCTTCAATTTTTGCTTTGCGCGCTTTTTCAGCTCTTTTGATGTTACCTTCAATAAAATACACCTCCTGCAGTTAATTTATCCGGCAATCCAAATGCCACAAATAGGATAAACACAATCACTGTAAGTACCAGGGCAATTATTGAAGTAATTAAACCCGCTATCGCATTCCCTTCGAAATGATCCTCTGTTTTGGAAAGCAGGGCGAACACAATACCCAAACTGCCAAAAATAAGGCCACCGTAACAGCTGCAGAAGGTTACAATGCCGATGATTCCCATAATAAGAGAGGCAAGTGCCATATTATTCTGCTTTTTCTGCTGAGGCTGCTGGTATACCGTGTTGTAACTACTGTTATTCTGTTCACCGCCGGAATTTTCTAAAACAGGCTGTATCTCATTCTTCTGCGTAACAGAAGGATCATCTAAATTCATCTGATTATCCTGATCCATGAATTATCATCTCCTTTAAGTCATAATAAAGGCATTATACATTATTTTCCATTATATGTAAAATGAAGTTTTTCTTTCAATTTCATTTGAATTTTAACCAAAAAAAATGCAGCAGGTTTATTCATCCCCGCTGCATAATAATTCTTACCACTATTCACTGATTAAAATGAAGGAACAACCGCTCCGTCATAGGTATCTTCAATAAACTTTTTAACGGTATCACTGGTTAAAGCTTCTACAAGAGCTTTTGTCTTATCGTTTGCTTCATCTCCCTTGCGGACTGCAATAATATTGCTGTAACGGGTCGCTGCTGCAGAGGATGCATCTTCAACGGCAAGTGCATCTGAAACCTTTAAACCTGCATCAATGGCATAGTTTCCGTTGATAACCGCTACATCCACATCACCGAGAGAACGGGGAAGCTGGGCTGCCTCTACCTCAACAATTTTAAAGTTCTTGTCATTTTTTACAATATCATTCTTGGTTGCTTCCAGACCAACGCCTTCTTTCAGCTGTATAAGACCTTTGTCAGCCAGAAGATTTAACGCTCTTGCTTCATTGGATACATCATTAGGTACCGCGATCTGTGCGCCTTCTGCAAGATCGTTAAGAGATTTGCTCTTTCCTGCATAGATTCCGTATGGCTCATAATGTATGGATCCGGCACTGACTAAATCGGTTCCTTTTTCTGCATTGAACTGATCTAAATAAGGCTGATGCTGGAAGTAGTTTGCGTCTAAATCGCCGGAGTCAAGTGCTACGTTTGGCTGTACATAATCGGTATATTCCTTTACAACCAGCTCATATCCCTTTTCCTTTAAGATATCTTTTGCAGCATTTAAAATCTCTGCATGTGGAGCGGGTGTGGCTCCTACTACGATTTTCTCCAGCTTGCCTGAAGCCTCTGTCTTGCTTTCTGCTTCTGCCTTTGTCTCAGCAGCCGTAGTTTCTGTTTTTGAATCTGCTGCAGCCGTGGTAGCCGGTGCTTCTTTGCTTCCTGCGCAGCCGGTCAGTGCTCCTGCCAAAAGCAGGGTTGCGGTTAAAGCATAAAAAGATTTTTTCATAATGATTTCCTCCTGAAAATTTATTTAATAACGCCTGTGGCAGTTACTATTTTATTCGCTTGTCGCTCACTCTGGAAAGCTTCATGCCTGCCTCCTGAATAACCTGGACAATGAGGACAAGGATGGCTACTGTTATAAACATCATCTGTGTCTGATAACGGTAGTATCCGTATTTGATGGCAATATCGCCCAGACCGCCTCCGCCTACAAAGCCTGACATGGCAGAATAGGAAAGAATGGTTGTGATGGATAAAGCTGCTCCTACTAAAAGAGAAGGCTTTGCCTCCGGCAGAAGAACCTTCCAGATAATCTGCATGGCAGATGCTCCCATGGACTTGGCAGCCTCAATCACCCCTGCATCCACTTCTTTAAAAGAGGACTCCACTACTCTTGCAACATAGGGCGCAGAAGCGATCACCAGAGGCGGAATTACCGCTTTTGCCCCGAGAGTGGTTCCCACAATCGCTTTGGTAATGGGGATTACCATAATCAGAAGAATAATAAAAGGTACGGAACGAAGCAGATTAATAATCAGCCCCAGCGTTTTCTGCAGCCAGGGAATGGGATAAATTCCATCTTTATCCATGACAATGAGAACAATTCCTAACGGAATTCCGATTAAATAGGCAAAAAAGGAAGAGGTAAATGTCATGAATAAAGTTTCCCATATTCCTAATTTCAGCATCTCTATCGTCGCAGCATCAAAGGTCATAATCCTTCACCTCCTCAAAATTAATCTTTGCAGTCTTCAAATAATTTAAAATACGGTTCTGGTCAATCTCTTCTTCGGGAAGCTGAATCACCATCTGCCCCATGGCGGTGCCTCCAATATCCCTTGTTTCCGCATGCATAATATTCACCGGCACCTTGCAGGCAAGTATCATATTGGAAAGAACCGGTTCAAAGGACGAACGTCCGTCAAAGGAAATGCGGATTCTTCTGTTATTTCCAAACCCAATTACCTGTTCCGCCGCATCTCCAAGAATCAGCTGTCTTCCGATTTTGGATTTGGGTCCGGAAAAGATGTCAGTGACGCAGCCAACTTCTGCGATATGACTCTGATCAATGATTGCAACCCGGTCACAGATCGCTTCTATAACCGTCATCTCATGAGTGATCACCACAACGGTAACTCCCATGTTTTTATTGATTTCTTTTAAAAGCCCCAGTATGGACTTTGTGGTATTGGGATCCAGCGCACTGGTGGCCTCATCGCAAAGCAGAATCTTGGGGTTTGTGGCCAGCGCTCTTGCTATGGCAACTCTCTGCTTCTGGCCTCCGGAAAGCTGGGAGGGATAGGCTTTCGCCCTTTCCTTCAGACCAACCAGCTCCAGCAGTTCCATGGCTCTTTCCACTGCTTCCTTTTTCGAAACATTGGCAATTTCCAGAGGGAAGCATACATTCTGAAGCACATTTCTCTGGGCAAGTAAATTAAACTGCTGAAAAATCATGCCCATGGATTGTCTTGCCAGCCTCTGCTGCCTGGAACTCATGGCTGAAAGACTCTGGTTTTCAAAAAGCACATCGCCGGATGTGGGAACCTCTAAATAATTGATACAACGGACGAGGGTGCTTTTACCGGCTCCGCTTAAACCGATAATTCCAAATATCTCCCCCCGTTCAATGGATAGATTGATATCATCTAATGCTTTAATGGGACCGTTTGAGGTTTGAAACTCTTTCCCCAGTCCGACCAGCTGAATAATAGGCTCTACTGACTGCATGTGTCAATTCCTTTCTTTTTATGTACAAAAAGGCCGCAAGCCATGCACAGACCTGCGACCTGAAACTTCCGCATATGCGGTTTCCAGAAAACTCCAATCACATTCTATACAAATGAATTCCTTTATCGGTTTTTTACGCATCCGGCGAAACAACACATCATCATACACATGCCGTTCATCTGATCCATATTCATCTGCATAGCTGTTAACCGTCTCATGGCAGCCGCTCCTTTCCCTAAATCCTACGGATATAGTAGGTATATCTTTATGAGGCGTATTTTACGCTCTCTTATCCGATTTGTCAATAGTTTTTTTAATATGCGGAAAACTTTACTTATGAACAGAGATCCACGATTACCTGGGCAAATATCTTTGCACTCACCAGAAGTTCATCAATCACAGCGAACTCGTCGGCACCATGCATGCGGTTGTCCGTTCCCGGCAAAGATGCTCCGAATGCAACACCGTTCTTAAGTTCGTGAACATAGGTGCCACCTCCCATAGAAACGCACTCTCCCTTTAAACCGGTATAGGATTCATATGCATTCAGCAGTGTTTTTACAAATACTGAATTTCCGTCAACGTGATGAGGCGGGCGCATGGAATCATTATGCAGGGTAAATCCCTTATCTTCCATATTCTTTCTTACTACCTCAAGCACGCTTTCCTTTGTTGCACAGATGGGGCAGCGGCTGTCAAAGGTTCCGGAAAGGCCGGTCTCTATTACTTCCAAAAGACTGAAAGCCAGAGTTAATTCACCTGAGATTTCATCGCTCATGGCAATGCCCAGGGCTTTCCCTTCTGTATCTCCATGAGGAATCAGCTCCAATAGACGGCCGAGCATGGTGATCTGGGGACATTTTGCAAAAGGAAGTCTGGTTAGATAAACCAAAAGACCGGTTAATGCATTATTGCCCTCTTTTGGTGTGGATGCATGTGCACTCTCCCCTACTGCGGTTATGTGAGCTTTATCACCATCAAAAGCCAGTTCGTAACGGACTCCGGTTTCATTCTCACATTCAGCTGCTGTACGGCTTAATATTTCTTTGTCAAAACCGGCAACTACAGCATTCGCCTTGCCCGGTACAACATTTACCTTAAGGCCTGCTTTGATGCTCACCAGCTTTGGAAGGGCATCGGACGGCTCCCAGTCTGCAGTGAAATGACCATTCAGTCCGCCTTTTTCCGTATTCACTACAGGAAATGCACCATCTGGTGAAAACGTCATGGGTGCTTCCTTTTCAATGGAGTAATAATGGGCAATATCGGAACTGCCGCATTCTTCATCTGTGCCAAGGATCAGGCGCACATTCTTCTTTAAAGGAATGTTTAACTCCTTCACTGCCCTCATGGCATAAAGTGCCGCTACAGCAGGTCCCTTATCATCGGAAGTTCCTCTTCCGAATAATTTATCTCCTTTTACAACCGGCTCAAAGGGTTCCGTCTCTTTCCAGCCCTCTCCTGCCGGTACCACATCGAGATGAGCCAGAATATCAAGCTGATGTTCCTGATCATTTAAATCGGCTGTTCCCACATAATTATCATAATTGGTAATGGTAAATCCATAAGAGTCCGCCATATCAAGGGCTTCCTCCAGTGCATGAAATGCGCCAGGACCGTAAGGCATTCCCTCTTTGTAAGGCATTTTCTCACTGTTGATTCTGCAGAGCCTGCAGATATCTTCAATCATCTCCTCCTTATGAGAATCGATGTACTGGCCAATCTCTTTCTTATACATAAATCCGCACCCCTTTCTGCTTTTATAACTATTTACTATTTCATCATGGCTGCAAGTGTATCATTTACTACCTTGCCGTCTGCTTTTCCTTTTACCTTAGGCATGAGCACCTTCATGATCTTTCCTTTGTCTGCAGCAGTGGGTGTTTCAATTCCCAGTTCCGCCAGCACGCCGCCGATGATCTCCTTAATCTGGTCTACTCCCATGTCCTCCGGTGCGAACTCTTTATATACTGCAATCCGGAATGAAGCTTCTTCTTTTATGTCGGTACGGTCTGCCGGTGCCTGTTCAAGTGTCTCCTGAGTCTGTCTCAGTTCTTTTTTCACAACTGCATCTGCTTCTTCTTCCGTAATAGGAGTATGATCCTTCTTATCAATCTCAAAATTCTTAAGAGCGGAAAGAAGCATGGATAACGCATCTTTTCTTGGCTTATCCTTAGCCTTCATCGCTTCTACCATTGCCTGTCTTACTTCATCAATTCTACTCATTGTCTGCTGCCTCCTTGTTTTTATACATTCCCAGGTCCTTCTCTTCCTGATTAGTTATGTCCGAATTCAGAAAGTCTGAGGCCTGGATTGCGGTCCAGTACCATTCCCACGCTCCAGCTGTTAACAAAAAGCAGAAGCGGGTTGTCTTTTAAGTCCTTAATACGTTTCATATCGGATGTGCCCTGAATCTTTGCTACATCCACCTCAGCGCTGTTTTCTACCCAGCGGATATATTCATATGGCAGCTTTTCAAGCTTCACTTCCACGTTGTATTCATTCTCCAGGCGGTAGGTCAGCACTTCAAACTGCAGTTCTCCCACGACGCCTACAATAATCTCTTCCATTCCTGTATTAAACTCCTGGAAGATCTGAATGGCACCTTCCTGGGCGATCTGATTCACACCTTTTATAAACTGTTTCCTCTTCATGGTATCAATCTGGCGCACTCTGGCAAAATGCTCCGGTGCGAAGGTGGGAATACCTTCGAATTGGAATTTTTCATTTGATTTACAGAGGGTGTCTCCAATGGAGAAAATTCCGGGATCAAATACACCGATGATGTCTCCGCCGTACGCCTCTTCCACAATCTTTCTGTCCTGCGCCATCATCTGCTGGGGCTGGGATAAACGAAGTTTTTTCCCTCCCTGCACGTG
Source organism: Lacrimispora amygdalina (assembly GCF_003432035.1). Lineage (GTDB taxonomy): Bacteria > Bacillota > Clostridia > Lachnospirales > Lachnospiraceae > Lacrimispora > Lacrimispora amygdalina. The sequence continues at coordinate 35,699 of NZ_QOHO01000053.1, forward strand.
ATTCACTTCCATACCGGCATCAAACTTTCCGGAAACAATCCTCATGAAAGCAATCCGGTCTCTGTGAGCCTTATTCATATTTGCCTGAATCTTAAAGACAAAAGCAGAAAAATCCTCGTCAAAAGGATCAATCACTCCGGTTGTTGTCAGTCTGGGAAGAGGTGAGGTGGTCATCTGAAGAAAATGCTGTAAAAATGTCTCAACACCGAAATTGGTCAGTGCAGAGCCGAAAAAAACGGGGGATAAATCTCCTCTGCTGACCCGTTCCATATCCAGTTCGTCACTGGCTCCGTCAAGTAGCTCGATCTCGTCCATCAGCTGTCTGTGGAAGGATTCCCCGATTAAAGCGTCCACCTGGTCATCGCCTAACTGAACCTCCGTGGATTCCACTTCCTTTTGACCGTTCATGGCTGCCTTAAAGGTGGTAATGGTACCCTTAAAACGGTCATAAACCCCTTTAAAATCTCTTCCGCAGCCAATGGGCCAGTTCACCGGACAGGTTCTGATTCCAAGAACGGACTCAATCTCGTCCATCAGTTCAAAGGGATCTCTCGCCTCCCGGTCCATCTTATTTATAAAGGTAAAAATAGGTATATGTCTCATCACACAAACTTTAAAAAGCTTAATCGTCTGCGCTTCCACACCTTTGGAACCATCAATGACCATGACAGCAGAGTCTGCCGCCATCAACGTACGGTACGTGTCCTCAGAGAAATCCTGGTGGCCCGGGGTGTCTAAAATATTAATGCAAAATCCGTCGTAGTTAAACTGTAATACGGAGGAGGTTACGGAAATACCTCTTTCCTTTTCGATCTCCATCCAGTCGGAAACCGCATGTCTTGATGATTTTCTTCCTTTTACAGAGCCGGCTAAATTAATGGCTCCTCCATATAGAAGAAACTTCTCTGTCAGCGTGGTCTTTCCCGCATCTGGATGGGAAATGATGGCAAATGTTCTTCTCTTCTTTATTTCTTCTGCAATATTCACAAAAATAATTCCTCCAATTATACGTCTGAGTCCTGTCTATTGTAGTATGATTCCAACCATAAGTCAAGATTCACTCTGGCAGTTGGAATATGGAATTTTTCCTGCTACGCATGAAAAATCTCAGATAAGAGACGGTGTGCCACTTCTTCTTTTGTCATCTTTTCAAGAGCGGTCTCCCGGTCTTTCGTAATAATGGTAACCACATTGGTATCCGTCCCGAATCCGGCGCCTTCCACCTTTAAATTATTTGCCACAATCATATCGATTTTTTTCCGTTTCAGCTTTTCCCTGGAATTTTCCAGCATATTCTCTGTTTCCATGGAGAAACCGCAGAGGAATTGCCCTTCCGGCTTGTGCTCTCCAAGCCATTTTAAAATATCTTCCGTCCGTTCCAGTTCCAGAGATAAGTCCCCGTCTTTTTTCTTGGTTTTCTCTGCATTCACATGTTTTGGACGATAATCTGCAACGGCTGCCGCTTTGATCACCGCATCCTGGTCCATTGCTTCTTTTTTCACAGCTTCAAACATGTCTGCGGCGCTTTCCACCTCAATGACCTTCACAAAGGAAGGTTTTTTAATCTCTGTTTTTCCGGTTACAAGCGTGACGAAAGCTCCCCTTAAAGCTGCAGCCCTGGCTATTGCATATCCCATTTTTCCAGTGGAAAAATTAGTGATATAGCGGACCGGATCAAGGGCTTCCCTGGTTGGTCCTGCTGTAACGAGAATCCTCTTTCCTTCCAGATCTTTTTCATATCCTGCTTCTTTTTCGATGTATTCAAACAGCGTTTCCGGTTCCGGCATCTTACCTGCACCCACGTCTCCGCAGGCTAAATATCCCACTGCAGGAGTGATGACTTCCATTCCATAGGACTGGCAGATCTTTATATTATCCTGTACAATGGGGTTCTCATACATGTTTGTGTTCATGGCAGGCGCAATGATCTTTTTACACTTACATGCCAACACCGTGGTAGAAAGCATATCATCTGCCAGTCCATGGGCAAGCTTTGCAATTACATTGGCACTGGCGGGAGCTATCATCACCACATCCGCTAATTTAGCGATGGAAACATGCTCTACCTGAAACTGAAAATTACGGTCAAAGGTATCAACCAGGCATTTATTGCCGGTCAGGGATTCAAACGTTATGGGATTTATAAAATTAGTGGCACTCTCAGTCATGATTACATGGACGTTGCAGCCTTTTTTCACCAGCATGCTGGCAAGCCCGGCTGTTTTATAAGCAGCGATGCTTCCTGTAACGCCCAGAATTATATTTTTTCCTTTCAGCATAAAAGCCTCCGTTGTTTTTCCATTAAAAATATGATACTCTACAGTATAGCACAAGAAAAAAAAGTTGGAAAGGAGTTCTCTCCATGATTTTAGCCATCGATATCGGAAACAGTAATATCGTCATAGGCGGCATAGACAGCAGCAAAACTTATTTTGTTGAACGGGTGAACACCAATCACAGAAAAACAGAACTGGAATATGCCGTAAATATAAAGGACATTATGGATCTTAACAGTTTTTCGCTTTCCTCCATTGAAGGATCAATCGTATCCTCGGTTGTCCCTCCCCTCACTGAGGTTATCCTCTCTGCAGTCAGAAAACTGACGGGCAATACACCTCTCCTTGTGGGCTCAGGAATGAAAACGGGCCTGAACATTAAAATGGATAACCCAAAGACAGTGGGAAGCGACTTAATCGTAGATGCCGTTGCCGCACTTAAGAATTTTACCCCTCCTATTATTGTAATAGATATGGGAACTGCAACTACCGTGTCCGTGATTGACCAGCAGGGGAATTTTACAGGAGGTATCATCTTTCCCGGTCTCAGGGTTTCTCTGGATTCCTTAAGCAGCCGCGCTGCCCAGCTTCCTTATATCGGCTTAGATAAACCCGGCAGAATTATTGGTAAAAACACCATTGACAGCATGAAAAACGGCATTCTGTACGGCAATGCGGCCATGATTGACGGTATCATTGACCGAATGCAGGATGAGATACAGATGAAAGCCAGCCTTGTGGCAACAGGTGGTCTGGCATCATCGGTCATTTCCCTCTGCCGTCATAAAATACACTATGACGATGCTCTGCTGTTAAAAGGTCTGCAGATTTTATATGAAAAAAACAGGTAAAATAAAAGCGCCCAAAAACTGGAAATAAATTTTAATTCGGCAATCGTATAAAAGCCCTCGAATAAGTACATCATTTCTATGTAAGAGATTAAAATGATGCGGAGGGAAAGATATGTCTGGATACAAAGTAGAGATTTGCGGCGTCAATACTTCCAAACTGCCTCTTCTGAGCAATGAGGAGAAGGAAGTTCTTTTCAAGCGGATACTTAACGGAGATAAAAAAGCCAGAGAAGATTACATCAGGGGAAACTTAAGACTGGTTCTCAGTGTCATACAGCGTTTTTCCGGCAGCAGCGAGAATGTGGACGATTTGTTTCAGATCGGCTGCATCGGTCTGATCAAGGCCATCGATAATTTTGACATTACGCAGAATGTCCGGTTCTCCACTTATGCAGTGCCCATGATACTGGGCGAGGTACGGCGTTATCTTCGGGATAATAACTCCATCCGTGTCAGCCGTTCCCTGCGTGATACTGCTTATAAAGCAATTTACGCAAAAGAAAACCTGATGAAAAAGAACTTAAAAGAACCCACACTCATGGAAATAGCGGATGAAATCGGTGTCAGCAAGGAAGATATTACCTATGCACTTGATGCGATTCAGAGCCCGGTAAGTTTATATGAACCGGTTTACTCAGATGGGGGAGATCCTCTGTTTGTCATGGACCAGATCAGTGACAAGAAAAACCTGGAAGAAAACTGGGTTGAGGACATCTCTTTAAACGAGGCCATGAGAAGACTTCCGGAACGGGAACGTCATATTATCGATATGCGTTTCTTTGAAGGCAAAACACAGACGGAAGTCGCGGAAGAGATCCATATCAGTCAGGCTCAGGTCAGCAGGCTGGAAAAGAACGCTCTTAAAACCATGAAAAATTATCTTTCATAAACAGCTTTATGTGAAACTCACATAGCATAAGCCCACCTTTTTTCAAAGGCAGGCTTAGCTACATAATCTTTTATTCGAACCTGACAATTTCTTTTTTCAGCCTCTTCATAATCTTTTTCTCAAGCCTTGATATGTAAGATTGGGAAATGCCAAGTAAATCCGCCACTTCCTTCTGCGTCATCTCTTCCCCATCCTCATCGGAAAGGCCAAACCGCAGCTCCACGATCTTGCGTTCCCTGGGACTTAACCGGCTGATTGCGGTGTTCAGGAGATTTCTTTCAACCTCTGTTTCCAAATCTTTATAAATTACATCCTCATCCGTACCAAGGATATCTGACAAAAGAAGCTCATTTCCATCCCAATCCACGTTTAAAGGCTCATCAATGGACACTTCCATTTTTGTCTTATTATTTCTTCTTAAATACATGAGTATCTCGTTTTCAATGCAGCGGGAAGCATAAGTTGCCAGTTTTATATTTTTTGTTGGATTAAAGGTATTGATTGCCTTTATCAGCCCGATGGTACCTATGGAGATTAGATCTTCCACGCCAACACTGGTATTATCAAATTTTTTAGCGATATAAACGACCAGGCGGAGATTGTGTTCAATCAATTCTGATTTCGCTCTCTGGTCCTCGTCTCCTCCAAGAAGTGCAATAATCTGGGCCTCTTTCTCATTATCCAGGGGTGCAGGCAGAATATCCGCACCTCCGATGTAATGGATCTCCCCCTGAGACGGCATCATCAATGTTCTGAATGTAGGAATTGCTTTAAACTGAAAACGATTTGGTACAGATACTTTTATAATCATGTCGACACTCTCTCCTTTACATCATACAATTACTCATCGTGCAGCAGCATCTGATAATCTCCGCTTGAGGACAGCGCCTTTTTGCAGACAGCAATCAGAGGCTTTTCAATTATTTTTACATCATCCCCCTGGCGTACCTCCATCTCGTCTAAAAAAATACCGGGCATGACTCCGTTTGATTTCCCCACACTTCCGAAAGGGATATAAACCACTTCAGAAACACTTTCACAGAGTTCCCGGACGGCTTCATAGGTCACAACGTGGACGGGACGGCGGCTTACCGGCTCATAAAGGCGGTTTCCTGTATCAAGAAGAGCAGTCACCCTCTTTTCCTTTCCTCTGTAATGCATGGTGACTTCATATAGATTGCTCTTTGCTTTCCACAGCCCCGGAAGCCATCGAAGCAAAACGCGAATTCCAAAATAGGATCCGGCTCCCAAAAAAATCAACTGGTAAAAAGGAATGGCCTTGCCTGTATTTCCTCTAAGAATCTGTTCTATATAATAGCCGGCCTTCGTATGCTGATATAGGAACTCCATAATTCCTCCTACAGCCACGGAAGCCAGATAAAGGGCTATTACTCCTTTTCCGATATCTTTGGGTCTTTTTAAGTCGAAAGCCGTCACTACCATCAGGGTACTGACTCCCAGATAAGTAACTGCCATCTCAGGCAAAACAGGCAAATATGGAAAAGCAGCGGCAAACACGGCCCACGCTGCTCCCAAAGCTGCCCCCAGAATCAGCCTCCACCGGATCAGACGGTACTTCATCCCCCGTCTTACGATGGACAATACCAGAAAATCCATGGTAAAATTAATAAAGAACAACACATCTATGTACAGGTTAAGTTCCGTTGCTGCGTTCACCTCCCGCCCTGTAGGAACATTATAGCCAGTTATCCATTCAGAATTTGTCAAAACCACGGAAAAAATTCCACTTTTTCATCGTCTTTTTCCAACCTGCTGTGTCAGTTCCCGACAGTATTTTACAGTCCGGATCCGATATTTTTGTCTTACTCTCTCTTATCTGGAGATTGGGGCTTCCAATCCCGGACAGCAAAAAAACAGCCGGACACAGTGGTTTTTTCCGTGTTCGACTGTTTTTTCATACAATATTATATTGTCGATTTTTTATAAAAGGATTAAGAAAGCTGTGAAAGCCGTTCTTTCACCTGCTCCATCATCTGAGCATACTTCTCAAGCTTTGCCTTTTCTTCTTCGATCTTGGCCTCAGGCGCCTTGCTTACGAACTTCTCATTGCTTAACATGGTGCGCACACGCTCCAGTTCCTTATTAAGGCGTTCCTCTTCCTTCTTCAGGCGTTCAATTTCTTTCTCAACATCAACCAGCTCTGCAAACGGCATATAGATGACAGCCTGGTGAATCACTGCTGAAACCGCGTCTTCACCGATCCCTGCCTTATCCTTCTGTATGCATACCTCACCTGCATATCCAAGAGCAGCAAAAAATACTTTGCTTCTCTCAAAAATATCCAGAACGTCCTGATTTTCAGAAACTACGTATACCTTTGCTTTTTTGCTGGGGGGAACATTCATGGAGGTTCTCACATTTCTGATACCCCGTACTGCTTCCTTTATGGTTTCTACCGCCAGCTCATCCGCCTCAAATGCAAATTCTTCCCTGTATTCCGGCCATTTTGATATCATAATTGACTCTTCTTCCTCCGAAAGATTGCAGAAAATCTCCTCAGTCAGGAATGGCATATAGGGGTGAAGCAGCTTTAAGGAATTGATTAAAACAGTTTTTAATGTCCATACGGCTGCATTCTTTGTGGTATCTTCTTCGTTCCACAGCCTTGGTTTCACCATCTCGATGTACCAGTCGCAGAATTCTTCCCAGATAAAATCATATACCTTGGAAAGAGCGATTCCAAGCTCATATTTATCCAGATTTTCTGTTACATCCCTGGCAAGAGTATTGGCTTTTGATAAAATCCACTTATCCGCCATGGTGAGCTCAGTAAGCTGTGCTTTTGCATCAGGAGCCTTTTCAATATTCATCATGATAAACCGGGATGCATTCCATACTTTATTGGCAAAATTTCTGCTTGCCTCTACCCGCTCCCAGTAAAAGCGCATATCATTGCCCGGTGCATTACCGGTAATCAGTGTCATTCTAAGGGCATCTGCGCCGTATTTATCGATAACTTCCAGAGGATCAATGCCGTTTCCTAAGGATTTGCTCATTTTCCTTCCTTCGGAATCTCTAACCAGTCCATGAATCAGCACAGTATGGAAGGGAAGCTCCCCTGTCTGCTCAATTCCGGAGAATACCATGCGGATTACCCAGAAGAAAATAATATCATAACCGGTTACAAGAACGCTGGTGGGATAGAAATATTTTAAATCTTCTGTATTTTCCGGCCAGCCAAGGGTTGAGAATGGCCAGAGAGCAGAGGAAAACCAGGTATCAAGGGTATCTTCATCCTGCGTGAAGTGAGTACCGCCGCACTTGGGACAAACATCAGGAGAATCTTTGGAAACAATAATTTCATGACACTTATCACAATAATATGCCGGAATCCGGTGTCCCCACCAGAGCTGTCTGGAAATACACCAGTCCCTGATATTCTCCAGCCAGTGAAGGTAGATCTTATCAAAACGCTCCGGAACGAACTTCAGCTTTCCGGTCTTTAATGCCTCGATAGCCGGTTTTGCCATCTCTTCCATCTTAACAAACCACTGCTGTTTCACCATAGGCTCTACCGTGGTTTTACAGCGGTCATGGGTACCGACTGCATGAGAATGGGGAACCACTTTAACCAGAAGTCCTGAATCCTCTAAGTCTTTAACAATGGCCTTTCTGGCTTCGTAACGCTCCATACCGTTATATTTACTGCCTGCAAGACAAATGGTGGCATCATCATTCATGATTGTAAGCTCAGGCAGCTGATGTCTTCTTCCCACTTCAAAGTCATTGGGGTCATGAGCCGGGGTGATCTTAACGCAGCCGGTTCCAAATTCCTTGTCTACATAGGAATCCGCAATGACAGGAATCTCCCGGCCGGTAAGCGGAAGGATTAACATCTTACCGATTAAATCCTGGTAACGCTCGTCATCGGGATTTACCGCTACTGCCGTATCACCTAAGAGCGTTTCCGGTCTTGTGGTTGCTATTTCCACGAATCTTCCTTCCTCACCTGCAATGGGGTAGTTAATATGCCAGAAAAATCCATTCTGGTCTTCATGTTCTACCTCAGCATCGGAAATAGAGGTCTGACAGACAGGACACCAGTTTACAATCCTGGAACCTTTATAGATATAGCCTTTTTTATACAATCTGATGAAAACTTCCTGTACTGCCTCGGAACAGCCTTCATCCATGGTAAAACGCTCTCTGTCCCAGTCAGCAGAGGATCCCATCTTGTGAAGCTGATTAATGATCCGGCTTCCGTAATCTTTTCTCCAGTCCCAGCATTTTTCCAAAAAGCCGTCCCGTCCTAAATCTGCCTTTTCAATCCCCTGGGCTCTTAAGCTTTCAATTACTTTTACTTCTGTCGCAATGGCTGCATGATCCGTACCCGGCTGCCATAAAGCCTCAAAGCCCTGCATCCTCTTATAGCGGATCAGAATATCCTGCATGGTATTATCAAGGGCATGCCCCATATGAAGATGACCGGTAATATTGGGCGGGGGCATCACAATGGTAAACGGTTTTTTATCCTTATTTGGTTTGGCATGGAAATACTTTTTGTCCAGCCACTTCTGATAAAGTTTGCCTTCAATCCCTGAAGGATCATAGGTTTTCTCCAACTCTTTCATAATCTTCTCCTTTATATCAGTTCAGTATTTTGGAAAAACAAAAAGCCCTCTGCATCCGAAGATACAAAGGGCGAATAAACGCGGTACCACCTTTATTATGGCAGATTCAGCCATATCTTTAGAGCCTTTAACGGGGCCATGCGTGAAAGCTTACTGTATGATAAAATTCAGCCTTCCGGTTCCGAAGCTACCTTCCGCATACACTGCCTTAACCGCCTTTCAGCCAGCGGACGGTTTTCTCTTTCAGGGTTATGTGCGTACTCCTCTTCTTCCATACCTTTTCCTGTTATCTAGTATATGATAGAGGCTTTTCACCGTTTTGTCAAGACATAATATTGCGGTATTCCTTCTTCCACTTAGAAACCAGCTCTCCCGCTCCCTGGAAACGCTTAATGGGATCTTTCTGGAATAAGTCTTCCAGTTCAAGCAGGCTCTTTGCCTTACCTGCCGTTTCATTTGCCATTTCCCGCTCTTTGATGCATATCTGCTTCAATTCTTCCGTCATAAGAGTTAAAAAGCGCTCTCCCGGTGTCACAGAAGGGTTCCACTGGCTTAAGTGGCAGATTTTTTTAAGCACCTCCTCGTTTTTAACAAGGTCATATGATTTTTCATAAGCTTTACAGGCCTTATCCATGAGAAACAGACGGGCATAGGCAGCCCCTAAGTTATGATAGACTTTTGCCGTAAATCCGTCACTGCCTCTGTCTGCTCTTGCCATGTCAAGAATTCTTAAATAAATGGATACTGCTTTTCCGTATTGTTTTTTCAGGAATAGAAAATCAGCCTTCTCCTTTAACAGTTCTGACTGCGGCAGCCTGCGAAATGCCGCCAGCTGCTGACGGAACCGTCCCACTTCCGCAGCACTGTAATAATCACATTCATGGAGGATCATAGCCAGAAGCTCATCCTCATCTTCCCCGCTTTTTTGCCATTTTTCAAGTTTTGCCGCAAAAAAGGCCATATCTAAATCTTCCCGGATAAATTCCACAAGACTTTCATCTATAAATCCGTCTATTACAAGAAGGGGATGATTATAAATCACATAGCAAAGTTCCTGGGAAGAAAAAATCCGTATTCCCAGATATTCAAAGTAAAAGGGCCGCTTTACCGGTTCCTGCCGGCACAGTATGAGGCTCATAACATAACCTCCTGCCTGATGACTGCATCGGTAGCCGGAAACAGTTCTCCAAATCCCTTATCCCTTAAAACAACGGCCATGGTTTTCTCATCCAGGAATCCAAAACTGATCCCCAGGCGGGTTGTCCGGTCGGGGCGATTGGGAAATCCCTCCAGAGGTATCTTCACCAGTCTCTTTTGCTTGGGATCCATGGGTGTTACCATAAATTCCACATAATCCTGTTTGTCCACAATTAAGTCCACGCTGCTTTTCGCCTCATACCAGTTATCACCTGCTGCTGCCACTATGAGCTGGCTCTCCCGTTCCTTATGAAGCACACACAGGGAAACAGTGGAATGAAGATGGCCTTCGCAGATACAGATAAATGGATAAGCGGAGTTATCCTGTAAATAATCCATTCCTTTAAAAGCGGCGCCTCTGGCAAACAGCTCCGGCTCCATATAAACCTTTCTTCTGGAACAGAGCACTTTCATGGAATCCTTTGCCCAGTCATGGCGTTCAAACCCCTTTCCTGTTAAAAATACAGAAGAAAAGAGTTTTTTCTGCAATAGCCGGTCCGCACAGGAGCTTAAAATTTTATCCGCCAGCTTTCCGCCGGAAGGCGTATCCAGAATATCCAGATTAAAGCTTTCTTCCAAATCCTCATGCTCTGCAATCACCATCATTTTCCGAAGTCCTCTCTGGACTTTAAGCTCATGGTAATGAAAGGAGTCCTCAGATAAATCAAATACTCCCACCTGGTTTCCCCATACTTCTTTTTTCTGGCTGAGAGCATAGTAAACAAAGCTTTCCGTATGGCTGATAATATGAACCCGCTCCCGTTCAATTCCCAGAGAGTCTGCACAATACATCAGGGCATCCATCAGCTTTCCATCCACTTTCTGCATGGTAATCACCAGCTGTTTAATCTCCTCACAGAAGAATTCTTCCATGGGTAGTTTTATGATTTTTTTCAAAAATAATTTTAGTAAGTCAAGACCTTCATATTTCGTACCGCCAAGCGTTGCAGTCCCGTCTTTTCTTACCATCTTTATCAGCTTGTCCACAATGATGCCTTCTCCCACAAGAGTATAGGCATAAGCTTCTTCTCCTATGTACCAGGCTTCTTCATCCTTTTTCTTGCAGATAACCGTAGGAATGCTCCATGATTTTTCTCTGTCATGGCAGCAGATCCGGGTATAGGCATCACACAGATCAAGCCCTATTATCAGTCCGTCCATTGACATCCCCTTATCTTACATCAGTGAAAATATTTCTTCCGCAGCAGCATTTTTCTTTAAATACTCCTGCATCCGTTTTTTAAGCCCGGTCTCATCCTTTAAATTGAGAGACAGGCTCATTTCGTTTAAGCAGGCATATCTGCTGTCCGAATCTTTGGGTGCAACGCCTGCCTCGCAGCCGACGCTCCCCTCTTCCTTTAATACCCATTCTTCATCAATCAGTTCTTTTACCCGGTATTCCATGATTTCGCCTTCAAACAATATTTTCTGTTTCACGAAAACACCCTGATACATACGGGTAATATCCTCACTGTGATACTCTTCCTCATCGGGTAGTATTCTGATTTCCAGTTCAATTTTCGAATCCCGTTCTGCGCAGTACTGAATCATCGCCTTATCCATGACATCCTCAGGCATGGGAATATACTTAGCCAGCTTTTTGTAGTACGGGAATACCAGGCGTTCTTCCATCAGCAGGGATACCATGCTTTTCAACAGTTCTTCCTGCTTCTCATCAATGGCAGGAAGTTCCGAATAATATCTGGTCAGTGCCAGTAAATAGATGGTAGGAAAACGGCCTTTTTGAGACGCCGCCTGCAGGATTCCTTCCAGATAAGAAAAGACCTTTTCTTCCGGTTCTTTCCCATTCATAAAATAGTCCGTGCACTTTAAGGTAAAATATGCCTTTACGATGCTCTCACCAGGCTCTTTCCTGCTCTGGTATAAATGAAAAACCTTATCCAGTCTGGAAATATCGCCGCTGAACATCATCTGGGCAGTCAGCCGCTCTTCTAAATCATAGGTCTCCACATGAAGGGAAACTCCCTGCAGCAAAATACGGTACATCTGGCTGCTGAGACCATTGTAATGTTCACACAGATAATCCAGGAGAACGCTGTCGCTTTCTTCTTCTAAAAAGGCGGTATATGCCAGATGCAGTAAAAGCGGATCCTCGCGGAATAAATTCTTAAGAATCATCTCCGTGCACAGCTTATGAAGCTGCCTGGAACTGATTCCTTCCCCGCCGAAATCCCGGATCATCCGGTAAGCTTCTTCCATGTAATTGTTGTGAATCAGCGTATCACAGACACCTGCCCGCTCCTGCCTGGTAAGAACCTTCTTATCAAGTTTCAGTAAGTAACCGGCTCCGGCTCCCTCTCCCGGCGCAGTTTCTGCCTGCTTTTGATAATATTCAATGACTCTGGATAACAAAAGCTTCTGATAATAGGGACGCAGATTTGGATCCTCCAGTGTGCTTTCCAGAATCCCCACCTCTTTGGCATCTTTCGCACCGCGGGCCAGAATCTCATCACAGACACGAAGGCGAAGCATGGAATGCTCCGGATACAGTTCAAAGCATCTCTCCTCCAGCTCATTCCGCTCCATTACCGGATCCTTTTTGTATGGAATATTGGCGTACCGGTTTCCATATGCATCCTGAAAAAGCAGAATGCTGTGTTCCGAAAACAGAGGAACATAGGCTACGCCGTCATCTAAAAGGAACGCATCTTCCTGCGTCATTTCTTCATAACAGACAATGACATACTTCATTTTTTTATTGCTGCATTCCACCCGGTAGGAACGCAGAATGGAAGGAAGCACTTTCGCCATGGATAAATCCACAACTTCCTTTAACACCATCCGCTCATAGATTGCAGCCAGGTAATTGTCAATCCTGGATTCAAAGAGCTGTTCCGTCGCAAACTTCTCAATTATCCGTTCATAAGCCTGATAAAGAGGATCGGAAGGCTCTAAATATACAAGAACATTCTTATAAAGAACACTTCTGCTGTAAAGATCAAGTTCACTGCCTCCGTAGGAAAAATAAAGAAGCACTTCTTTGGGAAGCAGATAGCAGTAGTTCTTAGGAAGCGCGTAAATATAATATTCATAAAGCCTGGTCAGGCTGATTCCCGCCCTGATTCCCTTCTCATACCAGGAAAAAGCTTCTGAATTACGGCACTCTCCTTTGATCAGCAGGGAACAGATGGCCTCTAATACCTCTTTTTCAGATGTCTCTTTATAAAGTCTGCAAAGCATCCGGTAATGCAGCCGGTTATAATGCCTGGCTGCGAGAGTAAGTCTGCAAATCTGTGATGCCAGTCTTTTCTCTATGAGCCCTTTCCCCGCAGCAGAAAACAGGATCTGAAGTTCCACAGGACCAATAACCCGCACTAACTCCGGCGCACTGTTTAATACGTTGCAGCCCCATACATAGAAAAATGGGCTTCTTACCCCTGCTTCGTATTGACGCCTGAGTGTTGCCAGTAATGCCGGCGGATTTTCAAGCAGCCGGCTGTCTGTTTTTAGAAGAAGTCCAAATATATAAAACAGGTGATGATCCTCTTCCAGATATTTTTTCATCAGACGGACGAGAGATTCCCGCTGGTACTCATCAGGCTGAATCTCCAGCCGCAGATACTGGTAATAGCAGTAGATCTCCTTCTTCTCCTGTCTTTCTGAAAGGATCTCATCCCTGCTTTCATCAAGGAAAAGCGCTGCTTTCGACTTCTCTCCGGCAAACAGGCAGCATTCTGCACGAAGCAGCTTTATAAGGCCTGACTCCCCTTTCATCAGTTCGATTTCATCAAGTGCCTTCTCCATCTCTCTGCACAGAGACTCTGCACGTTCTTTCCCTGTCTCCGCCTCCAGGCGAAGCCGCAAAAATCGGCCGAATGCCTCTTTTGCAAAGGCGTCCTCCGCCGATATTCCTCCTCCCGGGTTGCTTACCGATATGACCGGTACCAGGAAACACTCTTCCACTCCGTTTATCTGAATTCTGCCATAATTTTCTCCCTGGTGCATACGCTCCGGGTGTACCACAAAAGGCAGCTTACATATATCATCTTCAAAATCCTGTTCGCCAATGGTTTTCTTTGGCAGTTCTATAAAATCACAGTCTGTTGTCACTTCCAGGCTGATGCAGCCCCAGCAGCTTCGTCTGATCTCGATCCAGTCCCTGGCAGCCTCCTCCAGTTCTCCATATCTGCGCTCTCCGGTATCCACCGACAACTCCACCGGCTTTTTTACCTTTAAAGCCACAAGAAACTCTTCCAGTTCCTTTCTTCTGTCAGGCCTGCCCTTTAATCCGTCATAAATTGCTCTTACATGAAGATCATTCATAAACGGAGCCGTAACAAAATCGCGGTACTCAAACAAACGAAGAGCCGTATCCATATCTTTTTTTGCAGTATCTGCAAAATTCTCTGCTGTCGTTAAATCACTCAGTGCCTTCCCTGACGTGCCAAGCTCTACACGAAACGAATAAGGGACTTCTTTCTCGCCGCCATTGGTAACCAGATAAAAAGATCCCTTAATCACATCTCCGTCTTCCATGAAACTTCCGTTAATCTCATAGACAAGATGATTGTATGTACCCCCAAACGATCCGCTTATCATCCGAACGCGGTAGTTAGAGGAATATGCAAGTCCTTTTATGTGCAGGTTATTCTCACTGGTAACGACAAGTTCCCGTCTCGTGGCTCCGCCCGAACGCACCACATCATCAATTCCTGATGGGGTAACCTTTATCTTTGGAATCTCTGAATCAATGATGCCCTTTGCCAGCCTGTTGATTCGTTCTCTCATAGTACCACCTGTATCTTCAATTTCCTTATGTTTTTCGTATGCTTCATTTGAATTACTCTATATTCTAACATATTTTCTATTGATTTAAAACCCTAAAATTGGTATGATAAATAAAAACTGTTGAAAAAAAGGACAAACTCATTATGACGACCAACGAGAAAGCATTATTGCTACATGAGAAATGGGGCGGAAAGCTGGAAATAACTTCCAAGGCAGCAGTAAAAAGCAGGGAAGATTTAGCCCTTGCATATACCCCCGGAGTAGCGGAGCCCTGCAGGGTAATCGCGGATAATCCTGAAGCCGCCTATCAATATACCATCAAATCCAACACCATCGCTGTTGTATCCGACGGCAGCGCTGTTTTAGGCCTTGGAAACATCGGCCCTCTTGCCGCCATGCCTGTGATGGAAGGCAAAGCAGTATTATTTAAAGAATTCGGCGGGGTCAATGCCATTCCCATCTGCCTGGACACCCAGGATACGGAAGAGATTATTAAGACCGTCACTGCCATTGCCCCTGCTTTTGGCGGAATTAATCTTGAAGACATATCTGCACCCAGATGCTTTGAGATTGAAGAGCGGTTAAAGAAGCTCCTTACCATTCCAGTCTTTCATGATGACCAGCATGGTACTGCAATCGTAGTCCTTGCAGGAGTCATCAATGCGCTGAAAGTGACAGGGAAAAAGAAAGAGGACTGCCGCGTGGTAGTAAACGGTGCAGGCTCCGCCGGCATTGCCATCACCAGACTTCTGCTGTCTTACGGATTTTTGCATATCGTCCTCTGTGACCGGGCAGGAATTCTTTTTAAGGGAATGGAAGGTTTAAACTGGATGCAGGAAAAGATGATGGATTCCACTAATTTAGAAGGCCAGACAGGAAGTCTTGCCGACGCCATGAAAGATGCCGATATCTTCATCGGAGTCTCAGCTCCCGGAATTGTAACAGAGGAGATGGTTTCTTCCATGAATTCTGATTCCATTCTCTTTGCCATGGCTAATCCGGTCCCGGAGATCATGCCGGATCTGGCGAAAAAGGCAGGAGCCAGGGTCGTTGGTACAGGAAGATCTGATTTCCCGAATCAGGTGAATAACGTAGTTGTCTTCCCAGGTATTTTTAAAGGTGCGCTGGAGAGAAGAGCTGCTGCCATTACAGAAGAGATGAAGCTTGCTGCTGCAGAGGCCATCGCAGGCCTGGTAGCACCTTCCGCAATAAATGAAGACAATATCCTGCCTGAGGCTTTTGATCCCCGTGTGGCAGATGTTGTCAGCCGGGCGGTGAAAGACCATATCCGGTAATAAAAAGATGGAGGTTATCCAATGCTCTCAGAACCCATGACACTATATAAGCTGATGATTCTATACATGTTGAAGCAGGTTAACTTCCCCCTGACCAGTGCACAATTATCTAACTTTTTTCTGGAGCATGAATATACCACATATTTTACATTGAATCAGGCATTGAATGAACTGTTAGAGGCAAGACTGCTGCATGTGGAGACCAATCACAACAGCAGCCGGTACGATATTACAAGAGAAGGGGAGGAGACTCTCTCATTCTTCGGCAATAAGATTTCACCTGCTATTGTCCATGACATGGATGAATATTTGAAAGAAAACAAGTTCCGTCTCCGCAATGAAGTGGGCGTGACAGCAGATTACTATAAATCCACAAGCCAGGATTACATTGTTCACTGCGAGGTAAGAGAAGGCAAGAACTGTCTCATTAATCTGGAACTGTCCGTTCCCGATAAGGATCAGGCAGAAATCATGTGTGACCACTGGAAATTAAAAAGCCAGGAAATTTATGCATTTGCCATGAAATCATTAATGAGCGGATCGTAAAATTCCTGTCAGCAGATATGATTAAGGGGGAATTCGTTTGAAGAAAGTTCCGGTTAAAAAAACATGGTATCACTCTGTTTCTGACCATTATAAGTCTTTGAAGCTGCAGCACAAAAAGAAGATGTTCCGGTTAAAAGCAAAATTGTTTCTCACTGTTATTCTTCCATTTTTAATTCTGGTGCTGGGTGCCGAAGTTCTCCGTACCTTCATACAGATCAAGATAAGGAAACTTTTTACCCGTCCGCTTCCGAAAGACTGATCACATAAGGCGGCCTTTTAAGCCGCCTTTTTTTGTGTTATACAATATTTCTTTCCTCTCCCCGCAGGTAAGAGACGATGTTTTCGTATACCTCACAAAGACACCGTCTTCTGGCCTCTACCGTGGCCCATGCGATATGGGGAGTAATAATCAGTTTTGTACTGTCTTTCATTCCCAAAAGAGGATTATCCGGCAGCATGGGCTCTGCACTGATTACATCCAGCCCTGCTCCCCCGATCTCTCCGGTTTCCAGAGCTTTTAAAAGAGCCTCTTCCCTGATGATATTTCCCCTGCCCAGATTCAGCAGTACCGCAGATTTTTTCATCTTTTTTAACGCATCTTCATCAATTAAATATTCTGTAGCAGAATTTAACGGGGCATGAATGGATATAATATCCGACTCATTTAACAATACATCAAAATCCACACGTTCCCAGCTGGAATTGGTATTTTTACCGGAGGTGGAGTAATAAACCACTCTGCATCCGAAGGCTTCTGCCACCCGGGCCACCCCTCTGCCAATCTCTCCAAGTCCGATTATTCCCCAGGTCTTTCCGTAAAGTTCATTGAATTTCATATCAAATCTGCTGAATATATCACTGACTGCATATTCACCTGATTTTACAAACTGATCATAATATGCAAGCTTCTCATAGACATAAAACAGCAATGCAAAGGTGTGCTGAACGACAGACCGGGTGGAATAGCCCTTCACATTGGTGACTGCTATGTTTCTACTTCTCACATAATCAAAATCAACGGTATTGGTCCCGGTGGCTGTGAGGCAGATCAGCTTCACATGTTCTGCATATTTCAGTGTTTCTTCATTCATGGGGATCTTATTTACTATAATGATATCCGCATCCCTGACCCGTTCCTGATTGTACTCAGGCTCCGATTTGTTATATTTCACCACTTCTCCAAGAGCATAAAACGGGGAATAGTCCACATCATCTCCCAGAGTATCGGTTTCCATAAATACCAGTTTCATAAGAACCTCCTTTCAGTCAATCCTTCTTTTTTTATCTACCAGTATATCAAAAAGGAGCCTGCTCCACAACTGATCTTTCAGTCATTTTGCAACAGCTCCGTCTTCTTCTATCCCTGCATAAACCGGGTTAAGAATTCCTTTGTTGAGTTTTTCCGGGGATTTCCGAATATATCGGCCGGTGCACCCTCTTCTTCAATCACGCCTCCTGCCATATAAACCACGTGGTTGGACACATCTCTTGCAAATGCCATCTCATGCGTTACAATGATCATGGTAAGACCTTCTTTTGCAAGTGTTCTCATAACTGCAAGAACCTCTCCAACCATCTGGGGATCCAGAGCGGAAGTCGGCTCATCAAACAAAAGAACCTCCGGTTCCATGGCAAGCGCTCTGGCAATTGCCACTCTCTGCTTCTGTCCGCCTGAGAGCTGCCTTGGTTTGGCGTTGATATAAGGAGCCATTCCAACCTTCTCCAAAAACATCATCGCCGTCTTTTTCGCTTCTTCCTTATCCTTCTTTAAAACCTTCACCTGGCCTACCATACAGTTGTCCAGTACGGTC
This sequence comes from Lacrimispora amygdalina, assembly GCF_003432035.1. Taxonomy (GTDB): domain Bacteria; phylum Bacillota; class Clostridia; order Lachnospirales; family Lachnospiraceae; genus Lacrimispora; species Lacrimispora amygdalina. The sequence continues at coordinate 53,905 of NZ_QOHO01000053.1, forward strand.
ATGTTATTAAAGAGATTAAAGTTCTGAAACACCATACCGACTTTGGTCCGGTATTCAGGCACGTTCATCTTCCTGTCAGTAATATCCACATCATGATATAAAATCTCACCGGTAGTTGGGGTTTCCAAAAGATTGATACAGCGTAAAAGAGTGGACTTTCCGGAGCCGGATGCTCCGATAATGCAGGTCACATCTCCTGCATTTACATTGAAATCAATATCCCTTAAAACCACATTGGTTCCAAATGTCTTACTTAAATGACGAATTTTCAACACATTGCTATCAGCCATTTATTTACCCTCCTTCTCTTTCGGATCCGGAAATTTCACCATTCCGCTGGTATAAGCTAACGTATCTGTGGTCGCCAGATCGTAGCTGTCGGGTCCATCCATCTTTTTCTCCCAGTGGCGGAGAATTCTGGAACAGGTAAAGGTCAGGACAAAGTAAATTACCATGGTAATGGTAAATGCTTCAAAATAGGTATAGTAAGCTCCTGCCACACCCTTAGTCGCGTAAAACAGCTCCACGACGCCGATGACAGAAAGCACACACGTATCCTTAATATTGATGATTAAGTTATTGCCGATCTGTGGCATGATGTTACGCAGCGCCTGTGGCATGATAACATTCAACATCGTCTGGTAATGGGTCATACCAATGGCCTTCGCTCCTTCTGTCTGACCGGGATCAATGGAAAGAATTCCTCCTCTGACAGTCTCTGCCATATAGGCTCCGGTATTGATGGAGACAATAAAATAGGAGGCAAATACAATGGACATATTAATTCCAAAGAGGGCGGAGGATCCATAAAAAATAAACATGGCCTGAACCATCATAGGGGTTCCGCGGAATACTTCCACATAGACATTTAAAATAAATTTGATTCCTTTAACCAGTACCTTTTTTAACAGGTTATCCTGCTTTGATTCCGGGGTTGTCTGAATAATTCCCACAGCAAAGCCAATCACACAGCCGATCAATGTACCTAAAACGGCGATTGCCATTGTTTTGCCGGCCCCTGCTAAAAAGGACGGGCCATAATTTTGCAGTATAAATACGATTCTTCCAAAAAAATCTGACGGCAAAGACATATACTACCTTCTCCCTTTCACAGCTTCGTTAAAACAGAACAAGGGGCACGGAAAAACGCTTATCCCGTGCCTGCAAGCCCTGATTCTTTTTATCCTTTATTACTTTGAAAGCGGCTGAACACTGATCGCCTCTTCCATCATCTTATTAAAATCATCCTTGGTCATTTTTTTCAGCACTCCGTTGATGGCATCCTTTAATTCAGCATTGCCTTTTTTAACAGAAACACCGATGTTAATGTCTTCATCAGATACCTTGAACTCCCCGTCTGTACCGGTGAAATCAAGAAGTTTGAAATCAGGATATGCAATCAGTGCAGCCTGACCGGTTGGCTTATCTGTTACTACTACGTCACATCTTCCGGAATTTAAAGAAACAAGCATGGCCGGAGCGGATTCCTGTGCCGGCTGAATGTCTGCTTCCGGAATCTGGGGAAGACAGTTATCATACCAGATGGTGTTTAACTGGGAGGTCGCAACTGCGCCCTTTAAGTCAGCAACACTTTTTGCATTCTCATACTTGCCGCCGGCTTTTACTAAAGCTACGATGGTAGCGAAATAGTATGGATCTGTAAAATCAACGGACTGCATACGTTCTGCAGTGATGGATTGACCTGCGATAACACAGTCAACCTTACCCGACTGTACAGCAGGTACTAATGAATCCCAGTCCAGCTTCACAATTTCCAGACTATAGCCAAGCTCGTCCGCAATCTTTTTCGCCATCATTACATCGTAACCGTATGCAAAATCAGAGCTTCCTGAAATCTTCACCGCTCCGTTGGCATCGGTTGGCTGAGTCCAGTTGTAAGGGGCATAGCTGCACTCCATGGCAACTTTTAATACTTTCTTGTCTCCTGCTTCTTTTCCTGCACCAGAAGTGCCTGCTGTGGAGTTTCCGCCTGAACAGGCAGTTAATGCCGCCGCTGCCAGAGCTGCCGCCATGAGAGTTGATACAATTTTCTTCATAGTTTTTTTCATAACTGTTTTCTCCTCTTTCTTCCTTAATGAACTCTATGTAATAAATAGGTTCATTATAAAAAGATTTTTACTCCTTGTCAAGACTATTTACAGAATCCTCAATCAAGTCCCAGATTTCTTCTCTGCCCTGTTTGGTCTCTGCAGAAAATGGAATTACGGTTACTTCCGGTCCGATCCCCAGCCCGGTACGCACCACCTTTAATGCTTTTGCTACCTGGCTCCGCTTCAGCTTATCCAGCTTCGTGGCAATAATAACCGGCTGATACCCATTGTTAACAATCCAGTCATACATGGTTTTGTCATTGTCGGAAGGCTCGTGACGGATATCAATCAGTAAAAATACACATTTTAACATCGGGGATTTATGAAGATAATTTTCAATCATCTTTCCCCATTTTGCTTTTACTTCCACGGCTACCTTTGCATAACCGTAGCCGGGAAGATCCACATAGTAGAATGAGTCATTCATGTTATAGAAATTAATGGTCTGTGTTTTACCTGGTTGAGATGAGGTCCTTGCAAAGGACTTCCGGTTCATAAGGGCATTGATGAGAGAGGATTTCCCAACATTGGACTTGCCGGCAAATGCAAATTCCGGTTTTGTGTTTTCCGGGAGTTTGCTGGTAATGCCGCATACAGTCTCCAGTTCCACGGTTTTAATAATCATATGATTTCCTTTCTATTCCTGGACGAAAGCCTCTTTTAATACTTCCGGCATTTCCTTTACGAACACAATTGTAAGGCCTTCTGTTATCTCTTCCGATAATTCTGCAATGTCCGGGCGGTTTTTATCCGGAACCAGAACCTTTTTTACACGAGCCATGCGTGCTGCCAGTATTTTCTCCTTTAAGCCTCCGACTGGAAGAACCCTGCCTCTTAAGGTTATTTCCCCTGTCATGGCGACTGTTGCACTTACCTTCTGGTTTGTAGCGGCAGAAAGCATGGCAGTTGCCATGGTAATTCCTGCAGACGGCCCATCCTTTGGTACTGCTCCCTCCGGTATATGCAGATGAATATCGTGCTTCTCAAAATAGTCGTCCGGTACTTTATACTCCGGTCCTACGGATCTGACATAGCTTAAAGCAGTCTGTGCAGACTCCTTCATAACGTCTCCCATCTGCCCTGTCATCTGAAGAGTGCCTTTCCCAGGCATTACATTTACTTCAATCTGCAGGGTATCTCCCCCTACACTGGTCCATGCAAGGCCTCTTACAATCCCCACCTGGTCTTCTTCATTGACATTGTCATAGGATACTTTTTCTTTCCCTAAGTATTTCTCCAGCTCATTTTCTGTTATTTCAATTATCCGGTTTTTATCTTCCAGGAATTCTCTTGCTGCTTTTCTGAAAACGGCACCGATCCGCCTCTCTAAATTTCTGACTCCGGCTTCTCTTGTATAGTTGTGAATGACCTTTTCAAGGGCATGATCCGTTATGGTAACCGGTTTTCCCATGAGACCGTTTCTTTCCTGCTGCTTTTTCACCAGATAGTTTTTGGCAATATGGAATTTTTCATTCTCCGTATAGCTGTTTATTTCAATTACTTCCATACGGTCAAGAAGAGGACCGGGGATCGTTGTTATGGTATTGGCTGTTGCAATAAAGAGCACATTGGATAAATCAATGGGAAGTTCAATATAATGATCCCTGAATTTTACATTCTGCTCGCTGTCAAGCACCTCCAAAAGTGCGGAAGAAGTATCACCTCTGTAGTCACTGCTGACCTTGTCTATCTCATCAAGAAGCATCAGGGGATTGCTGACTCCCGCCTGTTTGACGGCCTCTGCAATCCGGCCCGGCATTGCGCCTACATAGGTTTTTCTATGTCCCCGGATCTCGGCTTCATCCCGGATTCCACCCAGACTGATTCTTACATATTCTTTATTCAGCGCTTTCGCCACAGATCTTGCAATTGAAGTTTTTCCCGTTCCGGGAGGTCCAACCAGACATATAATAGGACTGGTTCCCTTTTTTGTAAGAATGCGGACTGCAAGGTATTCCAGAATCCGTTCCTTTACCTTTTCCAGACCATAATGTTCTTCGTCAAGTACCTGCTGCGCATGAACGATGCTGTTATTGTCTTTTGACATCTTCTTCCACGGGAAATCAAGGACGGTATCCAGATACATCCGGACTACATTGGCTTCCTGACTTCCTCCTGGCATGGATTTAAAACGGTCAATCTCTTTTTGAATCTTTTCCTTTATCTCTTTATCCGCTTTTAAAGCCTTTAAACGTTTTGCATATTCATCGCTGTCAGTGAGGGGATTGTCCTCGCCCAGTTCTTCCCGGATCACTTTCATCTGCTCTCTTAAAATGTAGTCCTTCTGATTTTTGTCAATCCGTTCCTTTACATGGGACTGCAATTCTTTTTTTACCTTAGTCACTTCAATTTCAGTAATCAGGTGTTTCATAACAAGAGCATATCGTTCTTCCAGAAGCACGCTTTCAAGCACCTGCTGGCGGATACGGTAATCCCATGACAGCTGAACCGCCACCTGGTCTAAAAGTTCCCCTAAATCCAGAATAACCAGCAGCCCAGGCACCACTTCCTTGGCAATCCTCTGGTTTTCCCTGCCATAGGCTTCCAGCTTTTCTTTTACGATCTCGGCCATCGCCTGTATGGTAATCGGATCCAGTATATCATCCGGCACCTGCAATTCTTCGATTTCTCCCACAAGAAGCGGTCCTTCATTATCAAGAGCCAGCAGCTCTGTCCTTTCCAGTCCTTCCACCATGACACGTATGACGTTGTTGGGAAGCTTCACCAGCTGTTTGATTAAAGCTACCGTTCCTACCTGATATAAGTCATCCATTCCCGGGTCGGATTCTTCAGGATTTCTCTGGGTCACCAGACACACCTTCTGATCTCCTACCATCGCTTTTTCAACTGCTGCGATGGATTTCTCCCGGCTGATATCAAAATGCAGCATCATTTTGGGTAGAATAGTCATACCCCTTAAGGCAATAACCGGCATTGTAATTGTCTTATCTACCATATGGTTCTCTCCTTTGCATTCAAAAAGGTGTTCCAGCAGATTGATTCGCTGTAACACCTTCCCGACTCATGCAGGGATCTATGCGATCTCGCCTGTCTTATCTTTTCTCAATTTCTGAGCCAGTGATTTTCTGGGAACTGCCGTATCCCGATAAACCAGCTCCGGCTCTCCGTTTTTATCCACAACCTCTTTGGTGATTCTGCAGATTCCGATGCTGCTGTCTGATGGTATCTCATACATCAAATCCATCATAACGCTTTCCATAATGGAGCGTAAACCTCTGGCACCGGTTTTTCTTTCAACAGCCAGTTCCGCAATCCGTTCCACTGCTTCACTGGTCAGTTCCAGTTTTACGTCGTCCAGCTCAAACAATTTCTGGTATTGCTTAATCAGCGCATTCTTCGGCTCGGATAAAATCTTAACCAGAGCCTCCCGGTCTAAAAGTTCCAGCGATACGGTGATGGGAACGCGTCCGATAAATTCAGGAATCAGCCCGAACTTAACCAGATCCTGTGGCAGGGTCTTCTTTAAGAGATCGTCAATATCCGTTTTGTTCTTATCTACAATTTCCGCATTAAATCCAATGGATCCTGCGCTTAAACGGCGTTCAATGATTTTCTCCAGACCATCAAAAGCTCCGCCGCAGATAAACAGAATATTGGTGGTATTGATCTGTAAAAGTTCCTGGTGGGGATGCTTTCTTCCTCCCTGGGGCGGAACGCTTGCAACCGTGCCTTCCAGAATCTTTAACAAAGCCTGCTGAACACCTTCACCTGAAACATCTCTGGTGATTGACACATTCTCCGATTTCTTGGTGATCTTATCAATCTCATCAATATAAATGATTCCGAATTCAGCTCTGCTGATATCATATTCAGCTGCCTGGATCAATTTTAAAAGGATGTTTTCTACGTCTTCACCAACATAACCGGCTTCTGTAAGGGCGGTGGCATCTGCAATGGCAAAGGGAACATTAAGAACCTTAGCCAGAGTCTGCGCAAGATAAGTTTTACCGGAACCGGTAGGCCCCAACATCAGAATATTGCTCTTCTGTATATCCACATCCATTTTTTTACCGGATGTGATTCTCTTATAATGGTTATATACTGCTACGGACAACACCTTTTTTGCTTCGTCCTGACCAATCACGTACTCATCCAAAAATGCCTTCATTTCTTTGGGCTTCATCAGATTAATGTTACTGAAATCAGGTGCCTCATCATCATGACCGTCGAATTCTTCCTCTAATATCTCCGCACATAAATCAATGCACTCATCACAGATGTAGACATTATTGGAACCGGCTATCAGTTTCTTTACCTGATCCTGGGTTTTCCCGCAAAAAGAGCATCGGATCTTGTCGTCTGTTCTGACCGGCATATACACACCTCATACTTTCCTTGTTAATGGCTCACGTTTTTTGAGCATAAAGGGATACCCGAAGGGGGCTCCTTGTTAATGGCTCATTATCAGCGGTCGTGGCTGTAGAGAATATTATCAATCAGCCCATAAGCCTTTGCTTCATCAGCAGTCATGTAATTATCACGTTCTGTATCACGTTCAATTACTTCATAAGGCTGACCAGTGTTTGCCGCCATAATTTCATTCAAGCGTTTCTTTATCTTCAGTATATTCTCTGCAACGATGCGAATTTCAGTTGCCTGACCTTTCGCTCCGCCGGAAGGCTGGTGAATCATGACTTCCGCATTGGGAAGTGCAAAACGCTTGCCCTTTGCACCGCCTGCTAAAAGAAATGCCCCCATACTTGCAGCCATACCCATGCAGACAGTAGAAACATCGCATTTGATATAGTTCATGGTATCATAGATCGCCATGCCGGCAGTCACAGATCCGCCCGGGCTGTTAATATAAAGATTGATGTCCTTCGTGGGATCCTCTGCCTCTAAAAACAACAGCTGTGCCACAATAAGGCTTGCTGAAACATCAGACACTTCTTCACCGAGAAAAATAATTCTCTCTTTTAAAAGTCTGGAATAAATATCGTAAGAGCGTTCCCCCTTACTGGTTGATTCAATGACATAAGGTACTAAACTCATCTTTCTTCCTCCTGTCTGTTCTTGCTCACTCAAAACCGAATAGACTCCGGACAGGATGTCTGGAATCTACCGGGAATAAAACTTCTTAAACTAATTTTGCTTCTGCTACCAGGAAATCAACAGCTTCCTGTACTGCCAGATCTTCTTTCATCTGTGCAATGCCGCTTTCGCCAAGATATTCTTTAATCTGTCCAACTTCCATCTTGTAGCTTTCAGCCATAGTTGCAATTTCTTTTTCTACTGCTTCATCAGAAACAGTGATATTCTCTGCCTTTGCAACTGCCTCAAGAACCAGTCTTGTCTGGATTCTCTTTAATGCCTGAGGCTTCATCTGCTCTCTTAATGTTTCAATTGTCATGCCTGTAAACTTCATATACTGGTCAAGAGAAAGTCCCTGGCTCTGCATTCTTCTTGCATAGTCATTCACCATGTTGCTCACCTGGCTGTCAATCATCGGCTCTGGAATATCCATAGCTGCGTTCTCCACAACCTTCTCTACCACATGATCTTCATTCTCAGTAGCTGCTGCCTTCTGCTTTCTCTCAGCAACTTTTTCCTTGATGTCGTTTTTGTATTCTTCCAAAGTATCATATTCTGAAACTTCGCCAGCGAATTCATCATTTAACTCAGGAAGCTCTTTTCTCTTGATTTCCTTAACGGTAACCTTGAACATAGCCGGTTTTCCAGCAAGTTCCGTGGAATGATATTCATTTGGGAAGGTTACGTTTACTTCACAGGATTCTCCAATGTTCTTTCCAATGAGCTGTTCTTCAAATGTATCGATAAAGGAATGGGAACCGATGGTAAGCGGATAATCCTCGCCCTTACCGCCTTCGAAAGACTTTCCGTCAACGAAGCCTTCAAAGTCGATTACTGTCTGGTCGCCGTCTTCTACTGCTCTGTCTTCTACGGTAACAAGTCTGGAATTCTGTTCCTGGACTCTCTTTAATTCTGCTTCAATATCTTCTTCTGTAACTTCAGCGGATGCTTTGGTTACTTCAATTCCTTTATATTCGCCTAAAGTCACTTCCGGTTTTACGGCTACAGTAGCAGTATAGATTAAGTTCTGGCCTTTTTCAACCTGAACAACGCTGATTTCCGGTCTGGATACGATCTCCAGTCCGCTTTCCTCTGCCGCATCTCCATATGTCGCATCAAGAGCTTCATTTACAGCGTCCTCATATAAGACACCTGCTCCATACATCTTTTCTACCATGGCACGTGGTGCTTTGCCTTTTCTGAAACCAGGGATATTAAATCTGCCCTTATTCTTATTGTAAGCTGCGGTAAGAGCCTTCTCAAACTCCTCAGCCGGCACTTCTACCGTTAATTTTGCCATGTTCTTTTCTAATTTTTCCACTTGTAAACTCATTAATGGGTTCCTCCTTGAGATATATGTGAACCGCCTTACCGACAGGGCGTTACACTTCAATTTAGCATTATACCATACTCGTCCCCTAAATTCCAGTATTATTTATGATAAAATCAGGTTTTTCCTGCGAACTCCTTCATTTTTCCGGCGATATACGGATCAAGAGGACGAATCTCGATCTGGGGTCTGGCAATGTAATATCCCTGGAATAAACAGATGCCGGAATTTAGTAAAAATACCAGTTCCTCTTCCGTTTCCACACCTTCTGCCAATACACAGATTTCGTTGCTGGAAGCAAAATCAAGCAGATTTTTTAATATCATCTGCCTTTTTGTATCCTTGTGTATCTGCCTTACCAGACTCATATCCACTTTAACAATCTCCGGCCTCATATGCAGAAGAACGGATTCGCTGTTATATCCGGTACCAAAATCATCCACAGCCGTCTGTCCCCGCCATTTTCTGGCCATAGCCATCTTTCTCTCCATGAGTTCCCTGCTGGCAGGTTCCCCCTCAGTCATCTCAATGACAATCCGGCTTAAGAGACCGCTAAAATTACGCTCCAGCTCTGCCTGTTCATCCTCGGTGATGCACACAGATGCAATGGAGTTAATAAACAGCTTTTCCATCTCTCCCAGATGGCCCTTCTCCAGTTCAGCTGCTGCTGCCTTTAAGCCTGCAAACCAGGTCAGTGACTCAATCTGGGGCAGCTTCGCCTGGGACCTTGCAAGGTTTAAAACTTCACCGATCCCCCTTAAATTTGTAAAATGAGGCCGCATCAGAAGTTCGTATCCATAGATACTGCCTTCCCGTGTCACAATCGGCTGAAAAACAAAGCTTACATCTCTTGTTTCCAGCATTCGGTTCAATTCTTCACTTCCTGTCAGCATATAGGAATTATGGGTATACTCATCAAGGTCAAATTCCCTTACATTGCCCTTCACGCTATGCTTTACCATATACATGGCAAAATCCGCATAATTAAACAGAGTTTCAAATTCCGCTGCATCATCAGGGTACCAGGACATACCCCCTGAAACCCGGACAGGAAGCATGTATCCGCCTTCCATATTGAGAGCTGCCTTCTGAATATACTTTATAAAATCACAGACATCCTTTCGTATTTTCTCCTTGCTGTCTCCATGTAAGTACGTCACAAATTCATCGCCGGAATAACGGGCTAAAATGCCCCTTCCGGCAAAGCTGTTCTTTAAACAGTCCGCAAACAGTATCAGATAACGGTCTCCTTCATCATGCCCATATGTATCATTGATATACTTTAAATTATCAAGATCCCACATGATGACTGCCCCATATTTCTCCTTCTGGGTTCTCATCACAAACTCCACCTGCTCCCGAAACGCCCTCCGGTTATACAGCTCTGTCAGCAGATCAAAATTACGTTCCCTTTCCAGCTTTTCCTTCTCCTGCACATCTGCAGTCACATCAGAGCATACGCCAAGAGTAGTTCCCGCCTTGGACTCATCTATGATCACCTGTACCCACCGTGTCCGGCCTTCCAATTCCAGGCTCTGAAACACACGGTCTCCCTTAATCCGCACGCCGGTAAATGTCTGGTCCATCAGCACTTCAAATTTTTCAACCTCCAGATACCGGTATGGTTCCTCTATCGTTCCCCAGCCAAGCATCTCAAAGAGAGACTGGCTGCAGAAAACCTGGTCTGCACCGTCTGCATATTCAAAAACTCCGATCATTACATTGGCATGGCGGAGGATACTGGAAATCTTTGATGAGGACATTTCCACGTCACGGCTTAACTGTTCAATGGTTTCCGTAAGATCATCAATCTCACGGATATGAACCCGTTTCAGCGCAAGCCCCCGGTTACCGGACTTCCCCTTTAATTCACCTGCAAGTCTCCGAATCGGTTCCGTCACAATCTTTCCGATGGCAAACGCTCCAAGCATGCTGAACAAGATGGGAACCAGCATGGTACTGACCAGCATGCGCCGGATTGCATTATAAAACGCAAGCAGATCCTTTTGCCTTGCCAGCCCCACAAGTACCCAGTCTTCATTTTCCATCACCCCGTTGTTTGCATATGCATCAAGGCTGTTAATGCTTGCATACCACTTTGTTCCATCGGAAGATTCAATCTCGCTGATTGATTTCTTCCTGTTGTCTGTATAAGCTATGTTCGCTGCTTCGTTGAAATACTGATTATAGAGATAGCCGGAATCAATCACAGGAACAATTTCTTTTGTCTCCCTGTTTCGGATTCCAAGGAGCCAGCATTCTTCAAAGCTGCTGTTGGTCTGTTTCTCTGACAAAATCTGTCCCAGCTGATTCAGCGTCATCTCCAGGCCCCAGACTCCCGCAACGGTTCCATCGTCTAAAATCACCGGTACAGAATAAGTAATAACAGGCATGTCTTTGGGGCTTAAGCGGAAAGGCGGGCTTAAATAAGCCTGTTTCATCGCATCATCCCCACTGGTTCCTTCCTGCAAAGCCATTCTGAGGGGTTTTTGGTAAAACTCACTGTTTTTTGAATCTTCCTCTTTGCCAAATCCGATTTCCCAGAAGGAGTCCAAAGGTATGTTATATTTTTCTGCCACAGATGGCAGCCCCCGTTCCATCAAAAGGGAAGAATTATCTGTTAAATACCCTCCCGGATTGGAACTGCGTATGTAAAAGCCTGCTTTCATACCGCTGGAACTATTGGCTGCTGCCGGCCCGTTAAGAACAAAAAAAACTCCCGTTGCATAACTCATATGAAGCATATCAATGGATTTTTCTATTATCTGTTCCACGATTTCGCGGTTTAACATATAATCATTTGAAATGTCAGGAGCACTGCACTGGTTTTTCTTCAGAATCTGCTCAATCTCATTGGAAACGAAAGCGGAATGATTCAGCATGACAATCCAGTGATGAAGAGTCTCCTTTTCCAGGCCCAGTCTGGTATTCTCTGCATTCCGGCTTAAAACGTGGATTTCATTATTCTTTAATTTAACAGAAACACCGCCGAAAAGCACCGTTCCGGCAATCACTGCAGCCTGCACAACCAGCAGGATCAACAGCGGTCCAAGCAAATGGTTTCGTATGGACTCACTTTTCTTTTCTTTCATAAACTACTCTCCGATGACTGCTTCCAATTGCCCCTTCGTGTCTTCATACCAGTTATTAAAATTCTCATCCGTTGTGAAATCTGCAACTGCCCGCTCTCTGTCAGCCCCCTGGCTTATCATCGTTTCAATCTTCTGGTAATCTTCTTTTGCCTTTGAAGCCATAGAAGTCTGAAGAATCTCTCTGGCGCGGTCTCCTCCCTTAAAAGGTTTGGAAGTATAAAGTCTGTACTTATTTGCCGTATCCAGACCAATGAGCAGGTTCTGGGATACTCCGCTGTTCTCGCCGGCTTCCTGTAAAAAAGGTTCCAGCAGGGATTCCTCGGCTGCCGCCTTTTTAACCGGCAGATACCCGGAGCCAATGGCAAACTTCATATTCTGCTTTGTGTCGGTAAACCACTTCAGAAAGCAGACGGCTGCATATTCCCGCTTCTCTTCTGATTTAAAAACCATCATACCTGCCCCCTGGGAAACAGCGCAGGGCACCGTCCCTGCAAAGCCGGGAAGGGGATAGAGTTTGCTTTCAATGGCATAGTTTGTCCCATCCTCAAGAGTCACAGAGGTTGGGAAATACGAGATTCCACTGGTAGCTCCTACAAATGCCACCAGCTGCCCGGTCTTTACATCATCGCTGCGAAATCTCCCGTAAGCGCCAAAATATCCGTTTACAAAGGGTATGTAGTAATTATCCCACAGTTTTCGCATTGCCTCTTTGTCAAAATCCAGCGTGGTTTTTCCGTCTTTCACAGAAAAAATCTCATGACCCAGCTGCAGACTTCCGATAATCATATAGTTGGCAAATGCATCTCTGCCAAAGAACGCTTTCCCGTCAGAAGGCTTTTGTGTCAGGCTGTCTGTCCATTTGTAATAGGCCTCCGATACCCTGGTAATTCCTTCCCAGGTAGAAAATGCATCTTCCGTTTCACCGGTTGCAGCGGCAAACTTCTCCCAGTCAGTCTTATTCACCGTAAGTATCTCGGTAGATTTGGCAATTGGAAATACTTTAACAGAACTGCCATCATCAAATCTGCCCTCTTCCATGTATGCATCCACATATTCTGATATCTCATCGGAGGTAAGGTAATTACTTAAATCCGCTGCCAGTCCCATACGGTCCACTTCATAGACCTTGTCCGCATAGGCAGAAAATACGTCAGGAAGCGGGTCCGAACCAACTCTGCGCTCAATACTGTCATTGATCGTGCTGCTCAGTTCATCAATGCTTCCTTTGTTATAAGCCTTAACTATAATTCCTTTTTCCCGTCCCTCATTTTCATTAAATGATCTGACCAGACTGTCAAATTCTTCCTTCTGGACACCATTATAATAATGCCAGATTGAGATTGTAACAGGGTCCCTGGAAGAAAGTCCATAGGGATCCTTTTTCTCGCATCCGGTAAGCAAAAATAAGCAGGAAGCAAAAGCAATTGGTACCATCCAACTCTTTTTCATAGGTTCACCTGCCTGTTACATGGGAATCTGGTCGTATTGAATCGCCTCTTTTATTTTACGTGCATGCAGTTTATCAACAAGTAATGCCAACAGCTCAATTCCCATGTCAAGTGCATACCCCAGCCCTCTGGCTGTCGTTATGTTGCCGTCTGTCACCACTCCCTGTTTCACCACAGTTGCTCCCTTTAATTCCTGCTCAAATCCCGGAAAACAGGTTGCTTTTTTTCCCTCCAGAATCCCAAGCCTGCCAAGAATACTGGGAGCAGCACAGATCGCAGCAATCCTGCGGTTATCTTCCTGTGCTTCCATCAGTGCCCGGACCAGTTCCTCATTTGCACCAAGGTTTCTGGTTCCAGGCATCCCTCCGGGAAGAAAGAGCACATCCCCGTCTTTTAAATCTGTCTGGGAAATCAATAAGTCTGCCTGAAGCTTTATTCCATGAGAGCCGGTCACATTCTTTTTGCCGGTTACCGACACCATTTTCACATCCTGGCCTCCTCTCAGCAGAACATCAACAACTGCAAGCAGTTCCACCTCTTCTGACCCATCCGCCAAAAATGCATAAACCTTACCCATATTAATCGTCTCCTTTCCAATTATGAAATGTACTGTTCATCGTAACCTTTATATAATCCACCAGATATCTCGTCTCCGCATCTTCTCCCTGAATTAGCCGGATCAGTGTGTCAGCAGCAGTCTTTGACTGGCCCTGATGGTCATTTAAAACCGTTCCTGCAATCTTTCCCTCTTTTATATAGCCCACTGTTTCCTGAAGCGCATCAACTCCCACCAGATAAACATCTTTACCAGGTGTCATTCCGGCTTCTTCCACCGCTTCCAGCGCTCCGTTTGCCATGGCATCATTGTTGCAAAATATCACATCAATTCTGGGGCCATATGTTGATAAAGCTTGTGCAGCCAGCTTTTTTCCTTCTTCCCTGTTCCAGTTGCCGGTACCGGAAAACAGCTCTTCCGTCTTCACTCCGGCATCCGTTAATGCCTTTATGGAATATTCCGTCCGGTAGCGGGCGGCATCACTGCCCGCCTCCCCCTTTATCATCACATAAGAAAGGATACCATCATGGTTTTTGTCACCCTTTCCCGGGTTCTCAAGAATAATCTCCCCCTGATAGGTTCCTGCCTGCTTAGAATCTGTCTCCACGCTGGAGACTGCCATGTGCTGTTCCTTCCACCGGTTTCTCTCTGACTCATCCGGCTCGCTGTTAATAAAGACCAGCGGAATGCCTGCCTGGCTGGAAGTATCTGCAATTCTTCCCGCTGCCGAAGCTTCCACCGGATTTATGATAATTCCGGCACACTTGCTGTCTATAAACTCTCTGATCTGTCGGTCCTGTTCTTTCTGGTCCCCTCCTGCATTGCGCATGATGACCTGGGCATGATAGGTCTCTTCTAGATATTGTTTGAGTTCGGACCGGTACAGCTTCATGAATGTATCATCATAGCGGTAAATGCTGATTCCGATCTTTGGTCCTTCTTCTGTCTCAATTCCCTCTGTACCGGCTTCTTTATCCGAACTTTCTGCAGGTTTTGACTGGCTTTTTTCCCCTGCACAGCCTGCTGCAGCCCCCGCTGCAAGAACCGCTGCGAGTACCAGAAAAAAGAAGGCTGTCCGCCTTATCAAGCATTTCATATTTTAATCTCCTGATTTTTACTGTATTTTCCATATTACCACGTTTTTCTTCTTTTTGCCACTATCTTCTATTTTTTATCCGATTGTGGTATACTAACCCTGTTTTAGAGTATAACACATGGAATCAGGAGGTTTTTTTCATGGAAATCGAGCGCAAATATCTGGTTACCAGTCCGCCGGAAAATTATGAATCATTTCCCCATCATCTCATTGAACAGGGTTATTTATCGACGGATCCCGTTGTCCGGGTCCGCAAAGAGGATGAGACCTATATACTGACCTATAAATCCAAAGGGCTTCTGGCAAGAGAAGAATACAACCTTCCCTTAAACGAAGACTCCTACCGTCATTTAATCAGTAAAACAGACGGCTGTATTCTTACAAAAAAGAGATATTTAATCCCCGTGGAGCACTCCGGGCATCTGACCATAGAGCTTGATGTCTTTGAAGGCCGCTACGAGGGGTTAATGCTGGCTGAGGTTGAATTTGACAGTCTGGAGGAAGCTCATGCCTTTACACCGCCATCCTGGTTCGGAAAAGATGTCACCTTATCAGGGGAATACCAGAACAGCCGGCTCAGCCAGCTGCCCTAATACTGGAAATAAGCGCCCTGACCGTTTTTTTTGCCGGACAGGACGCTTTTCTAGTAAGTATTTATTTTTTTGCAATATATTTTCTGATATCAAGAGCAATCGCAACTACAATAACGATACCCTGGGCAATGTACTGATAGTTGGTGTTGACTCCCAAATACTGGAGACATGTTTTTAAGATTTCAAAAACAAGAACACCGATTAAAACACCGGATACCTTACCGATGCCTCCGTTTACCGACACACCTCCGATGGTACATGCGGCAATTGCTTCCAGTTCCCATCCCATACCCATATTAACGGAAGATCCGCCGGATTTTGCTCCTACCAGGAAGCCACCCAGTGCGTAAAGTGCAGCAGCTGTTACATAGATAATAATCTTTGTCTTCTTGGTATTAACACCGGAAACTTCAGCTGCCTGCTCATTTCCGCCAATGGCGTACATGTATTTTCCATGAGGAGTCTTGTTATAAATGAACCAGATCACAAGTCCCACAGCAAGGGCAATTAAAAACAGGTAAGGTATAAAACCAAACAGTCTTCCTTTTGCTACCTCCGTATAGGCAGGACGGTAACCGCCGATTGGTGTTGCATTGGTATAAACAAGACAGGCACCGTATACAATCAGCTGCATACCCAGAGTTCCGATAAAAGCAGGAACCTGCAGATAGGAAATCACCAGGCCATTGATCAGACCGAAGAATGCAGCAACTAAGATACAGATCAGAAGCACTACAAACACCCACCAGATCCCAAAGTCCGGAAGATTGGGGAAAAATTTACCGCTGTAGCCTGGTTTCTGTAAAAGTGTACCTGCCAGACAGGCGGAAAGTCCTACAATACGTCCTGCTGAAAGGTCTGTACCTCTGGTAATCAGACAGCCTGATACACCGCAGGCAATGATAAAACGGGGTGCCACATTTAAGGCAATATTTTTTAGATTGTCAAATGATCCGAATGATGGTTGCTTAATTGCCGTAAGAATGGCAAGCAGGACGAGGACAACGATGATTCCATTATTTATAAGGAAATCCTTCAAATTTATCTTCTTAGCTGTCATGACTTAACCTCCTGTTTGGAATTATTTTCCGTTTTGTTTATGTCAAATTTAGTGGCAAATGCCATGATCTTCTCCTGGGTTGCCTCACTATCCTCTACTTCTCCTGTGATCCGTCCGCCGCACATAACAATAATACGGTTTGACATACCGATTAACTCCGGCATTTCAGAGGATATCATGATGATTGATTTTCCCTGTTTTACAAGTTCAATCATAATCTGATAAATCTCATACTTTGCGCCTACATCGATACCTCTTGTCGGCTCATCCATGATTAAAATTTCAGGATTGCTTGCCAGCCATCTGGCAATAATCACCTTTTGCTGATTACCTCCGGAAAGGGACTGGATCTGAGTCCTGTCACTTGGAGTTTTAATACTCAGCTTAGCGATGCTGTCCTTCACAACAGATGCTACTTTCTTTTTTTGAATGACTCCCGCTGTTGTATAGTTGCGGTAAGAAGCAATGGCTGTATTGTCAGAAATACTTAAGCATCCGAAGATTCCGTTACCTCTCCGGTCTTCCGTAATCATTCCGACGGAATCACCAATGGCATCCTTTGGGCATTTAATCTCAACTTTCTTTCCAAGGACCTCAACTTCTCCCCCGGAAATATTCCTCATTCCGAATATGGCTTCCATAAGCTCGGTTCTCTGGGCGCCTACCAGACCTCCGAATCCCAGAATCTCTCCTTTTTTCAGTTCAAAGGAGCAGTCCTGAAAGGAACGTTCATGAATACTGCTTAAATGGCTTACCTTTAAAACGGTTTCATCCGTCCGGTAATCATCTTTCGGAGGATAAACATTTCCCAGTTCTCTTCCTACCATCTGTTTTACAATTTCTTCATCAGAGATATCAGCCACTTCCCATGAACCGACATAAGTTCCATCCCGCATGATGGTGATGTCATCTGCAATCTGTCTGATTTCCGCCATTTTATGGCTGATATATATCATAGAAACTCCGCGGGACTTTAAATCCCTGATGATGCTAAACAGCGCTTCTACTTCATTATCAGTCAGCGATGAAGTAGGTTCATCCAGAATCACCAGCTTTGCATTCTGGCTTACTGCCTTTGCAATTTCTACTGACTGCATTTGTCCGATTGATAAAGTCCCAAGCTTCGCTTTGGGATTGAAATTCATTTTTACATCCTTTAACCATTTTTCCGCTTCCGAATTCATGGTTTTGTGATCGATAACTTTAAGCGGTCCTAATTTAAATATCGGATACCGTCCAAGATACATGTTCTCTGCAATAGAGCGAGCCGGTACCGGCTGAAGTTCCTGGTGTACCATGGCAAGGCCTTTATGAAGTGCATCATCCGGATTGGCAATACTCACCTTTGCACCATCAATCAGAACCTCACCTTCATCCATCTTGTATATGCCAAACAGGCATTTCATCAGTGTTGACTTACCTGCTCCGTTCTCTCCCATCAGAGCGTGAACGGTACCGGGACGTACTTTTAAATTGATTTTATCGAGCGCTTTGACGCCAGGGAAGGATTTGCTGATTCCAACCATTTCCAGTCTGTAATTCTCTGCCATCCCGCTTCTCCTTTCATTAATTCGTCCGTTTTTTTGGACATAAAGGGATACCTGTTAAGGTATTTCATTAATTCGTCCGTTTTTTGGGACATAAAGGGATACCTCTAACTTTTAAAAATCGGGTGTGCCTTACCGACACACCCGCTATTTGGGCTGCTGGAAATTATTTTTTTAATTTGTCAAGAGTATCCTGGGCATTGGCCTTGGTAACCTTGATATAGTCTACCATGTTAACGTTGTCAACAGATTCACCCTTTAAGAACTTAACAGCCATATCGCTTGCTGTCTGAGCCTGAGAGAAATGATCGTTAAATACGGTACCGGTCTGTTTGTCATCAATAACGTTCTGAACAGCTTCTGTTAACGCATCAACACCTACTAAATAGATGTCTTTGTTTACGGTACGTCCTGCTGCTTCGATTGCCTGAAGTGCACCAAGTGCCATAGCATCGTTGTTGCAGAAGATTACTTCGATCTGATCGCCGTACTGTGTCAGAGCATCCTGGGCAATCTGCTGTGCTTTTGCCTGATCCCAGTCACCACGCTGTTTTAAGAGTTCTTTTACTTTTACGCCTTTGTCAGTCAGTGCCTTTACAGAGAATTCTGTTCTGTACTGTGCATCTACGTTTTCCGGGTCACCCTGGATCATGATGTAGTTTACAACGCCGTCTCCGTTGATATCACCTTTGTTGGATGTTTCAAGAATTTCTTCTCCCTGATAGGTTCCGGACTGTCTTGCATCACATCCTACATAAGTTGCATTGATTTTTTCATCTTTCCATCTCTGCTCTTCTTCCGGATCTGGCTCACGGTTGATGTAAACAACAGGAATTCCTGCTTCTTTACACATATTTGTGATTTCAGGAGCTGATGAAGCCTGAACAAGATTTAAAATAAGTACGTCATATTTCTGGGTAATAAAGTTCTGGATCTGGTTGGTCTGCTCTGCCTGATCGCCCTTACCATCCTGAATTACTACATTATCTTTCTTAAAGCCCAGGTCTTCAGTTAAGTAGCGCTGAAGCTCTGTACGATAAAGTGTCATAAAGTTATCATCAAATTTGTAAATGGAAATACCAACTTTCTTGTCAGCTAAATCCCCGCCTACTGCATCCTTTACGGCTGCTGCAGTCGTTTCTGCTGCGCTGGTATCTTCCTTCTTTGTTTCTGCTGCAGTTGTTGCTGCCTCAGATGCAGCTGTTGTGGCCTTTGAGCTGGATCCGCAGCCTGCCATGGAAAATACCATTGCAGAAGCGAGACCTACTGCTACTACTTTTTTGAGTAATCTCATGATAAATCCTCCCTTATCATTATATAATTGTGTTCGATTAGTACTTTTACCTCATCGACAAGCACATTATAGCTTTATTTTGTGCACTATTCCATATAATTTTCTTGGTATATGTATCGATTTTTTTAGATTTTTCATGATTTACTCGATTTTTTTATAGTTTTTTATTGATAAATGACAGTATTTCCATTTTTCTATTTGGCAGTCAGGGTATTCTGTCTGCATTCATAATACTTATCCCTGCTTAATTCCACTGTTTCCTGTACATTTTTACCAAGAGACTCCGCTGCCGCAATTTTAAAGATCACTCCGGCATACTCATCACTGTTACACTGTACCGTTCCAAATAGTTTTCCTTCCCGCACTCCTTCAATCCCCTGGGGAGTTCCGTCAATCCCAACCACCTTGACCGGTCTGGCACTTCCTTTCCGCCCAATGGCATCTGCTGCTCCCAAAGCCATATCGTCATTGTTGCAGATTACCACCTCAATTTCATCCGGATACTGGGTCAGCCATTGCTCCATCCAGGCAGATGCCTGGCTTCTGTCCCAGTTTGCGATGGCACCTGTAATCTTTTCCAAAGGCACGCCTCCATCCTTTAAAGTCTGAATGGACCATTCGGTTCTGATGAGAGAATCCTGATGGCTGCTCTCCCCTTCCAAAAGGACATAGTTCACCTTACCGTCTCCGTTTAAGTCAAGAGAAGAGGGATCAGCCTTGTAAGCATCCACCAGCATATTCCCCTGAAGTGTGGCGGACTCTTTCGCATTTTCCCCCACATAATAAAGCTTCTCCCAGCGACGCATGTCCTCTTCCACCGGCTCTCTGTTAAAAAATACAACCGGCAGATCTGCCTCCATTGCTTTCCCGATAATATTTGATGCAGCCGAACGGTCGACCATATTGACACAGATTGCATCATACCCCAGAGAAATAAAACGGTCTACCTGGCTGTTCTGGGTATTCTGGTTTCCCTTCGCATCCACAATTTCCATAACAACCTTAATTCCGGTATCCTTTTCATATTCCTTCGCCTGTTCTTCCAGTTTCCCCCTTATGGTATTAATAAAGGAATCATCTCCCCGGTATAAAGTCACTCCGATGCGAACCGCCTTATTCGCCTCCTTTTTTCCTGACTTATAATTCAGATAAAAGGATCCCACAACAATAACAGATAAAAGAATAACAGCTGCCAGCACTCCATATTTTTTTTTCATTTCTTTTCCCCCATTCAGTCAATCGGATATAAGATTTTTTCAAATTTGCTCTCTCTTAAATCTTCTCTTCGGATATAATAAGAATCCAGTATAATCTGTTCTTTCTCAAATCCTCTGTGGACCGACTCAACCGCTTTTTCAATGCTTCTGTACCCCGCATCAAACTGGTCGCTTACCACCAGCCCTTTTATCACCCCGTTATCTAAATCTGTCAAAAGCCTGGTGGTACTTCCTACCCCGTAAAGACCGTCCACGTAACTGCCATAAACCGGACTTCCTGCAATAATCTCCGCTGTTTCATCCAGACTTTTCGCGTCAATTGCCGCTATAATTACTTTTTCGCCGCCTGGATAAACCAGCCCCTCTATTGCCTTTTGGAACGTCTCTCCCATTGTTTTTTTATAAATTTTTACTGTAAAACCGGCATTCTTTAATTCACTTTCTGCCCCTGAATAAATCTCCCGGTTGTAACCATAGTCTATCCCATCCATGAAGATCCATACCGGCTTACCAGGAGAATTTTCTCTGGCAATTGCCTGGCCAAGCAGCCGTCCCTGCTCTTCGAAATCAGGGGCAATCCCGCTTTTTACTCTCTCGTTTGGGATCAGATTGCCCACAATAACAGCCGGACAGTTTAAAACCATGTCATCCATCTTTCTGGCGCATTCTTCCGGTTTTACCGGAACTAAAACGACAGCTGACGCTCCGTCGTTAATTTCCCGTTTCACAAGTTCCAGCTGCTGATCCTGGTCTCCCTTTTCATAGAGTGTAAGAAAACTGACGTCAACATTGTATTCTTCCGCCGCCTTATCAACACCTTTTCTGAAATTCCCAAAATAATCATCAGAGGTATCGCTGATAATGACGGAAATAGGGTAGATTTCAGTTTTCTTTTCCTTAATAATCAAATCTGTGGAGGACAAAAGGAACAGGATCACAAGCACCACCGGTAAAAGAACCCACAAAATTTTTTCCTGTTTTGTCATGACCGTTTCTCCCTTTCTAAGACGGAATCATAGGGAACTGCCGGAAGGAGAATGGTGATGGTCGTCCCTTCATCAGGCTCCGAATCAATGGTAAGACCGTATCTCTCTCCAAAATAAAGCTTGATTCTTTCGTTTACATTCTTCACTCCGATTCCGGACCCCTTTGCAGATGTAACATGCACCGCATCGGAAAAGAGACTTTGTACCTGATCCTCTGTCATACCCAGACCATTATCGGAAACCCTGATAATAAGATCTTCTCCCTTTCGCATCACCGATAATTTAATCTCCCCCTCTCCATCCATGAATTCCATGCCGTGATAGATGGCGTTTTCCACCAGCGGCTGCAGAATCAGTTTTAAACTGGTTAATTCCATACATTCTTCCTCTGCCTGTATTTCATAGGAAAATTTATTTTTGAAACGCATATGCTGGATCATTAAATAGCTTCTCACATGCTCCAGTTCATCCCGGACTGTAATGACGCTTTTTCCTTTGCTTAAACTGATCCGGAAAAAACGTGCCAGTGCCGTCACTGCCTTAACCGCTTCGTTCTTCTGTTCATTTTCAATCATCCAGACAATTATGTCCAGGGTATTATATAAAAAATGGGGATTGATCTGTGATTGCAGGGTGTCAAATTCCTGTTTCCGTTTGGCTTCATGCTCCGTTACAATATCGTCCATGAGGACGCGGATCTGGATTGCCATATTCTTAATGGAATTACCCAAATGCTGAATTTCATAAGAGCCTCCGATGGAAACTGCTGTTTCCAAATCCCCCTCTTCCAGGATTCCTACGGATTTTTCCAACTCCTTGATTGGATTTGTAATACGAGATGAGATATAGGAGTTGATCAGTACAAGTATAAACAATATGAGAGTAATCATGAACACTATAAAAAGCCTGGTTTTAATGGTATTTAAGGAAACCACACTTTTAGGAGTAACCCCCACAATCTTCCAGCCTGTATAGCCAACGGATTTCACCGTTATGATTCTGCTTTTACCTTCAAAAACCTCCCGGTGTATTCCGTCCTTATAGCCGGAGGCGATTTTGTTATTTTCCTTCATCCGTCCTGAATCAATGAGCTGGATTCTGGGATGATAAAGAATGTCTCCATCACTGGCAATTAAGTAGACATAGCCTCCCTTCCCTGTGGTGACTCCGTCAAATAAATGTTCCAGACTGGAATAGCTTAAATCCACCAATAGGACTCCCTGGGTGGTAGATGTTCCTTCCGTAAGCTCCACTGCCCTTGATAAGGAGATCACCCAGCGGTACTGGTTTTCATTATTTTCAAATATATACTGGACGTGCGGATCGGAAAAATGCTGGTTTTCCGTTTTTTCCAGAGCATTGGCAAACCATTTTTCGCCCGTTATGTCAAGACTGCTTTTCAGCCTTGCCGCAGGGACGGATTCCACCATTGCTCCGCCCTGGGTAAAAAGGGCAATGTTGTCCACATTGTCTTTATTGTTGTCATACAGAAGGGTGATCTCATTATTAATGGACTGGGAAGAAAGGTCCGCATTTTTCACGGCCCCATAATAAAGGGAATCAGAAAGCTTCATGACTGTCCGCAAATAGGATTCCACAGATCTCGCCACCTGATTGATCAGACTCTGATTCTCCTCCTGGACCACCTCTGCGACCTGCGAGGAAAGGCGCTGGTATAAGGACAGGGTAATCAGCAGGCCTGCGGCAAGTGCCGTTATGGTAAAATAAACGAAAATTGTATAACGGATGCTGTTATTCTTTTTTTCCATTACCTCACTCCGCGAAATTTAGTTGGTGATACGCCAAATTTCTTTTTAAAAACATAACTGAAATAGTTTTGTTCCTGATATCCTACCTTTGCCGCAATGACATAGGTTTTGTCTTCTGTTTTATTTAACAGTTCCACCGCTTTATTCAAACGCAGATCGGTCAGATAGGCGATGTAGGCCTGTCCGGTCTCCTTTTTAAACAGGGTTGAGAAATAAGCAGGGCTCATATGCAGATGGCGGCAGATCATCTCCACGGATAAATCCGGATTCTGATAATGGTCCATAATGTACTGTCTCGCCTCCTGAATCACCTGTCTCGTGGTAAGATCACGTTCCTGATTAATTGCCTGGTTGATTTTCTCCGCAGCCTTATAAAGCCATGACCCAAATTCTCCTTTTTGTATCTTGTCAAAGACTGTCATGGACTCTAAATCTCCGCCCATGATATCTTCCAGATCAAGATCGTACTGCTGTACCATCTGTATCACACTGTTCAGCACACCAAACATATATACCTGCTGCTGTCTGAAATGTACTTTCGCAGATTCCATCTTCTGTATAATCTGTGTCACGGCTGCTTCAATCTTTTCAGCCGGCCCAAATTTTACAGCTGATATAAGATCCGCCTCCGAGACGCTGTCAAACTCCAGTTTCCCGCTTGCTACCGGCTCCATATCGTTGATGTAGATGGTACTGCCCTTTCCTGCTATCGCCTTATAGCCAAGAGCATCAATTGCCGACTGATAAGCGTACGGGATATTGGATAATTCCTCGCAGCTGTGGCCGATACCTATGGTGACGGGTACCTCCAGAATTCTCCTGGTTTCCTTACAGATATCTCCAAGCACGTCGATCAGACCGGTGATGGAATCCTCATCGAGGGCTACCACTACAACCATCTCAGCCTCTAAAACAGACTGAAACATTGCAAATCTGCAATACCCTTCCAGTTTCTCCCTGATAATCTGCATGACGGAAACCGGAATCAGTTCCTCTTCCCTATGAAGCGTCAGAGTGTCGCCCACTTCCCCTCTTTCCACAGCCACCGCCGCTATAATCCATTTCCAGGCGCCTGCGATTGGGATATCATATTCTTTCAGCTTCTGCTCCGCAATTTCATTGGAAAGATTCTTGTGTACCAGATCATTAAAAAACTGTTCCCGGAATACAGGAAGGCTCTTCCTGTAGTTTTCCCTGAGCCGGCTTATATTCCGCTTTTCTTCAATTTCCCGGTCAAGATTGTTTTTAATCCTCTTTAAAATGGAAGTAAGCTCCTCTACATTTACAGGCTTTAAAATGTATTCGGTCACATTTAATTTGATTGCTTTCTGGGCATATTCAAAATCGTCGTATCCGGAAAATATAACAACCTTCATGGAAGGGTAGCGCTGCCGGATTTTTTCCGCCAGTGCCAGTCCATCCATATAAGGCATCCGGATATCCGTTAAAACCACGTCCGGCTCCAAGACTTCGATTTTTTCAATGGCATCTTCCCCGTTTTCCGCATCACCCACCACTTTAAAACCGGCTGACTGCCATTCAATTTTCTTAATAATGCTTTTACGGACTTCCTCTTCGTCATCCACCAAAATAATACTGTATAAATCCATGCTGTTTACCCCTTTAAGAAACAATGATGTTATGAAATCTGATAAAGCATTGCATTTACAATTGCTGCTGCCACATTACTTCCGCCTTTTCTCCCTCTTGCCACAATATAGGGCACATCTGAAAGCGATAAAATCATCTCTTTGGACTGAATCACATTGACAAAGCCCACCGGAACGCCGATGATTAACCTGGGCTTTATAATTCCTTCCTGTATCAGCTCATGAAGATGCACCAGCGCTGTAGGTGCATTACCAATGGCAAAAATGCATTCCTTTGAAAGTCTGGCAGCCTTATCCATGCTGGCATGAGCCCGTGTGGTCTGCCTGTTTTTCGCATCTTCAGCCACATCTTCATCTGCCATAAAGCAGTGGACACTGCTTCCCGCCCGTTCCAATGCCTTTTTATTGATTCCCGCTTTTCCCATATTGGTATCGGTGATTACCGGAACGCCTTCCTTTAATGCCTCTATTCCAAGTTTAACCGCATGGGGGGAAAATATCAAATGATCGGCATAGTCAAAATCTGCTGTTGTATGAATCACCCGTTTGATTACCAGTTCCTGTTCCGGATCCAGTTTCTTATCTCCCAGCTCCTGTGTTATGATTTCAAAGCTTCTCTTCTCAATTTCCTCGGGGCGAACCCGTTCCAGTTCTCTAAACTCCATTCTTTCCTCCATTGTCTTTCGTCAACCCCATAAGGCTGTAAATCCGGTCCATATCAAGACTCTCCCGCAAAAGATCTGCCAGTCTGTCATACTGTTTTTCTTTATATTGCTGATAGCTGACAGCCGTTCCCGGCTGGCTGGCAAGTCCTTTCTTCTTTCTCAGCGCCGTTACAATGGTATCTGCAATGTTCTCACTGTCAAAGAAACCGTGAATATAGGTTCCGTATACATTCTTTCTCTGGCATCCATCCATTTTTGCCAGATGGGAGCCGGACTGGCTCTCCATCACATAGGCTAAAGGAGGCAGTGCGCGCTCTGTCTGTCCCATATGAATCTCATAGCCTTCTATATTCATTCCTGATAAATCTTCAAAAATCCCTTCCACTGCCGTACAGGCACCTGTCACTCTTGTTCTGGTTTTTTCTGCTCCGAACATAGTCCTTACAGGCAGCAGTTCCATACCGCGAACGGAGGATCGGCCGGAAGAAGATTCCACTGCCAGCGGATCCTTTAACTGCTCGCCAAGCATCTGAAACCCTCCGCAGATTCCAAATACCGGAACCCCTGATGAGACCAGCTTTAATATCCCGGCCTCCAGACCATTCTGCCGCATCCAGAGAAGATCTTCAATGGTATTCTTACTTCCCGGCAGAATTACCAGATCCGGGTTTCCCAGGCTTGAAACAGAATCCACATAGCGAAGCGCCACCGAAGAAATTGTAGAGAAAACAGAAAAATCCGTAAAATTTGAAATTCTGGGGAAACGGATGACCGCTATTTCCACATCGGCCCGCTCTGACTTTCCTGTATTACATAAATGATTTCCCAGGCTGTCTTCGTCTTCAATATCCACATCCATGTACGGCACCACTCCGGCGACCGGTATGTGAAGCCGTTCTTTAATCATGTCAAGTCCTGGTTCTAAAATAGTTTTATCACCGCGGAATTTATTTACAATCAGGCCGCCGATTCTGGCCCTCTCATCCGACTCCAAAAGCATAACAGTGCCGTAAAGCTGGGCAAATACACCGCCTCGGTCAATATCTCCCACCAGCAGCACCGGCGCATCTGCCATCTTTGCCATACCCATATTGACAATGTCTTCCTGTTTTAAATTGATCTCTGCAGGACTTCCTGCCCCTTCAATTACGATAATGTCGTATTCCTCTGACAGCTTGTCAAATGCTTTTTTTATCTCCGGTATCAGGTTCTTTTTATATGCAAAATACTCTTTCGCAGGCATATTTCCAATGGATACACCATTCACAATTACCTGGGAACCGGTATCATTGGTGGGTTTTAACAGTACCGGATTCATGGCTGCCAAAGGAGTTACGCCTGCAGCCTCAGCCTGCACAACCTGTGCCCTGCCCATCTCCAGTCCTTCCTCTGTAATAAAGGAGTTAAGTGCCATATTCTGGGATTTGAAAGGTGCAACCCGGTATCCGTCCTGCTTAAAAATCCGGCACAATCCTGCCGTAATCAGGCTTTTCCCCGCATTGGACATGGTCCCCTGAATCATGATTGTCTTTGCCATGCTCTCATTCTCCTTTTGTCAGTATGGATTTTAATACTGCAAGAAATGCATCATTTTCTCTTCTCTGCCTGATACAGATCCGGTAATAGGTATGATTTAAACCTCTGTAATTGGAACAGGAGCGGATCAGTACCTGCCGGTCAAGCAATTCCCTGTATAATAGCTTTTCCTCATCCTGTGCTTTCTTTCTTGTATCTTTAAAAAACAGATAATTTGCCATGGAATCAAAGACAAGAAAACCCAGATCACGAAGGTTTTGTTTTAAGTATTCCCGCTCACAGATAATGAGCCGCCTGGTTTCTTTCACATATTGCGTTTCACCAAGGGCTGCCTCTCCGGCTGCCTGGGCGAGAGAAGAAACACTCCAGGGCTGTCTGATCCGGTTCATGGCTTCTATCGTCTGTTCTGCGGCGGATATGCCATACCCAAGACGGAGACCTGCCATAGCATAAATTTTTGTAAATGCTTTTAATACAAACACATGGTCATAGCCGCCAGATGAAATCACATCCAGTACGGAATAAGCCTCAGGGTCATCAAGAAATTCATTAAAGCATTCATCCACTACACAGAAAATTCCTTTTTCCCCGCAAAAATCCAGAAGTTCTTTCATTTCTTCTTTTTCAAGTGCAAATCCGGTTGGATTGTTGGGATTGCACAGAAACATCATTTCAATTCCCTGACCGCTTAATTTAAGCCATTCTATTAATGGTTTAACGGATAAATGAAACCCGTCAGCCTCCATTAAATCATACCATACAATCTCTGCAAAAACAGTCTCTAATGCCTGTTGGTATTCCAGAAAGGACGGCGCGATTAAGAGAGCCCGTCCGGGTCTTTTAACCTGCACAATCTGAAAGATTAAATCCGCAGCTCCGTTACCGCAGATAATATGCTCTTTAGAAAATCCATGAAATGATCCAAGCTCTGTCCTCAATTTCCCGCAGCGGCTGTCCGGATAGCAGGAGCAGTCATCAACTGCCTGCAGAAGTGCTTTTTTAACGCCTTCCGGAAGGCCAAGCGGATTGATGTTGGCTGAATAATCCATAGTAACGCGATTGGTGTAAATGTCTCCGCCATGCTGATATTCCATTTTTATTTCTCCCATTTTTATATCTTCTAAAAAGTGATAAAGAGCAGAATTCCAACAGGGATAAGTGCCAGTATGTATGTAACCGTCATCAGTCTGTTGGCTCTTAAGATGTCTTCATACTCCACCGCCCTCACCGGATCTCCTATGACAGGTTTTTCATATAAGGTTCCAAAATACCATGCATTTCCAGCCAGCTCTATCTGTAGAATCCCAGCACAGGCTGATTCGGTCTGCGCGGAATTAGGACTTTTGTGGTTAAAACGGTCACGTTTAAAAATACGGAGTCCATTCCTTCCATTATACTTTCCTCCATAAAACAATTGGCATAAATAACCTGCCGCCAGCATGAAAAAGGCTGATAATCGGGCCGGAACAAAGTTAACCAGATCATCAAGCTTTGCTGCACACCGCCCAAACCAGAGATACCGGTCATTTTTATAGCCTACCATGGAATCCATGGTGTTAACTGCCTTATAAAGAAATACACCGGTCCCTCCAAAAAGTGTCATGAATATCAAAGGAGCGATCACTCCATCGGAGGTATTCTCCGCTACGGTTTCCACTGTGGCCTTTGTAATACCCATATCTGTAAGATTTTTTGTATCTCTGCCCACTATCATGGATACTGCCTGCCTCGCTTCTTCCGTATCCTGTTTTAAAAATGCACGGTATACCTTCATACTCTCTTTTCTTAAAGAATGCCAGGCCATCATCTGATAACACATAATGCTTTCCACAGCGAGCCCGGCTATGGGGGAAAGGCTGTAGGAAACAGACAAAAGACCAAAGGAAAAACCACCTGCTGCAAGAAGCACCAGTAAAACCAGACATACACCTGCCTGTCTTTCCCCTGTTTCATCTTTCGGGAATACAGACCGCAATTTTTTCTCCAGCCAGCTTATCAGGTTTCCAATTCCGCATACGGGATGCCACAAAAATAACGGATCTCCAAAGCACGCATCCAGAAAACAGCCAATCAGTACCGCAGTTATATGATAGTTAAACATAAGTCAGTCCTTTTCCCTGTTCTATTTAATCCGGGCAGGTAACCCGCATACCAGCCGGTATACTTCGCCGCTGTGTTTTGCCAGCTCCACTGCCGCTCTGCCGGCACTTTCCCTCCACCGCCTGTCAAACGGATCTTCGGGCACAATCCCGCATCCAAGCTCATTGATGGTAATAATCACTTCCGGATTCTTTTCCAGAATATTTCGTATAAATTCTTCCGGATTCTTTTCTTCCCTCAGAAGTCTTTTGACATACTCATGAAAATTGTGAATGATTCTGGATTCAAACGCTGCCGGATAGGAGTCTGAGCCCCCTTCTGCAACCTGTTTTTTATCATACGTTTCTATATTTGCAAGCTGCAGGGCATAGGAAAGCTTTCCCTGCCATGCTCCGCCGATAATTAACTTCATATTCATTAATTCCTTCCTGCCGTTTCTATATTTTTATGTGTGACAGGACAGCCAGTCCCATTACAAGAGCCAGTTCCAGGATCTGAAGAAAGTAACCTGCAAGATCTCCTGTGATTCCTCCAAATTCCCGTTTTGACATGCAGTAATAATACAAAAATACCATAAACGATATGGCAGAAACGACCAATAATGCCCATGCGCCTGCTAAAATCCAGACTCCCAGGAAGGAAATTCCAAGATAAAGAACCATAACAGTTCCAACCGCTCTTTTATGAGCTCCATCTGAAAAAGCCGCTGCCAGTCCGCTTTTTTTCGCCATAGGGAAGGTAACAACAGCAAGTCCGCTTAAGGCTCTGGTTATAACAAACGTCAGGCAATAGGCAGGGATCATGGCAGACCTCATTTCCATAAAAAATGCCAGGTATAAAAGGAAATAAATTCCACAGCCAATAATTGCAAATGCCCCTGTATGGGGATCTTTGAGTATCTCCAGCTTTTTCTCAGTTTCGCCGTGGGATGATTTTGCATCGATTACATCAAGCAATCCATCCATATGAATTCCACCTGTAACCAACACAGGGATGACAACAGGCATGATCTGTTCTAAAAAAGGAAATCCAAAAGTACGAAAAAGAAGAATGGCGCCATACTCCAGCAAACCAATTACTGCTCCTATCAGCGGAAAAAAGCACATGGCATATTTCATCCGCTCTTTTGTCCACTGGACCTGGGGCACTGGTATCCGGGAATACATGGAGAAAGCGATCATCATACTGCCGGTAAGATTCATGGTCCTGCCCCCTTTCCTATCATGAAAGCTCTCATTTTAGTTCCAACACTTAGCAGTCATTAAAAAATATAATATCACAAAAATTGGCAAATGTCATTTCCAATCATGTCATGGAGCAGTTTCAAACATATTATTTATTGACAGTCACTAAGCAAAACCAGATGCACATATCATTCAAATAAAATTGAAGGAAACACTCTGTCCTATGCCGAGACGTATGCTATTCTGTTTAATGATAATATCCATATACTGTTATACTTTTCCTGTTTCATTTTTTATGATAAACTTGAATAATCAAACAAAGGGGGGAAATGTATGTTATTGGAATTCACTTATACAAAAGAAGAATATGCAGACGGCTGGAGAAACTATTTATTTCTGACAAAGGTATTTAACAATTTTGATTTGGTTATCCTGGTATGTTCCTTACTGATTCCGATCTATTTGTTTTATCAATACGGATTTAGTGAAGTTTATGTCATACTTGCCTTCGTGATATATTTTATAAATATCACGGTTATTACAGTCATTATCATTCGGCCTTACATAATTTACAAGGAATATGAACAACTTCGTCATCCTTATAAGCTGCTGTTCGAAGACGATAAAATCACATTTGACGCACACGCCGTGCATTCCACCATGACCTGGGATATCTACAAACACTATAGGGAAAACAAGAACTATTTTTACCTTATTCAGAAAAAGCGCTCCTATACATTAATACCAAAACGTGTTTTTACATCAGAAGAAGAAATCTGCGCATTCAGACAGCTTTTAACTTCTCATTTAACAACTCCTTAAAACATACAGGCTGCCGCATTCTCAGACACCAGGGTCTTTGATGCGGCAGCCTTACAGATTATACTGCCTAAATGAGTTTTTTCAGATCCGGAAGCACCTCTAAGCTTCTCTTTAAAATTCCCTTCATATAAGCAATGGCAGTTCCATAGTTGGTAAAGGGCACTCCTGCATCCGCTGCTGTCTTTCTGCGGTATACCATCTCCCTTTCATTTAGCATACAGCTTCCGCAGTGAATGATCAGCTGGTAGCCGGAAAGTTCTTCCGGGAACTCTCTGCCTGAAGACGTCTCGATCACCAGATCTTTTCCCGTAAATTCTTTCAGCCACCGTGGAAGTTTCACCGTGCCGATGTCATCACACTGTCTGTGATGGGTACAGCCTTCTGATATGAGAACTTTGTCCCCATCCTTTAGAGTGCTGATGGCCGCCACGCCTTTGACTGCATCCTCTAAAAAGCCTTTGTATCTTGCCATCAGAATGGAAAATGAGGTCAGCAGAATATCATCCGGTGTATCCTTATTTACCTGTTCAAATGCCTGACTGTCTGTTATAACCAGATAAGGCTTGGTTCCAAGCTTTTCAATGGTCTGCTTTAACTCCGTATCCCTTACGGATATGGCAACCGCTCCGGCCTCTAAAATATCTCTCATGGTCTGCTGCTGGGGCAGAATAATTCTGCCCTTGGGAGCCGCCGAATCAATGGGAATTACCAGAATTACAAGATCACAGGGCTTTAGTAAGTCTCCTACGATCTGCATCTTCATATCTCCTGTATTAACAAGACCTCCGATCCGCTCCTTCAGTTCATGGATGCAAAATCCTGTCTGGGCACTGACGGAAAGACCGTCTTCATAATCTCCTTCTCCCACAAGATCCGACTTGTTATACGCAACCACATAAGGAATATTCTTCTCTTTAAACAATCCGATCAGCTGCTCATCCACTTCTGTCTTTCCTGCAGTTCCATCCACCACCAGGACTGCACAGTCTACGCGGTTTAAGATCTGTTTTGTCTTTCGCACACGCATCTCACCCAGGGTACCTTCATCATCGAAGCCTGGTGTATCGATAATTACTACCGGTCCCATGGGAAGAAGCTCCATGGATTTATGAACGGGATCTGTTGTGGTTCCTTTAATATCCGATACCACAGACAGTTCCTGTCCGGTTACTGCATTGACTACACTTGATTTTCCTGCATTTCGTCGGCCGAAAAAGCCGATGTGAATTCTCTCAGATGACGGCGTCTCATTTAATCCCATGTTACTCTCCTTTTTCATGTCGTCAGTGTGGTATCAGAACCGGAAATCCCGAATTCCGGCTTCAATTTTCTCCAGATGATCTTCACAGATCTGCCGTACCTTCTCTTTTGGGATATTATTTAATTCAGCTGCAATTAACGCTTCTCCTACTTTCCGTGTTTCCTCGGAAGCGTAGTCCATTAAATATTCCTTTAATGTCATCAGTGCATTGGGCTGGCAGCAGTTTTGGATCTGGCCGCTTTTACACAGGCTCATAAAACGGTCGCCGGTCCGTCCTTCTCTGTAGCATGCCGTACAGAAGGAAGGAATATATCCTAAATCCATCAGCCAGTGCACCACCTCATCAAGGGTTCTCTGGTCCGATACATCAAACTGCTCGGTATCCGTCGGACGTACCTCTTCCTCATATCCGCCCACACTGGTTCTGGAACCGCCGCTGATCTGTGACACGCCAAGGCGGATTACCTTTTCTCTCACACTCTGGCTTTCTCTCGTGGATACAATCATGCCTGTGTAAGGAACACAAACACGGATCAGCGCACAGAGCTTTGCAAACGTTTCGTCGTCAATACCATTGGAAAATGCATTGGGATCAATATCATCAGCACTTTTAATACGGGGAACACTGATGGTATGAGGACCTACTCCATGAACTGCCTCCAAATGCTCCGCATGCATTAACAGCCCGGCGAATTCATATTTGTAGCGTTCCAGTCCAAACAAAACTCCAATTCCCACATCGTCTATGCCGCCTTCCATCGCCCGGTCCATGGCCTCTGTATGGTAAGCATAATCATGCTTTGGTCCTGTTGGGTGAAGGCTTTCATAGCTTTCTTTATGATAAGTTTCCTGGAATAAAATATAGGTTCCGATTCCGGCAGCTTTTAACTTCCGGTAATTTTCCACAGTCGTAGCTGCTATGTTCACATTCACTCTGCGGATGGCTCCGTTTTTATGCTTGATAGAATAAATGGTATCAATGCATTCCAGAATATATTCAATCGGGTTGTTAACAGGGTCTTCTCCAGCCTCAAGTGCAAGCCGCTTATGCCCCATGTCCTGAAGAGCAATCACTTCTCTGGCAAGTTCTTCCTGAGTCAGTTTCTTTCTTGCAATATGTTTGTTTTTTAAATGATAGGGACAATAGGTACAGCCATTTACACAGTAATTGGACAGATAGAGCGGTGCGAACATAACAATGCGGGTTCCGTAAAATTTCTTTTTGATTTCCTCTGCCAGATCATAAAGTTCATTGATCTTTTCCGGAATATCACAGGCTAAAAGAACCGAAGCTTCCCTGTGGGTAAGCCCCTTTAATTCTCTGGCTTTTGTAATAATCTGGTCAATCAGCTCCACATTGTTTTTGTTTTGCTCCGCATAATCAAGAGTTTTTAGAATTTCTTCATGAGAAATGAATTCTTCCGCTTTTGGCGATTTTGGATCATACATAGTGATTCACCCTTTCTTTTGGGTCAGCATCTGCTTTCCCGTCAGTGTTTTTTTGTACTTCTAAGCATTCACATTCTGATAGGCTGTTTTGGAACTGATTCCACTTAACTTCCCGATCTTTCCGGTCAGGGCGGAAATGGTACTTTGAGGAGCATCCACCGCAATGCTTATGACGCTCACTCCTTTTTTGGGATATGGGATTCCCATACGTCCGATGATGAAATGCCGGTACTCATGAAGAATTTCATTTAAAATTTCCACAGAATCTTCCTCTTCCACGACAATACCGATAACAGCAATTCTTGTTTCCATGCTTATCCCCTTCTTTCCGTCTTCCCTTCATCATTTGAAAAAAGATAAGCCGCGCCAAAAAGGCGCGGCAAACAAACAATTCCTCAAATGCCGAACCTTCTACCTCAAAACTGGTTTTTGGTATCAGGATGCTACTATGTGATAAATATAACATACTTGAGGATTTTTTTCAATTAGTTCCTTCTTTCATTTTGATGGGGATTCCTGCCACTACTTCCACCACCATATGAGCTCTTTTCGCCGCAAGCTGATTGACGCTGCCAAGAACCTTCCTGTATTCATTGGTCTGGGAGCTGTAATGATCTCCGTCTGAAAACACATCATTTGTCACAATAACCAGATGATCGGTCTGGCGCTCTAAATTTATGATTCCTTCTGCAATTTCGGCCGCTGCCGTATTTTTATCAAGCACCGGTATGTCTCCCTCCTCCCATAAACCAAACAGTTCATTGGAAACCAGGTTGGACATACATTCCAAAAGAATAACAGAGGGTCTTTTCTTAAATATCAGTTTTTTTAAGCTGCGGTAGCATTCCACCGTCTCAAACTGCTTTTTC
Source organism: Lacrimispora amygdalina (assembly GCF_003432035.1). GTDB lineage: Bacteria > Bacillota > Clostridia > Lachnospirales > Lachnospiraceae > Lacrimispora > Lacrimispora amygdalina. Next base: position 88,552 of record NZ_QOHO01000053.1, read on the forward strand.
TCCCGCATTTTCCTGTGCCTTAAGATTCTGTTTGCGCACTCCTCATCCCATGGTTTCATAGTGGCGATATAAATCCTGCTGCCAACGAAAGAGACTGCCAGGTCTTCTGCATATTCCGATTTTCCGCTTCCGCTTCCTCCGATAATGAGGGCAGTCATAACTGATCCTCCATGGGCTTATAAGCCTCGATTTCAATATCCTCAAAGGAGCTCATGGTTCCATATACATCCGCTGCCATATCAAGCAGAGGAATTGCTGCAACCGCCCCTGTCCCTTCTCCCAGACACATACCAGCCTGTATGAGAGGCGGCAGTCCCAGTTCCTCAAGAAGTATATGTCCTGCCGGTTCCGCGGACACATGGGAAGCAATCATAAAGTCCCTGCACCCCGGGTAGATCCGTTCTGCCGCAAGTGCTGCCACAGCTGATATAAAGCCGTCTAAAAGCACCGGAATCCGGTAAATGGCTCCTCCTAAAAATACTCCCGTCAAACCGGCCAGATCAAAACCGCCCACTGCTGACAGTATATCCACTTCATCCTGACACCCGGGACCATACTCGGCCACAGCCTCCCGGATTACGTTCCGTTTCTGCTTCAATCCGGCATCATTTAATCCGGCACCTCTTCCTGTCAGTTTTTCGGGGTCCTGCTTTAAAAGAAGGGAGGCAGCTGCACTGCTGGTAGTGGTATTTCCGATTCCCATCTCTCCTGTCGCCACCAGATCATAACCGTTCTCTGACAGCTCACCCATGAGTTCTATCCCTGTTTTAATTGCCTGAACAGCTTCATTTCTTGTCATTGCCTTAGTTTTTCGGAAATTCTTTGTACCATATGCAATTTTTCTGTTTAAAAGAGGATAGCGGGAGCCGGATACCAGATCCCTTGCAACACCCATATCAACCGGATAAACGTCCACACCGGCCCGTTTTGCCATAATACAGACACTGCTGTTGCCTTTTGTCATATTTTCCGTGACCACTGCTGTAACTTCCATTCCGGTCTGGGTAACGCCTTCCTCAACAATCCCGTTATCCGCACAGAGAATCAGAAGTCCCCGTTTATGTAAGGATACATGAGCATCTTTTCTGATTCCCGCAATTTTTACAATATCATCTTCCAATACACCCAGGCTGTTTAACGGTTTGGCTACATGGGCCCAGCGCAGGCGTGCAGTCTCCATTGCCTTTTTATCAGGCGGCTGTATCAAAGATAAATAATCCTTTAGTTCTTCAATCATCTTTTACGCCTTTCCAGTTAAGCTTTTTTCATATAACTCAAACCATGGAATTCCATATTCTCCGTAACCTAAGTCTGCTTTTCCTGCAAAACAGTAGCCAAGCTTCCTGTAAAGCTTTATGGCAGGCATGTTCTTTTCATTTACATCAAGACGGATTACGGCTCTTTTCTGCTCCCTGGCTTTCTCCTCCGCAAATTCCAGCAATATTTTCCCAAATCCTCTGCCAAGAAAATCAGGATGTACTAAAAACGTATGGATGACTGCTACTTCCTCTGGTTTCGCTTCCTGGTTCCATGCTATCATTTCATATCCTTTTTCCTGAAACTGGTTGACAACCACGGAACCTGCTGCTTTGCCATCCGCCCAAAGCACATAAAGAGTTCCCTTTTCTACACCGTCTTGTGCAACTTCTTTAACAGGGTAAATTCCTTTTCTCCAGCCCGGATAATTGACATGACTTTCCAAATGATCAATTACAGCATCATATAGCTCTGCAATCTGCTCTATATCCTCTGGATTTCCCTTCAATATTTCAAATTCCTTCATGGGTTTTGTCCTTCCGTTTCATAACCTGTCTGCATGCTTCTAAAAATCTTCCTGGAAGACCTGGATTTGAGGGGTAATAAAAATGGGGAAAACCTGCCATTACATTATCTTTTGCCAGCACACAATCCCATTTCACATTCCGTCCGGGCTTTCGCGCCTCCATCTGTGTTCCGTTATTTGTACTGTCCCAGTAATGAAATTCATGTCCTCTGACAGACTCTCCCTTTTTGAGGAACGGCATATCATCTTTCGCAGCTGCTTCGATGTATCCGAACCGCTTTAATCTCCCTGCTGGAAAGGCCCTGCCTGGAATGACTCCCGCCATCCGGCAGACTTCATGTTCCTCTGATTCCAGTTCTTCGTGAAGATAGAGAAAACCGCCGCATTCCGCCAGAATGGGGATCTTATTCCTGTTTGCCTCCCTGATTTCCCTCAGCATATCCTGATTCCCGGACAGTTGTTTTAAATAAAGTTCCGGGTATCCTCCGCCCAGAATGAGCCCGCAGATTCCAGCCGGCAGACGGCTGTCTCTGAGCGGACTGAACGGAATCAGTTCTGCCCCCATCTCTTCTAACAGCTTTCTGTTTTCCTGGTAATAAAAACAGAAGGCCTCATCAACGGCGATTCCCACCGGTACTTTCTCACTGGAAGGGATTGATTTTTCTTTCCTGCTCTTTTCGGATTCAAAAGAAAGCACAGGGGCAGTTTCTGATAATTTAAGGAGTCCGTCTATGTCAACTGTCTCTTCCATTTTATAAGCCAGTTTTTTTAATTTATCCTTCAGCCCTTCCACTTCTGAGGGAAGTACCAGCCCCAGATGGCGGCTGGAAAAATCTGCTTCTGCGCATTGGGGAAGATACCCAAAAACGTGGATTCCCATTGCCTCTAATTGGGGAGTTAACCGCTCTGCCATGGCAGGTGATATTCTGTTTAAAATCACTCCCTTGATATGGCTGTCTCTCCTGAACTCCAAAAAGCCTTTTAAAACAGCGGCCAGGGACAGACTGGCACCGGCGCAGTCAAGGATAAGCACCACCGGCGCTTCCACTGTACAGGCCACTTCATAGGAGCTTGCCCACGTACTGTCTCCGCCCATTCCGTCATAATAACCCATGACTCCCTCGATGACTGAAATCTCTGCTTCCTCCGACTCCCTGATTAAAAGTTCTCTAACAGAATCGTTATCCAGAAAAAATGTATCCAGATTTCCTCCGTCTATTCCCAGAACAGCCTTATGAAACATGGGATCAATGTAATCCGGACCGCACTTAAAGGAGCGGCAGGTAATGCCTCTTAACAAAAACGCCTGCAAAAGCCCGCAGGTTATCATGGTTTTTCCGCTGCCGCTTTTTGGTGCGGCAAGCATGATCCGCTTATTTCCCTGATTCAAAAGACATTCCTCCTTCCCCTCCGAAGGAAATGATATAGACGGGATTGTGCCCCATCATCATGTGATAACTGCCTGCTGCTTTCGCCCTTGAAACCTGCATTTGAATAATCTCTGCTTCTATGGAATGCTTTTTCAGCCACATAAGCATTTCAGATAAGGATTCCAGAGCGATGAAATCAGCAACAACCCGGACGTCCGGATTCGTTCTTATAACATGATCTAAAATTTCTTCTAAATTTCCGGAAGTACCTCCCAGGAAGACATGAGTGGCGGTTTCAAGACCGGATAAGGCTTCCGGGGCGGTTCCTTTTATCACGGTAATACAATCTGCTGAAAATTTCTCTTTATTGGCTTCTATCAGTACCTGTGCTTCCGGCTTTTTTTCCACAGCATAAACTTTTCCGTTGGTTAAATACCCTGATGCCTCAACGGATACCGAGCCGGTACCTGCTCCAATATCATAAAGAATGGAATCCGGGGCCAGCTCCAGCTTGGATACGCAAACCGCCCGGACCTCGCTTTTGGTCATGGGAACATCGCCACGGACAAACAATTCATCTCTCATTTCCTACCTCTCAATTAATACCGCCGACAGGATATCAAACGTCTGATCCTTAAGCGTTTTTGGTGTTCCTCTGGTGATCCGCTCGTCTTCGTAGGACAACCGTTCACCTACAGACAGACACGCATTTTCATATCCATTCTCCTCCAAAAGACTGCACAAAGCATTTACCGAATTACGCTTATCCAGCAGGGCGAATATTCTTTGATTGTTTTTCAATTCTTCCATAAGATCCCATTCTCTGCCATGAAGGCTGATCAGCCGCACATTCTCCCAGCCGGTCTTAAGTCTTGCGCATAAATATGAGACGGAAGATACCCCTGGAAGAATCTCCGTTTCATAAAGTTCTGAATACGGTTCCTTTAAAAGAGCAGCAGCCATTTTTTCCGCACCACTGTAAAAACCGGCATCTCCTGAGAAAAGAACTGCCATCCTCTTATAATCCCTGTGTTCATTCAGCCAGGGAAGAATATCCTTACTTAAATAATAAGGCAGCTTTATTACATCCGGCCTTAAGTCTCCGATATCATGAAGAATCCGCTCAGCCCCGAATACCACCTGGCAGCTCTGCAGAGTTTTTAAAGCTTTTACCGTCATCTGCTCCGGTCCGCCCATTCCGGTTCCTATTAAATAAATGGCTCCTTTGCAGGAAGATGTCTCTGCCGGTTTCCTCTTTATTAAAATTTTCTTTGCTTCTTCTAAGCTGGTCCCTTCTTCGTTTAAGGGGCGTCCAATTACAACAGCAGTTATTTCACAGGAAGCAGCAGCCTGCAGTTTTTCTAAAAAGCCTCCCGCATGACCGGCTTCCTTTGTAACGAGAAAACGGATATCATACTGTCTGATCATCGCCTGGTTAAGCTCGAGGGAAAATGGTCCCTGCATAGCAATGATCCTGTTTCCCCTAAATCCCATCTTCTCACAGGCAGTGAGTACGGATACAGAGGGAAGAACTCTTGCATAGACCCGTTCCTCCCAGCATTCAAGCTTTGTATAGGATTCAAGTTCCTTGCTTCCTGTCGTTGCCAGCACATTGCCTGGACTCTTGTTTAAGAAGCGGATGGCCTCCTCCATGGTGTCCACCCATACCACATGAGCTCCCTCACCGCTGTCTTTTAACGACTCCCTTAATACCCTTAAACGTTTCGCCTCTGTTGCCGTACACGCATGAAGAATATTCCGGCTCACTTCGGCAGCATACGGGTGAGTGGCATCCAGTACAAGAGTAATTCCTTTTTCCCTGATAAAGGCTTCCATTTCCTTCCCATCCATGGGAGTATCATGAATATGGAGAAAGGGGCTTTCCACAAGCAGCATCTTCCCATAGCCTGTGGCAACGCTGACCCATGCCTCAATCTGGTTTTCATGGCAGAATTCTGCCAGAAGCCGTCCTTCTGTTGTTCCTCCGAAAATCAAAATTCTACACATTTTTATATCCTCTCGGTGTGACCATCTTTCCGTTTATCTCTCTGGTCATGGAATTTCCTATGTAAACGGTAGTGAACATATCCACCTTGGTGTCTTTCAACTGGGAAAGAGTTAAAACCTCCATCTCTTCTCCATCTCTGCCGATGTTTTTCACAAGCCCACAGACAGTCTCCGGTTTCTGGTATTGCAGCACGATTTCACAGGCATTCTTCAGATAATCCGCCCGTTTTTTGCTTGAAGGATTGTAAAGACAGATGACCATATCACAAAGGGCCGAATTTTTCAGCCTGTCTTCTATCAGTTCCATAGGCGTAAGAAGATCACTTAAGCTGATTACGGCAAAATCATGACCAAGAGGTGCGCCAAGCACAGCTCCGCCGCTGAGTGCTGCTGTGACACCGGGAATCACTTCAATTTCCAGATCCTTCGCATTTTCTGCCAGCTGAAGAATGAGGCCGCTCATGCCATATACGCCAGAATCTCCGCTGCAGACCATGGCAACCCGTTTACCTTTCTGTGCTTCTAAAATTGCCATCTGGCACCGCTCCTGTTCCTGCCGCATGGGTGTGGTGAGCATCTCTTTCTCCGGAAAATGTTCCCGCAAAAGATCTACATAAACCGTATACCCCACAATCATTTCACTGTCTTTTAACGCACTCACTGCCCTGATTGTCATATCCTCATAGGAACCAGGACCGATTCCTACCACATACAATTTACCTGTTGTTCTCATATCATTACCTTCCAATCCCTGACTGCAGCCGCAACTGTCACGCCGGCAGCCGCTTCTTTTTTTACAATCAGTTTTCCGCCCCCCAGCTCCTTAACACAGCAAAGCGCTGCCCGTTCGCATACATTGTCCACACCTGTAATCCGCTTTACAAATGGGGAAGAGGTAAATTCTCCTTCTATTCCGGCAAGAACCTCTGCCGGATAGGTATAAAAAGGAACTCCGGTTTCTGCGGCAAATGCACAGATACCTTCTTCCTCTTTCTTTAAATCAATGCTTGCACATCCTGCTATGGCAAGAGGAGATAAATTATGCTCTTCTAAAACCCGTGATACCCCATCCCGGATAGCTGTAACAGGTGTCCCTTTCCTGCATCCGATTCCCAGAATCAGAATCTTTGGAACAAGCCTGAGCAGATGATCCGTCTTTCCTGCATCCGGCAGATTTAAAAGAGTAACAAACAGACTTATGTCCGCATCTGCACCTGAACATAATTCCTCCGGCAGCTTCCCTTCTATTGGAAAGTCACTGAAAAATCCAACCATTTCTCCCCTCAGCACAGCCGCGGACACCTTCTTTACCTTGTTTAGTTCTGTTATGGCAAGTCCCAGTCTTTTTGCAAACAGATCAACCGCAAATTTTCCATGTATATCTGTAGAGGTGGTAATCACAGCCTGGCCTCCTGTGATTCTGGCTGCACGCCCAGTCAGTTCATTCGCTCCTCCTAAGTGACCGGAAAGAACAGAAATACTAAACCTTCCTTCGTCATCCAAAACCACAACTGCAGGATCCACTGCTTTTCCTTTTAAACAGGGGGCAATGGAGCGGACCGCAATTCCCATTGCTCCGATAAACACAATTCCGTCTTTTTCAAGAAACTGTTTCCTGGTCCACTCTGCCAAAGACGAAGTGAGTGGCTTTAATCCCCGCCCCTTTCCAAAACCTTCGCAAAGATCCCCCTCTTTTATAAGTCCTTCCATCAGCCTGAGAGCGGTACTGGCTCCTGCCCCAGTAAAGCAAATGACAGCAATTTTCATACCGTCTCCCCGGTCCCTTTCCGAAATTCAGTGGTAAATGACGGATCATAGAGAAGGGAGCGCCGGTAATTGCTTTGTGACACAGCATCTCCTACCAGAATCAGTGCTGTTTTGCGTATCTGCTCCCTCTGTGCACTTTCCTCCAGCGTCTGGACGGTGCAGACCACCGTCTTTTCCTCCGGCCACGTTGCCTTATAACAAATTGCAGCAGGTGTCTCCGGTGAATAACCGCCACGAATCAGTTCTTTTGACAGTTCTTTCAGCATTCCTGTGCTTAAAAAAATCACCATGGTTGCGCCGTGAGCGGCAAAAGAGGCAATGGATTCTCTTTCCGGTACCGGTGTACGCCCTGCCATTCTGGTAATCACCACGCTCTGTGTTACATCCGGAAGGGTGTACTCCATCTTAAGGGCGGAAGCCGCGCCGCAGAAGGAGCTGACACCAGGACAGACCTCATAGGGAATTGCCCTGTTATCAAGCTCATCCATCTGCTCTCTGATCGCTCCGTAAATACAGGGATCTCCTGTATGAAGACGGACTGTCATTTCTCCTTTTGACTCCGCCTGTACCATGACTCCGATGACTTCTTCCAGTGTCATCTTCGCACTGTCATAGACAGCACAGCCTTCCTTTTTATAATTCAGAAGAGCCGGATTTACCAGGGAACCTGCATAAATAATTACGTCCGCATTTTCTAAAAGTTCTTTTCCTCTTACTGTTATTAAATCCGGTGCTCCCGGACCTGCTCCTACAATATGTACCATGTTTACCTCACTATAATCAATGAATAATAACCTGCTTCATCGGGAATCTCCATAAGAGAATGATAGACCCGCTCATCTGACATACCGCAGTTCTCCACCATAACAGCCTCAAGTCCGCTGGCTCTGATTTCTTCCTTAACCGCCTTCATCTGTCTCCCCGCCTTCATAAGAACCTTTACACCGGGAAGCTTTAACGCCTCTTTGATCTGATAAGATGCGGGAATAATGTGAAGTTCCTCTGCTCCTGAAACCAAAGGAGTGCCAAGTCTTGCCGCAGCGGCACAAAATGATGTGATTCCGCTTTCCAGCCGTGTTGCATAGCCTTCCTTCCAAAGCCTGTCTAAAAGATAGCTGCAGGTGGAATAGACAGAGACATCGCCAAGTGTGATAAATCCCACATTTTCCTCTCTGTCCAGCCGTTCCATCACTGCTTTTGCAGCAGATTCATGGCTTTCTAAAAGAACCTTCTTATCTTTTGTCATGGGCATGGGCAGATAAAGGCACTCCTTTTCCTCAATCTCCGGAACTGCCGCCTTTGCAATCTGGTATGCCGTACAAATATCTTTATCGCTGTGCGGGATGGCAATGACATCCACTTCCCGGATTCTCCGGACCGCCTTTAAGGTCATCAGTTCCGGATCTCCCGGGCCTACTCCGATGCCATACATGATTCCAGCCATATGTTAACCTCCTGTCTGCTTTCGCTTGTCTGTTATTCTGATTTTATGTATCCGCCGTAAAATATTTCTTAATCATCTCCGGGGCATCCGGTGTCATGGAAAGAATCCCCAGAGTATTTGAAAACGTAATTACTTCCACGGGAATTCCCCCTGTCCAATCCGTCATATATGCCTTTATTCTCTTCACCACCTCAGACATTACCGGTTTTAAGACTCCCAGTTCCTTTAAAATACCGGCTGCCGTTTCCATGGTATTGGCCGAACGGATGGCTTCCTTCTCTTCACTGCCCAAAAAAGCCCGGGCACAATCCCAAAGCACCTCCATACGGCGGTCTCCATACCTGGAGTGGGTATTTTCCACACCGCCCGCAACCTTTACAAGCTTTCCGATATGTCCCACAAATAGGATCTGCTCAAACCCTTCTTCCTTCACCATTCTGCAGGATTCCCGGATAAAATTGCTGACAGTAACACCTTCCCCCTCCGGAAGGTTTAACTCCTCTTTTATAAATGACTCTCCATAATTGCCCGGCGTTAAAATCACCCGTTTCAGCCCGGCCACTGCTTTCATATGAAGCTCCAGGCGAATGGTTGCTACCAGAGCCTCCTCACTCATGGGCTTTACAATTCCGGTTGTTCCAAGAATGGACAGCCCCCCTGTAATTCCAAGCTTTGAATTAAAAGTCTTCTCTGCCAGCTCCCTGCCTTTGGGAATCCACACGGAGATAAGAAGCGCGCCTTTGTAACCGGCCATTCTTCTTACTTCATCCACTTCATCAAAGATCATGCTTCTGGGCACCGGATTAATAGCCGGATATCCAACAGGTGAAGAAAGGCCGGGTTTGGTCACCCGGCCGACACCTTTTAGTGCTGTTAAAACCAGCTGCCCGAATTCACCGGTCTTCTCTCTTACAAAAGAACAGCCGGCTGCAGATCCGTCTTCTAAAGCTTCATTTAAGAATTCCACAGATGCAAAGATCAGAGCCTTGTCGGTAACATCCGGATCATCACCTGCATCTTTTCTGACTGCACAGGATGCCTTGTCCTGCTTCACGACAACATGAAAAAGGGGCAGATCGGCTTCCGTCCCTTTTGGCGTCATTAGCTTCATATGTTGTAACGGGTTACCCGAAAGCAGCATTGCTGCCGCCGCTTTGGCAGCAACAGCCGCACAGGTACCAGTGGTAAATCCGCATCGCAATTCTCTTTTTTCCATTTTTCTCTTCCTCTTTGAAAAATATTATAAGAGATTTTTGCCTCCGGTGCAAGGAATTTCCTGCTTTTTACCTATACTTCCTCTTTTTTCTCAATTGCGTCGTTCTTCATTTCTCTTTTTCTCTTGGTAATCAGACCGCCGATCCGGCCGCTCTCCTTTGCACTTAAACAGCGCCAGCCTCCGGTTATCACCTTTTGGTCAAGACCAAGCTCCGTTGCTATTTCAAATTTAAGTATCTCCTCCGGTTTTAAGTTGCGGGGATCAAAGGGTTCTGTTTTCTTTCCTTTTGGCATACTGTCGTTCTCCTTTCATAAATCTAAAAAGAGTATGCCCGTTTCAGCTGGAAATAAACTCCATTTGAATAAAATCGGGTAGGAGGTAGATAATTATTTTATCTACCGACCTTCCCTTCGATGTATGGGAGT
>NZ_QOHO01000054.1 GCF_003432035.1 Lacrimispora amygdalina
TATTGTACCGAGATACAAGAATGCCCCACATTTCCTGTATCATTGGAAATGTGGGGTAGGTATTGCTTTGGTGATGTCATCACGGAAGAATATCATGCTTTCTGCTATAATACCAACTGTCAAAGGAACATGGGGAGGGCTATTATGACGGCGATCAAAAAGAAACGAAAGGCATTCGTGGATCAGGAGTATTGCGTTGCTTGCGGATGTTGTGTTAAGGTTTGCCCCCTTGGGGCAATTCAAATCAGGCAAGGTGTGGCTGCACAGGTGAATTTGGAAAAATGCGTTGGGTGCGGCAAGTGTGCAAAGGAATGTCCGGCAAGCGTAATTGTAATTCAGGAGGCAGAGGCATGAGCAAGCAGAAAAAGCGTTGGTATGATTATCTCTGGATCGCATCGCTGACCTACTTAGTACTGGGATTCTTTAATATCTTGTTTGCGTGGCTGGGGCTGATTTGTTTTCTTGTTCCACTGATTATTTCCATAGCCAAAGGAACAAAAGGATATTGTAACCGCTACTGCGGACGGGGACAACTTTTCGGCATCTTGGGTGGACGCTTCGGACTATCACGGAAAAAGGATATTCCTAGGTGGATGAAAAGCAAATGGTTTCGGTACGGTTTCCTGATTTTCTTTTTTGTGATGTTTTTTCAGATGCTCTGGAATACTTATTTGGTTTTTGCAGGAGCGCAGGACTTAAAACAAGTCGTGACACTGCTCTGGACATTCAAATTACCTTGGAATTGGGCATATCACGGGACACTGTTCCACCCGGGCGTTGCACAGTTTGCCTTTGGCTTTTACAGCGTGATGCTGACTTCAACCGTGCTTGGACTGATTACGATGGTACTGTATAAGCCACGAAGCTGGTGCGTTTACTGCCCGATGGGTACAATGACGCAGCTTATTTGTAAGGTAAAGGACAAAAAAGACGGAATCGGGTAGGAGGTAGATAATTAATTTATCTACCGTCCTCCCACACCACCGTACATACGGTTCCGTATACGGCGGTTCTTTAGTTTTCATAAACTATCAGATAATAGTCAAGCATGGAGGTAAATCCTAGCTTGGCTATTATTCTATTTGAGAATACTGAATTCAGAACTTTAGCCATCCTCCAATATCCTTTTCTACTACAAGCGAGTTCTTTTGCTTTCCAATGCTCCATTCCCAATGCTTTCAACATCCGGTATTTTGTTTTGATTTTCTTCCACTGTTTCCAATAGACTGCTCGTATTCTGCGTCTAGCCCATTCATCTATGCCCTTGAGAAGTTTCTTCATATCTGCGAGTTTGAAGTACTCTATCCATCCTCTCACAAACTGTTGGTATTTATCTTCTCTCGATGCGTTGCTCATACCATTGTTTCGGTCTGTCAGATTTCGTATTACATCTTTCATCTTTGTTATGGACTTCGGATGTACTCTAAATCTACATTTACCTCTATATCTATAGAATGTATATCCAAGATATTTAACTTTACTGATGTGAGCGACTTGCGTTTTCTTCCTATTCACTTTCAGAAACAGCTTTTCCTCAATGAATGGTATAATGTTTTTCAAGGTTCTTTCTGCACTCTTTTTGCTCTTACAGAAAATCATGCAATCATCTGCGTATCGGACAAACCTATGTCCTCTGCTTTCAATTTCCTTGTCCAACTCATTTAGCATGATGTTACTTAGCAATGGACTTAATGGTCCTCCTTGTGGCATTCCGACCTCTGTTTTCTCAAATACCCCTTTTGCTATCACTCCAGCATTGAGGTATTTGTGTATCAATGAGATAACTTTGCCATCCTTGATGGTTCTTCCCAATACCTCAATCAGCTTACTCTGGCATACGGTATCAAAGAACTTTTCCAAATCCATATCTACCACATATACGTAGCCTTCGTTTACATTCTTTTGGCATTGTTTCAGTGCACCGTGTGCACCTCTTTTCGGACGAAAGCCAAAACTGTTTTCTGTAAACTGCTCCTCGTAGATAGGAGTTAGTTCTTGTGTGATTGCTTGTTGGATAACTCGGTCAACCACGGTTGGGACTCCAAGCTTTCTAAACTCGCCTTTCGTTTCTTTTGGTATTTCTACCCTTCGAACTGGGTTTGGCTTAAATCTACCTCCCTTTATCTCTTGAATTAAGGTTTCTTGGTTTTCCTTTAAGTAGGGTAGAAGTTCATCCACCTGCATTCCATCCGTTCCACCTGCTCCTTTATTTGATTTTACTCGCTTATACGCCTTGTTGAGGTTATCTTTTCGCAAAATCAATTCCATGAGATTATTCGTCCAATAGTCTGTGATGATACCGCTCTTTTCAGTAATCTTCCCGTAGTCGAACACTTCTGCATACTCTTTCTGTTCCGCAGATACCATTTGCAGATAGTCCTCAATATGAAGTTGTCTGTTCTTAAATCTACTTTCAGTTACTTTCATTGCTTGTACCTCCTAAAGTTCAGCCCTTCACCGACGTTTGCAACCATCGGTTTACTATGGCTTCTGCTGACTTCTCGCCATTCGTTGTTACTACAGGCTTCATACTCTGTTTCCACTTGCTGACGAGACCTCCCTGGGTACCACACGTCACTTTCTCTCCATCTATCTGCCACATTTACTATAGTTAATTCCGAGTAGTTATTGGACTTTGACTTGTTTAGCAACCTTATCCTTAACTATAGCCTGATGCGATTTCTGTTCGTCAGACCAGAGATTTGCCTCCACCTTCCTTCAGATTCCACCTCACGATGGACACCCTTGGTCTTGGCTATATCCTTCCCACTACTAGGGCGGATTCGGAACTTTCATCCGTTAGTGACGTGCGCCGCCAGGCGCACTAAAACAATCGCCATCGGTACATACATACCGGTGGCGATTTCGCAACGATTTCATTATTCGCTCAGTCCCCGGAGTTTCTCTTCGTCTGTGATGGTCACAGTACCACGAGTCAGCTTGACCATACCCTCGTTCTGGAAATAGCGAAGCATTCGGGTAACTACCTCACGGGCGGTACCCATGTGGCTCGCAATGGTTTCATGGGTAATCTTGAGGATGTTTGTTCCCTCTAAGCTGCATTCCTCCAGCAGAAATCCTGCCAGCCTTTTATCAAAGCTTTTCCACATGATCTGCTCCATGAGCCACATGACCTCAGAAAAACGGGTTGCCATAATTTCGTTGGTAAAATTAGCTACCACAGCAGACTCTTTCATAATGCGCTGATAAGTGTCAGCAGAAATAACCCACATCGTGGTATCCTTCTGCGCCTCAATGGTAATCTCAAACTGAATGCTGTTCATCATACAGGAGGCGGAAAACAGGCAAATGTCCCGATCAAACAAACGATAGAGGCTAATCTCCCGTCCTTCATCGGAAAGAATATAGGCACGAAGCTGTCCGTTTCTTACCAGCAGAAGACCAGTACACTCCACAGTTCCGTTGTGAATCACAGTCCCTTTGTCCACTTTTCGTAAAACTGCATTTCGCTCCAAAATCTGCTGCTGGGTCGGTGTCAGTTTGTTCCAAATTGGAAAATAGGATGAAAAATCCATGGGTACACCTCCTTGAATACACATAGTATAAAATAATTTATAGCATATGTCAATAATTCCGTTGACATATGGGAAAGGAAGATATACAATGATCATATAAATGGCATATGCCGTAAATAATATGGAGGTGAATCTATGCCAAGACCGAGAAAATGTAGAAAAGTATGTTGTCTGCCAGATAATGATGGTTTTGTTCCGGTTCGTGGCGGCGAGGAACTGACTCCCATTGTCCTGAATGTGGATGAGTATGAAGCTATTCGTCTGATTGACCGTGAAGGTTTTTCTCAAGAGCAATGCGGAGAGTATATGCATATTGCCAGAACAACGGTTCAGCAGATTTATGCAGCTGCCCGCAAAAAACTGGCCGATACGCTGGTTGAGGGACTTCCTCTGCGAATCGAGGGAGGGGATTTTACACTCTGTAGCGGTAACAGCGCAGCCTACGGGTGCAGAAATTGCTATCAGCAAAAAATCCATCCGATGCACAAAAAACCGAAAGGAGATCATATTATGAGAATCGCAGTTACTTACGAAAACGGAGAAATCTTTCAGCACTTCGGTCACACCGAACAGTTCAAAATCTATGATGTGGAAGATGGAAATATCATTTCGTCTGAGGTTATGGATGCGGGCGGCAGCGGCCATGGTGCGCTGGCAGGATTTCTGAGCGCCCTGAAGGTGGATGTCCTGATCTGCGGCGGTATTGGCGGCGGTGCGCAGATGGCGCTCAGCGATGCGGGTGTCCGGCTTTACGGTGGTGTTTCCGGAAGCGCTGATGTAGCAGCAGAAGCGCTGGTAGCAGGTGAGCTGGACTTCAATCCCAATGTCCGGTGTGATCATCACGACCACCATGGGGAAGGTCACTCTTGCGGTTCCCACGGCTGCGATCATCACTCCTGCGGCTAAATAGGTGATAAAGTCACGGAATTTGTGTCGTGATTTGGTAAAATATAGACAAAGGAGGCGGTAAAATCTATGAAACAATATGTTTGCAGCATTTGTGGCTACGTTTACGATGAAGCTGTCGGTGGCAAATGGGAAGACCTTCCTGCCGATTGGAAGTGTCCCCTCTGCGGAGCAGGCAAAGACGCTTTCAAACCCAAAGAAGAAAAAACAGCGTCCCAGGAGGTACTTGAAAAGCCCCATGTGGACAAGGAACTCTCTCCAATGGAAATGAGCATCATCTGCTCTAATCTGGCCCGTGGCTGCGAAAAGCAGTATCTGCCCCAGCAGGCAGATGATTTCAGAAAACTGGCAGAGTTCTTCAGAAGCAAGGCTGCGCCCGTCGAGGAGGCCAGCACAGCCAAGCTGCTGGATCTCATCGAACAGGATCTCTCTGTGGGATATCCTTACGGCAATGCAGTAGCCGGTGAAAAGCCGGATCGGGGTAGTCTGCGCTCTCTGGTGTGGAGTGAAAAGGTTACCCGAATGCTCCAATCTCTGCTGACTCGATATGAATCTGAGGGAGATAAGATGTTGAAAAACACCGGTGTCTGGGTTTGTACGGTCTGTGGTTTTGTTTATGTGGGCGACACAGCCCCAGAGCTTTGTCCCGTGTGTAAGGTTCCCAGTTGGAAATTTGAAAAAGTGGAAGGGAGGACATAACTATGGCTGAAAAATATGCAGTAAGAAATCTTCGCTTATGTACTAAGGATTGCCTTTGCCTCTATGTCTGCCCTACCGGAGCGACTGATACAGAGAACAGCATCATTGATCTTGAAAAGTGTATCGGCTGCGGTGCCTGTGCCGAAGCCTGTCCATCCTCTGCAATCTCTATGGTTCCAAAAGAACTTCCGCCCCAGCAGCCGAAAGAAGAAAAAGTTGTCGAAGCACTTCGTGGCTTAGTTCAAAGCAAAGCCAATGCAGAGAACATTGCTTCGCAGCTTCCCGATGTCTTGAGCGTCGCTGTGGAAAAATCCTCTCGCTTGATGGCTGAGGATCTGTGCAGGGAAGCCGGCTTTATGCTGCCTCAGAGCGGTAACACCAGGGCATTCCTGGAAAGCATTAAAACGTATCCCGGCATTCCGGTGGATGCTGTGGAATCTCTGTTAAAAAACATTCAATTCAATGAAAAAATGGAGGAAAAGAAAATGGAAAAATGGAAATGCACAGTCTGCGGTTACATTCACGAAGGCCCTATGACACCTGATTTTAAGTGCCCCATCTGCAAGCAGCCTGCCGACAAGTTTGTGAAGATTGAGGATGCTGCATCTCCTGCAAAAAATCCCTATGCAGGTACCAAGACCGAGAAGAATCTGTGGGAAGCTTTTGCTGGAGAATCTCAGGCCCGCAATAAGTATACTTACTTTGCTTCTGTAGCCAAAAAAGCCGGTTACGAGCAGATTGCCGCTCTGTTCCTGCATACTGCAGAGAACGAGAAGGAGCACGCCAAACTGTGGTTCAAAGCTCTGGGTGAGCTGGGCGATACTGCCGAGAACCTGCTCCATGCTGCTGAAGGTGAGAACGCCGAGTGGACGGATATGTATGACCGCATGGCTCGTGAAGCTGATGAGGAAGGATTCCATGATCTGGCTGAACAGTTCCGTGGCGTAGCTGCCATCGAGAAGATGCACGAGGAGCGCTACCGCAAGCTTTTGAGCAACGTGGAGGCCATGCAGGTGTTTGAGAAGAGCGGCGTTACCATCTGGGAGTGCCGTAACTGCGGACATATCGTAGTAGGAACCAAGGCTCCTGAGATCTGTCCTGTCTGCAAGCATCCTCAGGCATTCTTCGAAGTGCGTGCGGAAAACTATTGATAAAACGGAGGAAATGAAAATGAGTGCAAAGTTTTTTGTCTGTGAACACTGCGGCAATCTGGTGGGTATGATCCATGATGCAGGTGTTCCTATGATGTGCTGCGGTCAGAAAATGACTGCTCTGGTACCCAACACCGTAGAAGCCAGTGGCGAGAAGCACAAGCCTGTGGTTAAGGTAGAGGGCAATACCGTCACCGTCAATGTGGGCAGCGTGGATCATCCGATGCTTTCGGAACACTTCATCGAGTGGGTCTATGTCCAGACCGAAAACGGTGGGCAGCGCAAGGCTCTGAACCCCGATGACAAACCCAATGTCACCTTCTGCTTGGGAGATGATAAAGCGGTTGCGGTTTACGCCTATTGCAATCTCCACGGCCTGTGGATGACTGAAGTGTAAAAAGTATGCCGCCTGTCGGTTTCCGGCAGGCGGTTTTTTACAGGAGGATACCTATGAGTCAAGACAATGCCAGCTTTACCTTTTTACATCGCATAGAGGAAGTAGAACTGAACATTGAGGATGGACGCTGGCAATCTGCTTTGGCATTGGCGCTGACTTTGCCTGATATTTGCGGCGGCATTGATTTCCCAGAAATTGTAAAACGTTATCGGGATGGGCGTGCTGTTCTGGACAGAAATCAGAGACCAACCCGTGATGTAGGAAATCAATATATTCGTTGGTTTGATACATACGCAGCACCTTTCTTTAAAGTCTCTGCGCAGGATATCTCTCCCTATATCTGCGGAGAACGATGCTGGCAGCTTCGGTGCGAATACCTGCACCAGAACAAAGGCTTTGCAAATACTGAGGACAATACCTCGATTCGTTTTCACTTGGGTGTGAATTGCGGAACCTCAGTTTGCCAACTGGATAGAATAAGTTCTGCCAACAGCCTCACGGACATCCGTATTGATATTGAACAGTTTTGCCGAAGAATGTGCCGAGCGGTCAGAGCTTATTATGAAGCAGTACATACAGAGAAAGATTTCAACCTTTATAATACGCCTGTTCTGGATTTTATAAAGGCATCACAAGATGAGAAATCAAATGCTACGATTGCCATTATGTGCAGTGATTCAGCCTATGGGAACGGACTGAGACTGGTACTTCAAAACTTATCCAAACATATCCTTGTATTTGAAACCCCGGAAGCTGCAAGAAAAGAACTTGGCAAGAAAAAGCCTATGCTTTGGATTGTTACAGAACCTCTGACAAAACAGCCAGATCAGCCATGGAGGGCAGATAAAAGAACACCCGTGATTCTTCTGTCCAATCAACCGGAATCGGAAATAGCGATTGAAAAGAATGCGGGTAAATTGACCGTCTTGCCCTTGCCTGTTCTACTGGAAACTCTCCGTAATGCAGTTAAGGCTTATCTTTTGACAAAGGAGGATAAAAGCTAAGAATGATTATTATTATCTTTTCGCTTATCCTGTTGCTTCTTGCTTATTTCCTCTATGTCCAAAAGAAAAAAGTGATATCACTTCAACAGCAGATTGGTGACCTGCAAAATAAAAATAGTATTCTTGAGAAACAAGAGCTTGCAGCTGAACAGCATAACGATTATCTTAGGCAGGAAGCAAACACGGTTCATTTATATGCTTCTCTCTCGCTGGAGGAGACAAGAAAAACATCCATAAAAGAAAAGCAGTCTCAAATCATCCGTTCCAGTGAACATATCCTCGAATTACTTAATAGCGAAAAAGTTTAGAGCGGCAGCAATGCCGCTCTTTTTATGTGATATCATCACCGAAATGTTATTTTAGATTGGCTATACTATGATCAAACAAAGGAAAGGAGCTGGCAATATGGCAGTTATCAATATCAATAGAAATCAATTTGAAGAAATGGTGCATAGCGGAAAAACTGTTTTGGTGGAATTTTCAGCCCCTTGGTGCGTATATTGCCGCCGTCTGGCTCCGGCATTAGAAAGCGTGGCTGAGGAATATAAGGATACGCTGGTATTCACTGCGGTTAACATTGATGATGAGCCGGAATTGGCTGAGGCCGAAGCTATAGAAGTTGTCCCTACTCTGCTGATCTATCACAGCGGACAGGCTCTTGGCTCTATCGTCGCTCCGGAATCCAGGGCGCAGTTGGTGGCGTTCATTGAAGAAACTTTACAGCACCAGACGCAGGAAGCAACTACTGTGCAGCATATTTACGACATGATCGTGGTAGGAGGTGGTCCCGGCGGCTATACCGCAGCCCTTTATGCCGCCAGAGCAGGTATGAACACCGTGGTTTTAGAGAAGTTGTCCGCTGGTGGGCAGATGGCTCTGACCGAGCAAATCGACAACTATCCCGGCTTCGAGGATGGTATCGACGGCTTCTCCCTGGGAGAAAAGATGAAGCGAGGAACGGAACGATTTGGAGTGGAAACCAAGCTGACTGAGGTGCTGTCCCTGGAACTGTCCGGTTCTATAAAGAAAGCGGTGACCAGCGAAGGCCCTATGTACGCAAAGACCATTGTGCTCGCTACCGGAGCTGGCCCCAGAGAGCTGGGTGTTGATGGTGAACAGGAGTTAATCGGCAAAGGTGTCCACTACTGCGCAGCCTGTGACGGAATGTTCTATCGGAACAAAACGGTTGTCATCGCAGGAGGTGGCAATACCGCTGCGGCGGATGCCCTTATCCTCTCCCGTATCTGCAAAAAAGTCATCGTCGTTCACCGGAGAGATACCTTAAAAGCAACAAAGATCTACCATGAGCCTTTGATGAAAACGGAAAATGTAGAATTCCTCTGGGACAGTGAGATCGTCACACTGCTCCATAACGAAAAGCTGACCGGTATCCGGACTCGGAATGTGAAAACCGGAGAGGAAAGCACGCTTGCTTGCGACGGTGTGTTTGTCAGCGTCGGAAGAAAACCTTCCACCGAATTGGTGAAAGATCAGATTACGATTGATCCGGCTGGATACATTATCGCAGATGAGAGTACCTGCACCAACATCCCCGGTGTATTCGCCGTTGGGGATGTCCGCACAAAGGCATTGCGGCAGGTCGTGACTGCTGTAGCCGATGGGGCAACCGCTGTTCACTATGCAGAGGAATATTTAGCAGGAGGAATATGAGATGAAAGAAAATATTAAAAAATGGCTGAAGCCAATTCTATTTACCGCAGGCGGCGCTCTGGTCGGCCTTGCATATTACTACTTTGTGGGATGCTCCACAGGAGCTTGTCCGCTGACTTCTAACCCGTTCATCACGATGGCCCATATGGGCTTTATCGGCTGGCTGTTGTCCGGTGTGTTCGGAAATGGGTGTAGCGGTTCATGCAATATGCAATAACTTTCCTGGAGGAAATCATCACCTTCATATCGCCCTGCCTGCTTCCTATTCTGCCCATCTATATCTCCTATTTTGCAGGCGGTGGGCAGCACACCACAAAAAGACTTTGTTGGGCGCATTGGGATTTGTTAGTGGATTTACCGTAATTTTTGTAGCAATGGGCGCAGAAACCCTGCAGCGAGGAATTGACATGATTATTTCCGACAGGTGATGATCATCATATTATATCAAAGTAAAATACAAAAAAGCAGCCACGA
>NZ_QOHO01000055.1 GCF_003432035.1 Lacrimispora amygdalina
ATATACATACGGCCCCCCCATGGCAGTTGCGCCAATCAACATGGTCAGGAAAGTGGTTGACTACGCGATAACCGAGATTCCATTATATAAGATTAGCCTGGGGATACCAAATTATGGATATGACTGGCCTCTCCCATATGAGCGGGGAGTTACGAGAGCCGAAACCGTAAGTAATCTGGAAGCGATACAGATTGCCATTGAAAATGGAGCAGAGATTCAGTTTGATGAAGAGGCTATGTCCCCGTTTTTCCGTTACTGGAAGTTCGGAATTCAGCATGAGGTCTGGTTTGAAGATGTGAGGAGTTATAAAGCCAAATTTGATTTAATTAAAGAATATGGATTAACGGGAGCCGGCTACTGGCAGATCATGCAGTTCTTCCGGGCAAACTGGCTTGTACTGAGCCAGATGTTTGAAGCAAGGAAGGTTGGAGACTAGAGGTAGTAAATGCAGGGTGAGGAAATGGGAACATTTCTTTATCCTGCATTTTAGTATATTTCAGAAGAACAGCTGTGCCAGATATATTTTTTTATTATGACAGACAGTTGTCCTGTTATATGTTGTATGATTGTCAAAAAACAGGAGGCATGATTAAGAAAATGAAATTAGATGGATTTGGAATTTTCGTAGAGGATATGGCAGTGATGGTACGGTTTTACCGCGATGTTCTTGGGTTTGAAATAAAAGAAGACGAAAATGCAACGAATGTTTATCTGGAAAAAGATGGTACATTGTTTTTGATGTATCGGAGAAGTGATTTTGAGAAGATGACAAACAGGGGATTTAGTTATGCAAAGGCAATCAATGGGCATTACGAAATAGCGCTAAGCGTGGAAAATTTTGATGCTGTAGATTCCACATTTCAAGAGGTAATTACAAAAGGAGCAACCCCTGTTTTAGAACCAACAACGGAAAACTGGGGACAGCGCACCTGCTATATTGCAGATCCGGAAGGTAATTTGATTGAAATTGGCTCATTTAGTCAATAAAAAGTAAGAAAGGCTGCTGACAACCTGAGCAAATGTACTAAGTCCGGTATCCATTAAAAAAGGTTCAACCAATCTGGCTGAACCCCATAAGAAACTGCTATTTGCAAAACTGAGAAATTAATTTTAATAAATCACTGATATTACAGGAACTGAAATCAAAATACATAAACAATTACCTCCCTCTTTTTTCTGTTTTTTGAACAACTTAATTGTAACACCAATAGCAATATGTTGAAATATAGAAAGAATGGTTCGAAAAGCAGTAATTGACAAATAAGGTAAGGATTCCAGATGTTTAACAGGGGGGGATAAAGGGAGGAGCCGGTAAGATTGGCGGGATCCTACCGGCTGAAGTATGAAAAAGTATTTATATGAAAAGGTTATTGACCTCTTTGTGATTATTAATATACCGGAAAAATGTGACCAGATCATGATGGTTCTGTGAAGAGTTTGTGAAAATGGGGTGTTGACACCCTCCCCTTCAATTGCTATAATTCCTATAAACATATTAATGAAGTGTGGTATAAGGAGACTATATGATAATTCAAGAGAAAGATCAGAAACTGAGAGCTTATATTTCGAATTTGGACAGCCTTGCAGTTGCTTTTTCTTCAGGGGTGGATTCAACATTTTTATTAAAAACAGCACACGAAGTACTTGGAGACCGTGTGATTGCAGTGACGGCCAGGTCCTGCTCCTTTCCGGAACGGGAGCTGAATGAGGCGGCCCAGTTTTGCAGGAAAGAGGGAATCCGGCATTTTATTGTTGACAGTGAGGAACTGGATATAGAAGGCTTTAGCAGCAATCCCAAAAACAGATGTTATTTATGCAAACATGAACTGTTTGAAAAGGTTGCGGAGGTAGCAGCAGAATATGGCATAAAGCAGATTGCAGAAGGCTCCAATTTAGATGATAATGGTGATTACCGCCCGGGACTGAAAGCGGTTGCCGAGCTGGGAGTACACAGTCCGCTGCGGTATGCAGAACTGAATAAAGAGGAAATTAGGGAATTATCCAGGAACCTGGGGTTAAATACCTGGAACAAACAGTCTTTTGCATGCCTGTCAAGCCGGTTTGTGTACGGGGAAACAATTTCCAGGGAAAAGCTGTCTATGGTTGACAAAGCAGAACAGCTTTTACTGGACATGGGGTTTTCTCAAGTAAGAGTTCGGATTCACGGTACAATTGCCAGGATTGAAGTGCTTCCGGATCAGATTGCACAGCTTATAACAGAACCTAAAAAGAACATGATAACGTCGGAGTTTCATCGACTTGGTTTTACATACGTGACGCTGGATTTAGACGGTTACCGTATGGGAAGCATGAATATAACACTGAATGATTGATCCGATTATGGAGAATCTTATGGAAAGAGTTCATTTTCCTTGAGATTCTCCTTTTTTTATGTATAAAATTTTATAAATAGTATGAGGCGGTTGATTTTATTTCATTTTTCTGATATATTGATTTGTTAAACGATCCATTGGAGAGGTATTAAAATGTTTTTATATCAGAAAGTAAATGATCATGTGCGGATTCTGGCGTGCAGAGGATACGGGGGAACTGTCCGTATACCGGATAAGATTGGAGGTCTGCCCGTGACAGAGCTGGCAGAGTATGTTTTTTCCGATGGCGCGGGAAGGAGTGAGATGCTTTCCCTCGCCGGTAATGACTTTCAAATGTGCGATGAGGAGGGAAATACGGTTTCCAACGGTGAAAAGGAGCTCCCTCCGGAAGTCATCTGTGAACGCTTAGTGGATTTATATCTACCGGCCTCCATTAGAAAAATTGGAAATTATGCCTTTTATAACTGTTTTGAGCTCCGCCGTCTCGAATGCTACAGTTCCATAATTGATTTGGGTTCCGGTCTGTTCACCGGCTGCTTGGGAATCAGAAAACTGGATATTCATATTACAGAGGGAAATCATTCCTGTATGCAGGGAATTGTATCGGAGCTGCGTCAGGAACTTTACGTAAATTATTATTCTGGGAATATGACCGCAAGGCTGATATTTCCTGAGATGTATGAAGAATCGGTGGAACACACACCTGCCAGGATTATATTCCGCGAGATGCATGGGTGCGGACATATGTACCGGTATTGTTTTGCCCAGTCAGAATTCCAGTTCCATAAATATGACGCATTATTTCCCCATGTCCGAGTTCAGGAATCAGACCGGCTGACGGCGGCTCTTGCTCTTGGAAGGCTGTATACCCCCCTTAATCTGCTCCCCAGAGACCGTAAGATTTATGAAGATTATTTAAGAGAGCATCTAAAGGCGGCAGGAGAGGCGGCCCTAAGTGAGAGTGAACTTTTTCTCTGGCTGGCGAAAGAGTATTGCAGGGACCAGGTGGATCTTGACCGGATGATTGATCTGGCATCGGAACATAACAATACGGAGCTGTTAAGTTCTTTAATGGATTTAAGACATTTGCGTTTTCCAGTAAAAAAACGTACATTTTCTCTTTAACATGAATTTTTCGTGTTTTCATTAACATAGAAAGGTACAGCACCAAGTAGCGTATAGAAAGAAGGTATTGAAATGATTGATCCGGTGAGACAGCGTCAGCTTGATGAACTGAATGAGGTAGAACTTGGACATGAAATTCTGGACAATGCAAGAAACGAACTTTATTTAAACTTCAGATATCTGGATGTTGCGTTAAGCAGTTTTAGGTTTGAAGCAGAGCGGTCAGGTTCTGGGATGAGCACGGACGGCTATGTGATCTATTATCAGCCGGAGCTCCTGTTTACCATGTTCCAAAGAGGCCGCATTTTAATCAACCGGGCCTGCCTCCATATGCTGTTTCACTGTTTGTTCTGCCACCTTGGTTCTATGGGTAACCGTCAAAAGCACTACTGGGATCTGGCTTGTGACATAGCGGTTGAATCTATTCTGGACGGATTTTATGTAAAATCAGTTTTCCGACACCAGTCACCATACCGGCGTGAAATATATGGACAGTTTAGAACGAAACTACCAGTTTTTACAGCGGAAGGAATTTACCATATTCTTATGGAAATGAATCCTTCAGAGGAAGCGTTTCGCCGCATGGAGGCAGAATTCTATGTGGACAGCCATGATAAGTGGGAACAGGAAGAAGATCCCCGTTTTAAGGTGGAACGTCAGAATAAATGGCAGGATATCAGGGAGAAGATGGAAACCGAGATGGAATCCTTCGGAGAAAAGGATGACGAATCCTCCAGGCAGCTTTTGGAACAGGTGAAAATAGAAAACCGGGAACGTTATGATTATAAACGGTTCTTAAGAAAATTCGCAGTTTTAAAAGAGGAAGCGGAGGTGGATCCTGATTCCTTTGATTCGATATTTTATACCTATGGCTTAACGCTCTATAAAAATATGCCTTTAATCGAGCCTCTTGAAACAAGAGAGGTTTTTAAAATAGAAGATTTTGTAATAGTGATCGATACTTCCATGTCAGTCTCTGGAGATCTGGTGCGTAGTTTTTTAGAGCAGACCTATGAGGTGCTTGGAGAAACGGAAAGCTATTTTCGTAAATTAAACATTCATATCATACAGTGTGACGAACAGATCCGTTCCGATGCCATCATTACAAGCCGGGAAGAGATGGAAGATTATATGAAGCAGTTTACTCTTTCCGGGTTCGGGGGAACTGATTTTCGGCCTGCATTTGAATATGTGAATGGGCTTCTTAATAAGGGGGCATTTAAAAAGCTTCGTGGGCTGTTATATTTTACAGACGGAAAAGGAATTTATCCCGTAAAAATGCCTCCCTATGAAACGGCATTCGTGTTTATGGAAGATCAGTATGAGGACATATCAGTGCCGGGCTGGGCAATGAAGGTTGTATTGACCAGAGAAGATCTGGAAGTAAAATTACAGGAGAACAAAAAACGATGAATATAAAACGAGCAAAAGAAGAGATCAGGAATACGATAGAGGCTTATTTACTAAAAGATGACTACGGCACTTACGAGATTCCTGGTATGCGGCAGAGACCGGTATTTTTAATGGGGCCGCCCGGAGTGGGTAAAACACAGATCATGGAGCAAATCGCGAGAGAATGCCAGATTGGATTGGTGGCTTATACCATTACCCACCATACAAGACAGAGTGCGGTGGGACTTCCGTTTATAACAGATAAAGAATTTGGAGGGAAACAGTCTCGTGTAACGGAATATACCATGAGTGAAATTGTGGCCTCTGTGTATAATAAGATAGAGAGCACAGGATTATCGGAAGGAATTCTCTTTATCGATGAAATCAACTGCGTTTCAGAAACACTGGCACCTACCATGCTTCAGTTTCTTCAGTATAAGACTTTTGGAAATCACCGTATTCCCGAAGGCTGGATTATTGTAACTGCCGGAAACCCTCCGGAATACAACAAATCGGTCAGGGATTTTGATGTGGTTACCTTAGACAGAATGAAACTGATTCACGTAGAACCGGATTATGAGGTATGGAAGACATATGCCTATGAGCATGAGATTCATCCCGCAGTTATTTCCTATCTAAACGCCAGAACTGATAATTTCTGCCGGATTGAAACTACGGTAGATGGGAAATTTTTTGCTACACCAAGAGGCTGGGAGGATTTATCCAGCTTTATAAAGATTTATGAACGTCTGGGAAAGAAGCCAGACAGGGATGTGGTCGGAGAATATATTCAGTTTCCAAAGATTGCCAAAGACTTTGCTAATTATCTGGAATTGTATTACAAATACCGGGATGATTATCAGATTGACGAGATTCTCTCAGGTACAATTCGTGAAAGCCTGTGTAACAAATTAGGCCGTGCTCCCTTTGATGAAAAACTGAACGTAATGGGACTTCTCTTGTCCAGACTTGGGCAGCATTTTAAATCAGTTGCTGATCAGGGAGACAGGACGGGTCTTTTAATGGAGGAATTGAAAAAGGCTGATCCGGAAACGGATATTAACTCAGACGTTTCCATGGAGGAGCGGTTGTTTAAAATAAGAAACCAGTGGAGTGAATCTTTAAAGCAAAAACGGGAGGCAGGACTTCTGAACAGGCGGGAGGATTTTCTGTACCGTGATGTGGAGGCACTGCTGCTTAAAATAGAAGAAACCTTAAAGAAATCTGAAAAAAATGATGTGAAAGACGACTGGAATCATATACGGAAGATGTTTCAGGAGGAAATAAAACGTTATGATATGCTCTTTGCAGAGAGTGGAAAAGCCCTGGAGCATGCTTTTGATTTTCTGGAAGCGGCATTTGTGACAGGACAGGAGCTGGTCCTGTTTATTACTGAATTAAATTCCGGCTTTTACAGTGTAAAATTCTTAAAGGAGTATGAGTGTGAAAGGTATTATCAATATAACAAAAGTCTTTTATTTAAAGACAGAGAGGATGAAATCAGGTCAAGAATCACGAGTTTGGGAAAATAATGTATAAAAACCAGAGAGCTACTCCATAATATAAGGGAAAAGGAGGTAGTGCCATGGGAAATAAAGCATTAAATTACACAGCTCTGACAATTGCCATCATCGGTGCAGTAAACTGGGGGCTGGTAGGTTTCTTCAATTTCAACCTGGTGTCATTTATTTTCGGCAGCATGACCTGGCTGTCAAGGATCGTGTATGCCGTGGTAGGGATCTGCGGATTATATCTGCTTACCTTTTATGGTCATTCAGAAACAAGTACGGAAAGATAGTTGATGATGGAAGCAGGGGCGTTGCAGCATGGCAGGATAGTGGGCTATGGGGCAATGCCCTTCATCTATGCCAGGTTGGTCTTATAATATTCTCATTAAAAAATGATATGCAGTAAAATTTTGCGTATGGAGGACAGCAAATGGAGGCACAAACGCAGGCACAAATGCCGTTTGAAACATATCTTCGCAAAGAAAATTTATCTGAAAGTACAATCGTTACTTATATATCTGCAGTAAGATCTTATTTTACCCAATATACCGATATCAGTAAAGAAAATTTATTGGCTTATAAAGGTTATCTGATGGAAAGCTACAAACCCAAAACCGTAAATTTAAAGGTTCAGGCCATGAATAAATATCTCTATTACATGGAACAGCAGCCGCTGCAGCTAAAAAATGTAAAAATACAACAGAAAAATTTCCTGGAGAATGTCATCAGCAATGCGGATTATCAATATTTGAAAAAGAGACTAAAGCAGGATGGAAATATGGAATGGTATTTCGTCGTGTGGTTTTTGGCAGCAACTGGTGCCAGAGTTAGTGAGCTGATACAAATAAAAGCGGAGCATGTTGAACTTGGGTATCTAGATCTTTATTCCAAGGGGGGAAAGCTGAGGAGAGTTTACATTCCGGAAAAGCTGAAAAAAGAAGTTCAGACATGGATGAATCAAAATCAGAAAACCAGCGGTTATTTATTTACAAACCGTTTTGGAGACCGGATTTCTACCAGAGGAGTTGGGCAGCAGCTAAAACGATATGCAATAAAATACGGACTTGATCCCAACGTAGTCTATCCTCATTCCTTTCGGCACAGATATGCGAAGAACTTTTTGGAAAAATACAACGATATCTCATTTCTTGCTGACCTTATGGGGCATGAAAGTATTGAGACTACAAGGATTTACTTAAGAAGAACGGCAACGGAGCAGAAGAGTCTGATTGACAGAATCGTAACATGGTGAATGACATCATTAGAAAATAAATAAAAAAAGGAAGAGAGCCCTAACTGAACTGCTTCCCGTCAAGTA